>JALOLF010000111.1 GCA_025456085.1 Acidimicrobiales bacterium
CGGCTCGATCGGGTGGTTGTCGTGCACCAGGTCGGGGAAGTACGAGTTGGTCTCGCCGCCCAGCCAGCCGTAGAAGCGCTCGAAACCACGACCGAGCGGCCACCGACCCTTGTAGGCCGCCTGATTGCACTCCTCACCGGGTGTGAGATGCCACTTGCCCACGGCGTAGGTGTTGTAGCCCCGTTCGGCGAGCACCTCGGAGAGAAATCCGCTCCCGAAGGGGATCCGCGTCGATATGCCCGGGAAGCCGGAGGCGAACTCGGCGATGGTGGCCATGCCGTTGGTGGTGGCGTTGCGGCCGGTGAGCAGCGAGGCCCGCGTGGGCGAGCACAGCGCCGTGGTGTGGAAGTTGGAGAACACCACGCCACGCTCGGCGATTCGACGCATGTTGGGGCACTGCACCGGTCCCCCGTAGAGGTCCATGGTGGCGTAGCCCAGGTCGTCCCAGGCGATGAGCAGGACGTTGGGCGAACCCTCGGGTGCCCTCGGCGCCAGGTAGGGCTCCCAGTCCGGCGCCGAGTCGCGGATGTCGAGCGCGATCCTGCCCTTGAACGGCTTCGTGGCCATCGCCGAACCTTCCCTTCCCGTTTCAGTCGTGATGCGACGCCATGGCGTCGATGGCCACCGTGACGGCGAGCACCAGCACCGGGTCCACGTTCCCGTCGATCTCCACCCCGTAGGTGTCGCGCAGTCGGAACCAGCGCTTGGAGATCTCGGCCACCTTGCCGTCCGGGCCCTCGATCTCGTACTCGTGGTCGACGACGTTGCCGTGGGCCTTGTAGTCGTCGCCGTGCTCGACCTCGATCATGAAGTGGTCGCGGATGCCCACGAGCCGCTTGCGCACCTTCACCTGGCGACCGTCGCCGAGCTCGATGTTCATGGCGTCGCGGATCGAGAGCTTGTGCTCCTTGATCCTGGCCACGACGTCGTGGTTCGCGTCCTTGAGCTCCCAGGTGTCGCGGATGCGCAGGGCCTTGCCGTCGACCCGGTAGACCCGGCGGCCCTCACCGTCCTCGATCCAGTAGTCGTCGCCGATGGACAGCAGCTGGGTCTGCATGCGGAAGCGCAGCTTCCCCGCCCCGTCGTCGTCGCGGTGTCGCAGGATACCCATGGTGCTCCGATCAGCGTAGCGGGCGGCGTCGGTCACGTCGGTCGTCGCGTCGGTCGCCGCGGTCGTCGCGGCGATCCTCGCGCCGATCCTGGCGGCGGTCGATCCCGTTGGCCACGACCGCGGCGGTGCCCACGGCGGCGGCCGTGCGGGTCACCGGACCGCCGACGACGCCACGGCGGACTGCACGAGCAGGTCGCAGGGGCATGTCAAGCTCCTTCGTTCTGGGCCGCCTCGGCCTCGAGCGAGGCGAGGATGGCCTGGATGGGAATGCGGCCGCTGGCCACGAGCTGGCCACCGGCGCGCCGGGCGGCAGCGCCGAACGGCGCCGCCCAGGTGTTCTCCCACACGAGGATGCCCGCCGTGGTGCCCGGCTCCATGGCCTCGGCCAGGTGCACGACATCCTCCTCGGCGAGGATCTCGGCGATCTCCGTCTCCAGCGACGCGAAGGCGTCGAGCCCTTCCAGCTCGTCGATCTCGAACGCCTCGAGCGAGCCGTCGGCGTCCTTCGTCAACACGATCAGGTCCAGCAGTCGGATCACGCCCCGGTCGACCAGATCGACCAGCGCATCGGCCATCTCCCCCGTGAAGTTGGCCCGCTCCGCCGGGAACTCGACCACCAGGTAGTCGATGGGTCCGAGCTCATCGACCGACACGTCGCTCATGTGGGTACACCTCCATCGGCGGGACCGGTGTCGTGCGTCGTCACCAGCCCGGTTCGGCTCGTGTTCCCGATGGTGGTCGGTGCCGGTCGTGGTGTCATCATCCGATCCGGATGACGAGGACGCGGCGGCACGCGGGGTCCAGACCGAGCACATCGGGCTCCGGGCGGCGCTGGCGTTGGCTTCTCAGTCGGCGATCCGGCCGCGTCCGCGGTCGGGAACCCGACCGCGGGCGACGAGCTCGCCGCCCGCCCGGAGCGCCGCCTGCGCGATCGGTTGCGCCCACGTGTTCTCCCACACCACGACCGCGGCGGCGTGGCCCGGCGCCAGCAGCTGCGCCGTGTGGTCGACCACCGCGGGTGCCTGCGAGTGCTCGAGCCGGCCGCGGAACAGCTCCAGGTCGCCCAGGTCCTCGAGGTCGTCGAGGTCCACGAGCGTGACGGCGCCCGAGTCGTCCTTGTCGACGAGCACGACCTCGAGCAGTGCCACCAGCTCGGCGTCCACCAACGATGCCAACTCGGTCGCCAGAGGGCCGCCGAGGTTCCGGGTCCGGTGCGGGAACTCGACCACCAGATAGTCGACCATGGCGCCGAGTGTGCCTCGACGCCGCGCCGGACGTCGTCACCCCGAAGGGATGATCAACCGCCGAGCAGTCCCAGCTCGCGAGCCCGGTCCACGGCTGCGCTGCGACCGGCGACGCCGAGCTTGCGGTAGATGGCGATGGCGTGGGACTTCACCGTGTTTCGCGAGACGTACAGCTCCCGGCCGATCTCCTCGAGGGAGAGGTGCGTGGGGAGCTTGTCCAGCACGCGGAGCTCGGCCTCGGTCAGGCCGACCTGCGCCGTCGCCTCCCGATGACGATCGACCGCGCCCAGCCGTTCCCGCACCTCGTCCACCAGGTCCCACAACACGACGGCGTCGGGCTCCCCCGGGAGGTACCGCGACGCCTCGGCCAGGTGCTCGGCCGCAGCGACATGGTCGCCGGTGCGCAACGCGGCATCGGCCAGCAGCACGTGGACGTGGCACGCCCCGCGGGGCACCCCGCCCTGCATCGACTCGACCAGTCCGACCGCACGCCGGGTGGCGAGCACCGAGGCCGGCGCGTCCCCCCGTCGTGCGGCGGCCAACGCCTCCACGGCGGGCACGATGACGATGAGCGGGTAGTCGTCGAGGCGGTTGGCCCGGACCTCCTCCACGGCCCGGGCCACCGCGTCCTGGCCTGCGACATCGTCGCCACAGGCGAACGACCCCATGGCCAGGTGGGCGAGCGCCACGGCGTGGACGACCGGGTCACCACGCGTGGCGAACTCGACCGCCCGGAACATGGCGACGGGATCGGCGCCGCGATCGGCGAGACGTGTCGCCACCGCCTCGAGCAGACTGGCGCTGCTCCAGAACGGGCTTCCCGACGGGCCGGCGGCGCGCACGATCCGGGCGTTGGCCGCCGTCTCCTTCACCCCTGAACCGCTCTGGACCATGGCGAGCGCCGCGCAGGCGACCTCGAGGCTCACCGTGCCGTCGGGGAGCGGCTCGGGGACGGCACCCGCCGCAGCGACGGCCAGCCAGTGAGGTACCTCGTCGCCGTCACCGCCCAGCAGGGCGCTCCAGCCGGCGAGCAAGGCCAGGAGCGGATGACGACGTCGCTCCTCCGTCGGGCACGAGTCCACCCAGCGTGCCAGCGTGTGGACACGGCCGCCGAGGACGAGGTCCGGCAGGTAACGGAACATGATCTCGGCGGTCAGGTCGAGGTCGCCCACCGACTGCGCCTGACGCACCGCGGCATCGGCGTGGCGGTGCAGCGAGAGCCACCGTGCCGCTCGTCGGCGGAGCACCTCCTCCTCGGCCGGGCGTGCCGAACGGAGCTCGGCCAGCAGCAGGTCGGCGAAGAGGTGGTGATATCGGAACCAGGAGGGCTCGTCGTCGAGGGCGACGACGAAGAGGTTGTCGGACGCCGCGAGCCGCTCGATGATCGCTCCGGAGCCCTCGCACCCGAGCACGGCATCGCACAGCTCGCCCGAGAGTCGGTCGAGCACGGAGGTCCGTACGAGGACGTCCTGGACCTCGGGTGGCAGCGCGTGCAACAGCTCTTCGTGGAAGTAGGCCTCGAAGCGGCGGTCCTGGAGCGGCAGCTCACCGAGCATGGTGGGGATGTCGCCGCCGGCGCCGAGCGCCAGCGCGCTCAGGTACAGACCTGCCGGCCAGCCCTCCGTCAACCCGACCAACCTCGACCGGTCGTCGTCACCCAACTGCGGCAGTGCCCGGCCCAGCACCGTCGCGCACTCCTCGTCGCTGAAGGCCAGATCGGCACGCTGCAGCTCGAGGGCGTTGCCCTCGGCGAGCCGGCGGGCCAGGTGCACCGCCGGCAGCATCCGGCCGACGAGCACGATCGTGGAACCGTCGGGGATGTGGTCGACGAGCCACCGCAGGAGCGTCGCCGCCTGGGGGGAGGAGATCCGGTGCACATCGTCGAGCACCAGCACGAACGCCGGCTCCGGCCCGGCGAAGGTCTGCTCGAGGCTCTGCAGGACGGAGGCGACGACCACCGGTCGGCCGCGCCGGAACAGACCGTCGAGGCCCGGCACGGCGCGGGCTCCGCCGAGGGCGTGCAGCACGTGACGCAGCAGCACGACGGGATCGTCGTCGGTCTCGTCGAGGGTCACCCAGGCGGTCCGGCGGGGATCCACCTCGATCCATTGGCGCACGGTCGTGGTCTTGCCGTAGCCCGCGTCGGCCCGTACCGCCACGAGCTGCACGTCGGCATCGCAGAGTCGATCGACCAGCCCGGCACGCCAGAGCTGATCGGGACGCACCCGCGGCGCCCGCAGACCGGCCGGCAGGGTGTCGCCGCTCTCGACTGCGTTCACCACCCGGACCTCCGACAACGCAGCGCCCACCGTCGGATCTGCTCGCTGCGCAGGACCGACAGGGTAGCGGGTATGCGGCCGTCCACCCACACCGCCCGCCACCCATCACCCGTTCGGGATGACGCCGCGACGGCCGTCCCCGGCGTAGCGTGACGATCAGGTGTACCCAGGAGGAACGGCTGGTGAACACAGGGGAACCACCCGACGGACCGACCGACGCGGACATCGCCGCGGGGGCGAAGAAGCGACGGCTGCCGGTCCTCGAGGGCATCCTGCCTGTCGAGCGGTCGCGCCTACCCATCGACATCCTGGCCGGGACCACCCTGGCAGCCCTCGGCATCCCCGAGGTGATGGGCTACGCCAAGATCGCAGGCATGCCGGTGGTCACCGGCCTCTACACCATCCTGATCCCCATCGCGGTGTTCGCCCTGCTCGGGTCGTCGCGCCACCTCGTCGTCGGCGCCGACTCGGCCACGGCCGCCATCCTGGCCGCCGGGTTGGCCGGCCTGGCCGCCACCGGTTCCGACGAGTACGTCGCCCTGGCCGCCGGCGTCGCCATCGTGACCGGCGGGGTGCTGGTGCTGGCCCGACTGATCGGGCTGGGATTCCTGGCCGACTTCCTGTCGCGCAGCGTGCTGATCGGGTTCCTGACCGGCGTCGGCATCCAGGTCGCCATGGGCCAGGTGGCGGGCATGCTCGGGGTCTCCGACGGGTCGGGCGGCACCATCCGCAAGTTCGTGAACACGCTGGAGAACATCGGCGACGCCAACGGCCCGACGCTCGCCGTCTCCGCCGGTGTGCTGGTGACCATCCTCGGTTGCCGGGCCATCGACAAGCGCATCCCCGGCGCGCTGATCGCCGTTATCGGCGCCATCGTCGTGAGCTGGCAGCTGGACCTGGCCGACGACGGGGTCAGCGTGCTGGGCACGGTGCCCGGAGGGCTGCCGTCGTTCGGGCTGCCCGACGTCGGCTGGAGCGACCTGCCGAGCCTGCTCAGCACCGTGGGTGCCATCGTGCTCGTCATCCTGGCCCAGAGCGCTGCCACGGCGCGGGCCTACGCCGCGCGTTACCAGGAGTCCTTCTCGGAGGACACCGACCTGATCGGCCTGGGCGCGGCGAACGCCGCCGCCGGCCTCTCGGGCACGTTCGTCGTCAACGGCAGCCCCACCAAGACCCAGATGGTCGACGGTGCCGGCGGCAGGTCCCAGCTCGCCACGCTGACCACCGGCGTCGTCGTGCTCGTCGTGCTGCTGTTCCTCACCGGGCCCCTCGAGTACCTGCCCAACGCCGTGCTCGCCGCCGTGGTGTTCCTGATCGGCGTCGAGCTCGTCGACGTCTCCGGCATGCGGGGCATCCTGAAGGTCCGTCGCGACGAGTTCTGGATCGCCGTGCTCACCGCCGTCGTCGTGGTCGTCGTGGGCGTGGAACAGGGCGTCGTGCTGGCCATCATCGCCTCGATCGCCGACTACGTCCGCCGGGGCTACCGCCCGCCTCGCGCCCTGCTGGTGGAGGGCCCTCGGGGCCATCTGCACGGTCATCCCCTCGACTCGGGCATGGCGATGGCGCCCGGCCTGCTCGTCTACCGGTTCGGGGCCGACCTCTTCTACGCCAACGCCAACGCCTTCGCCGAGGACCTGATCCGCCTCGCCGGCACTCCGGGTGCCCGCTGGTTGTGCGTGGACGCGGCCGGCATCTCCGACGTCGACTTCTCGGGCTCGAAGGCGCTGGGCGAGCTGCACGAAGAGCTCCACGAGCGCGGCGTGCGCCTGGTGCTGGCCGCCGTGAACGGCCCGGTGCGCGCCGAGCTGGACCGGTACGGGCTCACCGCGCAGCTCGGCGCCGACGCCATCTTCCTGTCCATCGACGACGCCCTGACCGCCTTCGACCAGCTCCCCCCACCGTCGCCCTCCCCCTCCGACCGCTCACCCACAACGGATGACGACGCCGCGGACTCCCGCGACGGATGATCGCCGCTGACCGAGAGGAGTCCCCATGAGCGACGTGGACGTGCACGGACCCATCGACGCCGTGCTGATCGAGTTCGAGGCCGACCGGGCGACCGGCGAAGCAGCACAGGCGCTGCTCGACCTGGTCGACCGGGGCGTCGTGCAGATCTTCGACCTGGTGGTCATCCGCAAGGACGCCGACGGCTCCTTCTCGGGCGTCGTGCTCGACGACGCGGTGGCCGAGGAGACCGGCGGGTTCGTGGTCTTCGCCGGCGCGCGGTCCGGCCTGCTCGGCGACGAGGATCTACGGCAGGCTGCCGAGTCCATGACCCCCGGCACGGCGGCCGCGCTGATCGTCTACGAGAACACCTGGGCCCGCCCGTTCGTGGCCGCAGCCCGCAAGGCCGGCGGCGAGCTGATCGCCAGCGTGCGCATCCCCGCGCAAGACGTCATGGACGCCCTCGACGCGCTCGACGCCGCCGAGTGATCGCACAGAACAGGAGCACCCGATGCCAGGACTGATCCGCGGCATGGCCCGCACCGCCGTCGTCGCCGGCACCGCCACCGCCGTCTCGGGCCGTGTGCAACGCCGCCAGGCCGAGAAGTACGCGTCACGCGACGCCCAGATCTACGCCGAGAGGGAGCAGGCCTACGAGGCCCAGCAGCCCCAGCCACAACAGGCGTCCGCGCCGCCGCCTCCTCAGGCAGCCGCCCCGTCGCAGCTCGACACCATCGACGCGCTGAAGCAGCTCGGCGAGCTCCACGAGCAGGGCATCCTCACCGACGAGGAGTTCGCGGCCCAGAAGGCCAAGGTCCTGGGCTCCTGAGGCGTGCTCGGCATACCCCCCGGGGTAGCCGACTTGATACCCCCGGGGGTATAGTGCTCCGACCCCGAACGAGGAGCCGCCCCCGCCATGACCGTCGTCCAGGACTCCCCCGTCACACCGGAGCCCCCATCGTCGCGGCGCGGCCACGCCGAGATCCCGTGGTTCGCTCGCCTGGCCCGGTTCTCGGTCCGTCGCCGCCGCTGGGTCATCCTGACCTGGCTGGCCGTCGTGGTGCTGGCCGCACCGCTCGCCCTGACCCTCACCAGTGCTCTGTCGGGTGCGGGCTGGGAAGCCCAGGGGTCCACCGCCCAGGCCGTGCGCGACGAGCTGCGGACCGACTTCCCAGAGCTCGGGGCCGAGTCCGCCATCGTCGTGTTCCGCCAGGACGCGTCGATCGCCGAGGACCCGACGGGCCTGCAACAGCTCGTCACGTCGCTGCAGGGGGCACCGGGGGCCGAGTCGGTCGCCGATCCGCTGGCCATGCCCCCCGACGCGGGCCTGCTCGCCCCCGACGGGCGCACGGCGATGGTGCCCGTTCGGCTCGAGGCGACCGAGGACGCCGACCTGCCCGAGTCCGCCGGTGAGCTGATCAGCTACGTCGAGGAGCTCGAGCGCGCCGACGGCACGCAGGTCGAGGTCACCGGCGAGTGGCCCGTGTGGAGCGACTTCAACGAGACAAACGAAGAGGCGCTGCACAAGGCCGAGCTCGTCTCGGGTCTGCCCACGATCATCCTGCTGCTGGTGGCCTTCGGCTCGGCCATCGCCGCCGGCCTGCCCCTGCTGCTCGCCCTGGCCGGTATCGCGGTGGGCTTCGCCTCGCTGCACCTGCTGGGCGAGGCGACGCCGCTGTCGGTGTGGTCCATGAACTTCTCGATGATGATCGGCCTCGCCGTCGGCATCGACTACAGCCTGTTCATCGTCTCCCGCTACCGGGAGGAGCGCGAGGACGGCTACGACGCCGAGGAGGCGATGGTCAACACCCTGTCCACCGCCGGCAAGGCCGTGTTCCTGTCGGCGCTGACCGTCGTGCTCTCGCTCGCCGCGGTGTTCGTCGTGCCGGTGATGGTGTTCCGCTCGATGGCGCTGGGCATGATCCTGTCGGTGGTGGCGGTGGCCTTCGCCTCGCTCACCCTGCTACCCGCGGTGCTGGGCGCCCTGGGCGACAAGGTCCTGGTGGCCAAGGGTCACGAGGACCCCGATCGCGCCGCCGAGGGTCGCTGGGCCCGGTGGACGGGCCTGGCCCTACGTCACCCCAGCCGCACCCTCATCGCCGGTCTGGCGCTGCTCCTGCTGCTCGCGGCCCCGGCCATCGGCATGCGCCTGGGCATGCCCGGCGCCCGGGTGGTCGACGAGGGACGCTCCAGCCGCGACGGCTACGAGCTGGTGGTGGAGTCCTTCGGCGCCGGTGCCGCCGCCCCCATCTTCGTGACCGTGCCGGCCGAGGACGCCGAGCAGGTCGTGGCCATCGCCGCGGCCGACGAGAACGTGGTCGACGCACGGGTGGTGGCCGAACCGGCCGAGAGCGGCCGCACCGTGGTGCGGGTCACCCCGGCCACTGCGGTCGACGACGCCGCGACGTCCGACCTCGTGGAGCGGCTGCGTGGCGACATCGGCGACGCCGTGCCCGCCGCGCTGGTCGGCGGGCCCGCGGCCCAGAACCACGATCTGACCGGGGTCCTGCTGGGCCGGGCACCGCTGGCGGTGGGACTCATCATGCTGGTGGCCTTCGGTCTGCTGCTGATCGTGTTCCGCAGCCTCACGATCGCGCTGTCCTCGATCGTGCTGAACCTCATCAGCGTGGCCGCCAGCTTCGGCTTCGCCACCCTGGTGTTCCAGCACGGGTGGGGCGCCGACCTCATCGGCATCGACCACCAGGGCTTCGTCGACGCCTGGGCGCCCTTGTTCTTCTTCGCCCTGCTCTTCGGCCTGTCGATGGACTACCAGTTGTTCCTGCTGGCCGCCATCCGCGAGCGCTACGAAGCCACCGGCGACACCCAGGTCGCCATCGAGGAGGGCATCGCCCGCACGGGCCGGCCCATCACCAACGCCGCGCTGATCATGATCGTGGTGTTCGTGGCCTTCGGGATCACCGGGCCCATCCCGCCCACGGAGCTGGGTGTCACGCTCGCCGTCGCCGTGCTACTCGATGCCACGGTGGTGCGGATGATGCTCGTGCCGTCCCTGATGGGCCTGCTCGGTGAGCGCAACTGGTGGCTTCCCGCCTGGCTCGGGCGGCGCCTCCCGGAGGTGCACTTCTCGCACTGACGCCGCGCCCGGCACACTGGGGGCAT
The DNA here is from genome assembly GCA_025456085.1 of Acidimicrobiales bacterium. Taxonomy (GTDB): domain Bacteria; phylum Actinomycetota; class Acidimicrobiia; order Acidimicrobiales; family Acidimicrobilacustridaceae; genus JALOLF01. The sequence continues at coordinate 9,699 of JALOLF010000111.1, forward strand.
GGTCACGTCCGCTCCCCTGGCCGCTCTCGACCGCGAGGCCTACGTCTGCCTCGTGACCTTCCGGCGAGACGGCCGTGCCGTGCCAACCCCCGTGTGGTTCGCGGCCGACGGCGACGACCTCGTCGTCGTGACCGAACCGACCAGCGGCAAGGTCAAGCGGCTCCGCAACGACCCCCGGGTCACGGTGCAACCCTGCGACGTGCGGGGTCGGGTGCACGGCACCGTCCACGACGGGCAGGCCCGTGTCCTCGGCGGAGGCGACGCCGAGCGGGCCCGGGTGGTGCTGAACCGCAAGTACGGGCTGCAGAAGCGGGTGCTCGACCTGGCCTCGACGGTCCAGGGGCTGCTCGGGCGACGACACGACCCCGTCTACCTGGCGGTGAGGCTCGAGAGCGGCGGTTCTCCCGGAGCGTGAGCCGGCGCTGCCGCTGCTCCCCTACGACGGCTCGAGCGGCGGCACCGGCACGGTGATGGCCGGGCTCTCGGCGCCGCCGTCCACCTCGAAGACCTTGCCCGTGACCCACGAGCCGGCGTCGGACACCAGGTACAGCACCGCGCAGGCGATGTCCTCGGGTTCACCGGGTCGCCGCATGGGCGTCCCGGCCAGGAACTGCCCGCGCAGGCCGTCGTCGGTGAGCACGATGTCCAACGACCGGGTGGCGACGCCGCCCACGTCGATGGCGTTCACCCGAACCCGGGGTGCCAGCTCCGGCGCCATGTTGCGGGTCAGCCGGTCGAGCGCCGCCTTGGCCGCGCCGTAGGCGGTGAAGGCGGTCTGGGTCATGCTCGCCGAGCGGGACGAGATGTTGACCACGGCGCCGTGCCCCGCGGTGTCCACCATCGCCCGGGCGGCCAGCTTCGTGAGGGTGAACGGCGCGGTGACGTTGAAGTGGAACGCCTCCTCCAGGAAGCGTTGGCTGGTGTCCAGGGCAGCCCGCGGCATGGTGCCACCGGCGTTGTTGACCGCGATGTCGAGCCGCCCCAGTTCGGTGACGGCCGCGTCGACCAGGTCGACCAGCGCCTGCTCGACGGTCACGTCGGTGGGCACCACCAGCGCTCGGCGGCCGGCGGCGCGCACCTGGTCGGCGACCTCCTCGAGGTCGGCGCGGGTGCGTGCCGCCAGCACGACGTCGGCGCCGGCTTCGGCCAACCCGATGGCGATGCCCCGGCCGATGCCCAGGCCCGCCCCGGTGACGACGGCGACCCGGCCGTCGAGACGGAACCGATCGAGGATCACGACGCGTCCTGCTGCGTCCGGTGCAGGTGTGACGCCGCTCGACCCGCCACGAGGGGCATCTCGAGGTAGGTGCGCAGCCCGGGTTCGGCGGCGCAGACGTAGGGCACGGCGTTCACGCAGTGCATGGCCGTGGCGACGATGCCGGGGTTGCGCTCGAGCCCCGCCTCGATGGAGATGGGGTGGAGCTTGTGGAACGTGGTGAGGCAATCGGGGTCGCCGCTGATCTCGACCTCGAAGCGCTCGCCGCCGGGCCCGAAGGTCCAGCCCGGGTCGAGGTGCTCGTCGCCCATGAACCAGTTGACGGCGGCGGTGACGACCGGCTCGCCGTCGACGAGGCCCTCCCACCGGAACCGCTGGGCGGCTACCAGACCGGGTTCGATGGGCCCGATGGGCGAGTCGATGGGCCGGGTGGCCACGGCCATGTCGTGGGTGGTGCGCAGCTCCGGGTCGAGGTCGAAGCCCAGTTCGTGGGCCACCATCCGCACCGACTGACCGAACCCGGCGCCGAGCGCGGCGGCCATGATGCTGGTGCGGGCCTCCTCGGGCGTCTTGCCGAACAGCATCCAGTCGCGGATCACGTCAGGGGCGCCGTAGGTGCGGATGTCGGAGAACTCCTCGGCCCGCACGCGGGTGATCGAGCCCGACAGCGCCGAGATCATGAGCGGGAACCGCTCGGTGATCCCACCCGGGTGGATGCCGGTGCCGTGCAGGGTCACCCCGGCCCGGCGGCACACGTCGTCGAAGGTGGCCCGGTCCTCGGCCGGCGGGTAGAACCAGCCGAGGGGGGTCACGACGTTCTTGCCGGACTCGAGGATGCGCGTGACGACGGACGGGTCGGCGAAGATCGGGCTGTACACGACGCAGTCGGCCTCGGTGGCCAGGATGGCGTCGACGTCACGGGTGGCGACGAGGCCGATCGGGTCACGTCCGATGAGCGTGCCGACGTCGCGACCGTCCTTGTCCTCGCTGTGGACCCAGCAGCCGACCAGCTCCAGGTCCGGATGGGCGAGCACCCCTTGGATGGCGGCACGGCCGACACCGCCGGTCGCCCACTGGATGACGCGATAGGTCACGACACACCCCCTCGTCCCGAGGATCCCCCGTGGCCCCTGGGATGCCGCCTGTCTAGTGCAGCTCGAAGGACGGCTGCGCATCGTGGCCCTCGACCGCGCCACGACGGCGCCATCCCGTCCGTTCCGTCGGTCCGGTCGGTCCGATCGAGCACCTCGAGCGCTCACCGAGAGCAGGGTGTCGAGCACCGAGCGCAGCGTGCCGTTGGACGTCGCTGTCGCTCCACCAAGAATCCCGACCCGGAGCGCGCGCGGTGTGCGACCATGCGCCATGGCTCCACGCGCTCTCCGTGCTCCCGCCGGCTCGTCACGCCCCGCGCACCGTCGCTCGCTGCGCCGCTTCCTGGCCCAGTTCGTCGGTGCCACCGCCGCCGCACTGCTGGTCGCCACCGGGCTGGCGGTGATCTCGGCGCTGCCGTCGTCGGCGGGCACGTCGACGCTCACCGCTCCTCCGGTCGTCTACACCGGCGTCGGCGAGATGGTGGCCTTCAGCGGCACCGATCCCATCTCGAACGTGAGCCGGGTGATCAGCATGGACGCCAGCATCTCGGGCTCCTGCAACCCGACATCGGGCAACAACTGGTCGATCAGCCTGTGCGGGCGCGTGCAGATCGGCCTGACCGACGGCTACGGAGGCTTGTTGAACCTCCCGGGCACGACGAAGGTGCAGTCGAGCCCCGACGTCTACCGCACGCAGTCCGGCGCCATCGTGGAGAACCCCACGTCGATGGTCCTCGGCATCAACATGAACGGCACGCTCGACCAACTCAACGGTGCCCTGGCGGACCTCGAGTACCACCCCGCCGCCGACTACGAGGACTTCGGCACCAACGTCCCCAACATCGACATCCTCGTCAACGACGGCTCGCTCGCCAGCGTGAACGCCAGCGCCGAGATCGTGCTGCGCGTCGAGGGGGACAACGGCGCCCCCACGCTCGACGGCCCGGCCGCGCCGCTCGATGCCGCCGCCGGTACCGACACCTCCTACCCCGCCAGCACATCGGACCCCGCCGTGTTCAGCGTGATCGACCCGGAGCTGTGCCTGCCCGACCCGAACAACCTGTGCGACGGCGCCTACGCGCAGACCGCACCACCCATCGAGAGCGACGACCTCATGTTGCTCGTCGGTTGGATCGCCGAGCAGAACTGCGGCGAGTTCTCGTTCCGGGGGGCGTCGGGGTGGACGAACCTGGGCAGCGCGAGCCTGCCGTCGCTCAACGCCATCCTGACCGACCCCACCGGTCTGAACCTGCAGCAGCCGCAGGCCGACGCCATCCTGGCGACCCTCCCGGCCACAGCCGGGGGGCTCGACCTGTCCCAGCAGACCGGCACACCGCTCGACGCCACCACCGTCTTCGCCGGCACCGCCAGCCTCGACGACGTGCGCTACGCCCTGTCGCAGCTCACCTTCGCGGCGCCGCCCGACGACGCCACCTGCAACCTGAACCTCGCGGTGAGCGACCTGGGCAACAACGGCATGCCGCTCGAGTGGGTCGCAGCCGACGACCAGGCCCAGCCGCCCGTGCCCGCCTACGAGATCCCCGACGCCCAGGCCGACACCATCTCGGCGACGTTCCAGGTGAAGGACGCCAACCCCGACGTGTCCATCACCAAGGTCACGCCCGGTACCGCCGGCCCCAACACGCCGGCGGCGTTCCTCGTGACCTTCAGCGAGGACGTGACCGGCTTCGACGACCCCCAGAACGACCTCGACTTCTCCGGTAGCGCCGGCAACCCGTCCGCCACCATCGTGCCGACGCCCGGTGACGCCTCGACCTACACCGTGAACGCCGCCGCGGCCACGAGCGACGGCGACATCACCATCGGTGTGCCGGCCGCCGCGGCGCAGGCCGCCGCATCGCCCAACGGCGACAACGAGGCGTCGCCCTCCACGGCGAGCATCGACTGGGACCAGACCAACCCCGAGGTCACCATCGACCAGGCCGCATCGCAGGTCGACCCCACGACTGGCTCGTCGATCGTGTTCGAGGTCGTGTTCAGCGAGAACGTCACCGGCTTCGCCACCGGCGACGTCACCCTCGCCGGCACCGCCGGCGCCACCACCGCCACCGTCACCGGAAGCGGCACCACCTACACCGTCACCG
>JALOLF010000112.1 GCA_025456085.1 Acidimicrobiales bacterium
TGGTCCTCGACCTGGCGGGCCACCTCGACCGTCTCGTCGATGGTGATGCCGTGCTCGATCAGCTCGTCGCCGCACAGCCGCACGCCGAGGGCCAGGTCACGCCCGATCGCCTCGCGCACCGCGGCCACGATCTCGTGCAGCAGCCGAGCCCGGTTCTCGAGGCTGCCCCCGTAGGCGTCGGTACGCCGGTTGGTGGCCCGACTCAGGAAGCCCCGCACGATCGAGGAGTGCGAGCACTGCAGCTCGATGCCGTCGAAGCCGCCCTCCTTGCAGCGCGCCGCCACATCTGCGTAGCCGGCGACGATCTCCGCGATCTCGAGCAGGTCGACGGCCTTGGGGACCTCACGGAACAGCGGGTCGGCCACCGGGGAGGGGGCCCACACCGGCAGGCGGGTGTACATGCTCGAGGCCTGACCGCCGTTGTGGTTGATCTGGGCGAAGATGGGCACGCCGTGCTGGTGCACCGCCTCGGTGATGCGCCGGTAGCCGGGCACCACCTCGGGGTGGAAGGCGTGGATCATCTTCTCGTAGGGCCAGTCGGTGGGGTGCACCGAGTGCTCCTCGGTGATGATCAGCCCCACCCCGCCCGCGGCCCGGCGGGCGTAGTACGCGGCGTGCTGCTCGGAGGGCAGGCCGCGCTCGGCGTAGTTGGTGAGATGGGCCGAGAACACGAGGCGGTTCGACACCGTGACGGGGCCGATGCGCAGCGGGCTGAACAGGTAGCGGTACTGGCCTCCGGCCACGTCAGCTCTCCCCCTCGAGGGCCGACGCCACCCGGCGGGCCTCCAGCACGGCCTCGTGGAGGGTGCGCGGGGCCACGGTGTCGCCGGCGCGCTGGAAGCGCTGACCGCTCGCCTCCCACAGCACCTCGTCGGGCAGACGGTGCCCGGCGTCGACGAGCACCGCGGCGGGGAGCCGCTGCTGCGTGCCGCTGAAGCGCTCCTCCACCACGACCTCGGTGGTGGTCCGCTCCCGCAGCAGGCCGCGGCGGAGCAGGCGCACCCCGGCCTGTTCCAGCCGGGCGTTGGCCGGCGCCAGGTCGCCCGACAGGCTGAGCATCGTGCCGACGATCAGATCGGGGCTCACCAGGGTCACCTGGCGTCCGGCGGCGGCGAGCGTCTCGGCCACCGACACCGCGACGGGACCGCCGATCGGGTCCCACACCACCACCGGTCCGTCTGGGAGGCCGCCGTCGGGAGCGCCGCCGCGCACCGCGTGGAGCACCTCGCGAGCGGTCCGCACCACCGCGCCGTCTGCCACCTCGTAGCCCCGCTCCCCCGCGACGGACCCGGTGGCCAGCACGACGTGGTCGCAGCGCGCCAGGTCGTCGGCGGTGACCTCGACGCCCGTCTCGAGGGTCACGCCGAGGCGACGACACTCGGCCTCCAGCCAGTCGGCCAGCAGGGCCAGACGCCCCCGACCGGCGCCGGCGGCCGCGTCGCGCACGGCACCGCCCAGTTCCACGTCGCGCTCCTTGACCACCACCCGGTGCCCGCGCGAGGCCGCCACCCGGGCCACCTCCAGCCCGGCGACGCCGCCCCCGACCACGACCACGTCCAACGGGCGGGCAGCGGAACCGGCGGCGTCGGGGTCGTCGAGCTCGTGACCGGAGCGGGGCTCGCCCACGCAGCTCACGAGGGGGTTGCGGTTGTCGCGGACCTTGCACAGCTGGTTGCACAGCAGGCACGGCCGGATGCGGGCGGGATCGTCGGCGGCCTTGCGCACCAGGTCCGGATCGGCGATCTGGGCCCGGGTCATCTCGACGCCGTCGCACCAGCCCTCACCGAGCGCCCACTCGGCCTGGTGCACGTCGACGAGGGAGCCCTGGGCGAGCACCGGCACCCGACCGTCGACCGCCTCCCGGATGCGGCGGGTGAGGTCGAGGTTGAACCCGGGCTCGGTGTGGCCGTCGGGGCGGGTGGCCGGCACCGAGAAGATGGCCCCGCGCACCACGACGAGGTAGTCGACGTAGCGGGCCAGCTCGGCGGCGATGTCGGCCGCGGCCTCGGGCACGATGCCGGCCCAGGGCGCCAGCTCGTCGCACGACAGACGCAGGCCGACCACCGCCTCGCCGGCCGCGTCGCGCACCGCGGCCAGGACCTCGCGGGCGAAGCGCAACCGGTCCGCGCCGTAGTCGTCGTCGCGCAGGTTGGTGAGCCCCGACAGGAACTGGCGCACGAGGCTGTTCTGACCGGCGTTGACCTCCACGCCGTCGAGGCCGGCGTCCACGGCGAGTCGGGTCGCCGCCGCGAACCCCTCGACGACCTCGGCGATGTCCGCGGCCTCCATGACCTTGGGCACCTCACGGGTGTTCACCTCGGGCACGCCGGAGGGCGCCCACAGCTCCCGCTGCGAGAACGCCGAGGCGCCCTGCCCCCCGGTGTGACCCAGGCCCGCCAGCACCAGGGCGCCGTGACGGGCGCCGAGCTCGGCCAGGGCCTTCCAGCCCGGGCCGCACTCACTGGCCAGCGGGCACCGCTCGTAGGGCCAGTCGGAGTCGTGCACCGAGGCCTCCTCGCACACGAGGATCCCCGTGCCGCCGCGCAGGCGCCGCTCGTAGTAGGCGACGTGGCGGTCCGAGAGCTCGCGGTGCCAGCCCAGGTTGGTCTCGTGGGGCCCGAACAGGACGCGGTTGGGCGCCGTGCGCCCGCGCAACGTCAACGGTTCGAGCAACCTCACGGCGTGCATCGTGGCATCCCGGCCTCGGCTGCTGCGAACCGTGCGACGGGTGAGGGCCGTCAGCGGCGGGCCAGCGACACCGGCGACCAGGAGTGGTCGGCGCTCGGCGCCGCGGGCACCAGCACCGGCGAGCCGGCCAGCGCCGCCTCGCCGTGACCGTGGACGCACTCGGGGTCGGGGCCGTCGAGGGGCAGACCGGTGAAGAACTTGGCGGCCATGCACCCGCCCTGGCAGGCGTCGAAGCTGCCGCACGAGGCACAGGCCCCCGGGCTCTGCGGAGCCCGCAGGTCGACGAACAGCGGCGAGGATCGCCACACGGCCTCGAAGCCGCCCGGGTCGCGCACCGACCCCGCCCGGAAGTCGTCGTGGAGCACGAAGGGACAGGCGTACACGTCGCCCACGGGGTCGATCAGGCACACGACCCTGCCGGCGCCGCACAGGTTCAGCCCGGGCAGCGCCTCGCCCAGGGCCGACAGGTGGAAGAACGAGTCGCCGGTCAGCACGTGGGGCCGCTCGAGCAGCCAGTGGTACAGGTGGCGCTGCTGGGCCTGGGTGGGGTGCAGGTCGTGCCAGGTCTGCGCCCCGCGGCCCGAGGGCCGGAACCGGGTCAGGCGCAGCTCGGCGCCGTAGGCGTCGGCCAGGGCCTCGAAGGCGTCGAGCTGCTCGACGTTGTGGCGGGTCATCACCACGCTCAGCTTGAACGGCCCGAAGCCGGCGTCACGCAGGTGGCCCATGGCCCGTCGGGCCTTGGCATGGGCGCCCTCGCCCCGCACCGCGTCGTTGGTGCCGTCGTCGACGCCGTCGATGGAGACCTGCACGTCGACGTAGTCCAGCGCGGCCAGGCGGCGCGCCTTGTCGGCGGTGAGCAGCCCCCCGTTGGTGGAGAACTTGACCCCCACCCCGCTGCTCACGCAGTGCTCGACCAGCTCGAAGAAGTCGGGTCGCAGCATCGGTTCGCCGCCACCCACGTTCACGTAGAACACGCCGATGCGGGCCAGGTCGTCGACGACGGCGCGCATCTCGGCGGTGGTGAGCTCGTTCGGATCCCGCCGACCCGACGAGCTCAGGCAGTGCACGCACTGCAGGTTGCAGGCGTAGGTCCACTCCCAGGTCAGGCAGATCGGTGCCGCCAGTCCGGCCTTCAGATCGTCGCCCATGGTGGAGCCCCGGGTGGCCGGCAGACCCGCCGGCGGGCCGGGTTCACGGCCGGCGACCGATCCCGCGGCCGACCCCGACCCCGGGACGGTGCCCTCGCGACCCACGACGCGGGGGGCCAGGAAGCCCGAGCCCGCCAGGGCTGCCAGCGCCCGCTCGAAGGCCGGCCGCCGCCGCTCCTCGACGCCGGCCGCCACGAGCGCCGACCGCACGTCGGCCCGGTGTTCGAGGTCGTGCACCAGCGCCACCAGCTCCGGCGCCCGCAGGAAGGTCAGGCGTCGATTGCCGTAGTGATAGGCGAGCGCGCCGAACGCCTCGGGCCGCAGGGCCACCCGGGGGTCGAGTCGGTAGGCGGCGGTGGGATCGAACGTCACCCGGGGCTCAGGGGATCAGTAGACGCCGCACATGCCGTCGATGGAGACCTCCTCGACGAGCAGCTCCTCCTCGACGAGCTCCTCGTCGGGGGTGTCGTCGGCCGCCTGCTCGTCGACCACCGGCTCGACCTGCTCCAGCATCTGCTCCATCGTGCGCTCCTCTTCTCGGTGCCGGTCCTGTGGGGCCGAATCTAGTGCGCCGCCCTGCGACGGTGACCAACGCCTCTGGTCCGTCGTGACGACATCCAGCCATCCTCAGGGCGAACCACCGACTCGAACGAGGAGGGGCCCATGGACCGGATGCCGACGTACGCACGTGTGCTCGCCGCCGGCCTGCTGGCGCTGACCGTGCTCGTAGCGGCGCCGGCGCCGGCGCGGTCCGCCGGTCCCGTGCGGCCGCAGAGCCAGACCTCCCAGATGGCTGCCGGTCCCTCGGGCGCGGTCATCTCCAACGCCGACGGGCGCCTCGAGCTGTTCGCGCTCGGCCCGGGGGGCCAGATCGACCACATCTGGCAGCACTCCCCCAACGGCCTGTGGTCGACGTGGCAGGGCGTCGCCGGCCTTCCCGTCGGCGTGTCCTTCTTCGCCTTCGAGATCGCGCGCAACGCCGACGGACGCCTCGAGGTCTTCGCCCTGGCGGAGTCCTCGTCGCACCTCTACCACTCCTGGCAGGTCGGCGCCGGCGGGGCGTGGGTGCCCTGGCAGGACACCGGTCAGGTCCTCGGGGTGTTCGACGTGGCGGCCAACCCCGACGGGCGCCTCGAGATCATCGGCGTCGGGGGCGGTGGCACCACCGGGCAGATCATCCACAGCTGGCAGCTCGCGCCCAACAGCGGCTGGAGCGGTTGGAGCCTGCTCAACTCGCCGCCGGCGTTCGACGTCTACCAGGTGCAGATCGCCCAGAACGCCGACGGGCGCCTCGAGGTCTTCGTGGGCCGCGGCGACGGTCTCACCATGCACGCCTGGCAGGTGGCCCTCAACTCGGCCTGGTCGAACTGGGGCTTCCTGAACCTGCCGCCGAGCCGGCACTTCTTCGCCGTGGGCGTGAACGCCGACGGGCGCCTCGAGCTGTTCCTGCCCTTCGACGACGCGCTGGCCCACGTGTGGCAGACGCGTCCGAACGGCGCCTGGTCCGGCGCGGCTGCGCTGTTCACCTACCCCGATCCGGGTGACGACTGGTACGTGTTCCCGGCGGCGGGATTCAACGCCGACGGCCGAGTCGAGGTCTACGTCGATCTGCCCGACGCCCTCTACCACGTCTGGCAGACGGCACCGAACGCCGGCTGGGGGGCGCCACGTCAGCTCGACAGCGCCGATCCCACCGCCATCTGGGGCGTCGGCCGCAACCCCGACGGCCGCCAGGAGATCTTCTACGCGACGCGCTCCGGCGGTCTCGGCCACCGTTGGCAGCTGTCGCCCAACGGCGCCTGGTCCCCGTTCACGTTCCTGGGCTGACCCCGGCCGATCGACGCGGACCCGTGCTCACTGCCTGCTCGGCCCCTCGGGTGCGAGCGGGGAGTCGCGCCACGCCTCGCCGAGGGTGAGCACCCGGCGGATCACCCGGTCGTGCAGCAGCAGCTCGAACGCCGCCGCCGGCAGTGCCGGCGCGAAGTAGAAGCCCTGCGCGTCCTCGCACCCCAGCGCCCGCAGGCGCTCGAGCTGTTCGACGCGCTCCACGCCCTCGGCCACCGAGCGCACCCCCAGCGAGCGGGCGAGGTGCACGATGGTGCGCAGCATCTCGTCGGCCTTGGCCGTACCCATGGCGGCCACGAAGCTGCGGTCGATCTTGAGCCGGTTGAACGTGTACTGCCGCAACGAGGCGAGCGACGAGTAGCCGGTGCCGAAGTCGTCGATGGCCACGTTCATGCCCGCCACGTGCAGCGCCGCCAGCCGGTCGCGCATGAGCGCCGCGTCGCGCATGAGGGTGCTCTCGGTGACCTCCAGCACCATGCGGTCGGGTTCCACGCCGTGGCGCCGGCAGGTGTCGAGCACGGCGGCGGCGAAGCCGTCCTCCTCCATCTCGCGCACGGAGGCGTTGACGCTGAGACGGAAGTCCTCGAGCCCCTCGAAGCGCTCGATCCACGCGGCGAGCTGGCCGCAGGCCTGGTCCCACACCTCCCGACCCAGGGGCACGATGAGGCCGGTCTCCTCGGCCAGCGGCACGAACGACCCGGGTTCGGTCAGCCCCTGCACGGGGTGCTCCCACCGCAGCAGCACCTCGGCGCCCTCGATGCGGCCCGTGGTGAGGGCCACCACGGGTTGGAAGTGCACCACGAACTCGCCCCGGTCGAGCGCCCGGGCGAGGTCGGCCTTGAGCTGCAGACGGGTCGACACGCTCTCGTGGAGCCGCTCCTCGAAGAGCTCGAAGCGGTCCTTGCCCCGCTCCTTGGCCAGGTACATGGCCATGTCGGCGTTGCGGAGCAGCTCATCGGCCGAGAGCGGCGCCCCCCGGGCCAGGGCCACCCCGATGCTGGCCGTCACGTTGATGGTCCGGCCCTCCACCAGCATCGGCTGGCGGATGACCTCGAGGAGCCGACCGGCGATCCGGCTGACCTGCTCCACGCCGTGGGGCGAGTCGATGAGCAGCACGAACTCGTCGCCGCCGAGGCGGGTGGCGACGTCCTCGGCCCGCAGGAAGGTCTGGAGGCGCTGGGCCACGACCAGCAGGAGCGCGTCACCGGCCACGTGGCCGAGGCTGTCGTTCACCGTCTTGAAGTCGTCCAGGTCGACCACCAGCACGGCCACGCCGGCGTCGTCGGCGACGGCCCGCTCGGCCACCTCGAGGGAGAACTTCACACGGTTGCCCAGTCCGGTGAGCTCGTCGTGGGTGGCCTGGTGGCGCAGCACCTGCTCGAGGGCCTTGCGGTCCGAGACGTCGGTGGCGTTGACCACGATGCCGTCGATGGCCCCCTCGTGGCGCAGGTCGCTGAAGGTCACCTCCAGCGCGTGGCGTGACCCGTCCCGGGCGACCACCGACGCCTCCACCCGGAGCCGGTCGAAGGGCTGGCGGAACCGGGTGCGGAGATCCTCGGCCAGCTCCAGGGCGTCGGTGGTGAGCAGCTCGAAGAACGGCGTGCCCACCAGCTCGCGGGGTTCGTAGCCGAGCAGGGCCAGCACCGCCGGGCTCACGTACTGCACCACCCCGCGGCTGTCGAGCACCGCCACGAGATCGCTGGAGTGCGCCACGATGGCCCGGAACCGCGACTCGCTGTGGGCCAGGTCCCGCTCGGCCGCCACCCGGTCGCACACGTGGCGGGCGTACAGCACCACGCCCCCCACCGTCGGGTCGTGGCGCAGGTCGCGGCCCGAGACGTCGAACCAGTGGAAGGCCCCGTCGCTGGCCGCCAGGCGCAGCAGGGTCGGGTGGGGTGGCGTCCCGAAGGCCATGGTGTCGCGGACCAGCTCGATCGAGCGGCGCCGGTCGTCGGGGTGGACCACGTCGAGGGGTACCGGCGCCGAGTCGGCGTCGGGTCCGTACCCGAGCACCCGCTCCACGCTGGGGGTCAGGAACTCGGCCCGGCCGGCGGCGTCGAGCACCAGCACGAGGTCCGAGGACTGCTCGATCATGGACCGGAACCGTCGCTCGGAGCGCTCGCGTTCGCGCCGCTCGGTCAGCTCGAGACCGACGTGGGCCGCGGCCACCATGTCGGCCAGCTTGGCGAGGCTGTCCGACGCCACGGGGTCGACCTCCTGGACCCCGGCGCGAACGGACGGGTCGGCGGCGAGGCGCTCGGCGGCCGAGGCGGCGATGTCGTCGAGCTGCTCGGCGCTCGACGCGGCGGCGAGCCGTGCCCCGGCCTCGCGCAGCACGCGCTCTCGCTGGTTGCGTCGGTCACGGGCATGGATCATCGTGGTGAGGCGGATCAGCACCAGCACCGAGATCGCGGCGCTCAGCACCGCGGTGAGCGGACCGGGCGGACGTCGGGCGAACGCGTCCGCCACCACCACCAGGGGTGCGACGGCCAACGCGCCGGCGAGCAGGGCGACGTGCCCCACGATGGAGGAGACCTCCCCCCGCGGTCGCTGCTCGGCGATGCGGGTCATGCTGGGGTGCAACGCAGCGGCGCCGGCCAGCAGATAGGCCAACGGCGCGACCAGGCCGAAGGCCAACGAGGCGTCACCCGTGGCCGTCTCGTAGGTGACGAGGACCTCGGTGGCGAAGATGGCGCCGACTGCGGCCACGAAGAACCAGAAGCTGGGGGTGCGCGCACCCGAGCCGGTGGCCAGGCGGACCATCTCGAACACCAGCGCCAGCGTGAAGCCGAACGTCACCACGCTCAGCACCTGGGCCAAGGGGTCGCCCTCGAGGGCGGCCAGCGCAGGCCGCACGGCCAGCTCCCACAGCAGGAATCCCGACGCCGAGCTCACCAGCAGACCGTCGATGACCTGCTCGAGGTCGGAGCCGCGCCGGCGGGTGCGCACGAGCAGGTCGAGACCGACGAGCAGCAGCGTGTAGCCGACGAGCACCAGGGGTTCACCCCAGGACGGGAAGGGGTAGTCGACCCCTTCGATGGCCCCCTGGAGACCGCGCACCATGGCCGCCACCAGCAGCAGCGCACCGGCGGAGCCGAAGCACCACCAGGGACGGGGGTCGGGGGGCCGCCACCGTCGCAGCCCGATCGGGACCGAGGCCAGCGCCACCCAGCCCAGCACCAGCAGCACCGCGGCCTGCACCGAGGTCGCCCCGGCCAGGGCCGCGGCCACGCTCAGCACGTAGAGCACGCCGGCCCCGATCAGATACCGCCGCAACAGCTCCACCCGGCCCACGCTTCACGGTCGGCACCAGAGGGGTCGAACTTGACCCTCCGGGCCCGAACAGGGCCCCGACCCCGGGAGCTACGGGGTGGCTCCGTCCACATCCTTGGCCGGCTCACCAGCGGTCGCCGTGGCGTCGCGCAGGTCGACCACCGCCTCGTCGGTGAGCTCGATGACGGTGTCGTCGGCGGGCCCCAACCAGCGTCGGTCCAGACCGACGGCGCCCCCGCCGAGCTCGATGCGCTCCTCCAGCGAACGACGCAGACCCGAGGCGTCGAGCGCGAAGTAGTGCTGGGTGTCGAGCTCGACCAGCTCGACCTGGTCGAACAGACCCCGGCCGATCTGGAGCAACGTGGCCGGCAGCGGGAACACCTCCACGTTGTACCGACAGCAGTCGAACACCACGACCGCGGCGTCGGCCCAGGCCTTCAGCGCCACGGCTTCGGCCAGGGCGCGGTACCAGGGTCCGCCCTGGGCGCTGGGGTGCACGAGGATGGCGACGATGCCGTACACCCGCGTGCGCTCGGTGTGCTCCGGGAGGTGGGCTCGGAAGAAGGCGGGGCTGAACCAGGGCAGCAGGGCGAGGTCCGGGGCCATGACGGCCATCGCCACCGGCCGGGCCGCGTCGTCCCATCCCACCAGCTTGAGGACCCGGGGATCCTCCAGACAGGCGAGGAACTCGTCGTCGTGGAGCTGTTGGCGCTGGGCGCCCAGCTCGGCGAGGGGACTGAACGCGGCCTGGTAGAGGCGGAGGAACGCGGTCGCGTGCGAGCCGCTGACGCATCCCTGGATGGTGATCTCCACGTGGTCTGCACTCCTGCGATGGGCCCGACCGCCCGATGTCGAAGGTAGCGACACGCCCGCGGGCCGTCGGGGATGCTGCCGCGACGACAGGTGTGGCCCAGCACCTCAGGGCGACGAGCGGTCGGGCCACGGGCTGGCGACCCAACGACCCTCGAACAACGTCACGCCGCGCCCAGCCGCCCGCTCGACCGACGCCTCGTCCACGACGCCGGCGAGACGGACGTCCAGCCCGAGCTCCCGGGCCTGCGCGACCCGCTCGTCGAGGAGGTCCGGGTCCTGCTCCAGTCGCTCGATCCACGCCGCGCCGAGGCGGACCTCGTCGAACAGGCCGGAAGGCACGGCGGCTGCCCCGAGCCCGGGCCCGTCGGGCGTGCAGCCCGCCACGAGGCGCAGGCCTGCGTCGCGGAGTTGCCACAGACAGCCGTCCGGGCGGGTGAGATCGTCGTCCAGGTCGACGGCGCGCACCACCAGCCCGAGGCTCCGCGTGGGGCAGGCCCGGCGATCGAGCACCTCCCGCAGGACCTGCAGGACGCCGGCACGGGTCAGGAACGGGGCCGAGACGTGCACGTAGAGCCGCTCGGGCGGCGCCTCGAGACCGCACAGGTCGTCGACCGCATGACGCAGCACGGCGAGGTCGAGGGAGAACCCCACACCCGACCCCGCCACGCATCCGACGAACTCGACCGCCGACCGCAGGCCGCCACGCGTGTGCCACACGGCGGTCGCCTGGGCACCCACCACCCGGCGAGCGGCGGTCGCCACCGGCCAGTAGCGGGGCACCACCAGACCCTGGGTGAGGGCGATGGCCACCTCGTGGGCCGAGGCAGGCCCGCCCGATGCCGCCTCGCCCACCCCGGGGGCCGTCGGCGCGCGCACCTGCCAGGGGGCGTGGCGACGATCCCCCTTCGCGGCGTACATCGAGGCGTCCGCCTTGCGCAGGAGCGCCTCGCCGTCGGCATCGCCGGATGCGAGCGCGAGGCCGCTGCTGACCGACACGTCGACCCGGTTGCCCGAGGCGTCGATGGCGTGCGAGCCGAGCACCGCCTCGACCCGGCTCCGCAGGGCCTCGGCCTCCCGATCGTCCTGCACGCCGTCGAAGACCACCACGAACTCGTCGCCCCCGACACGGGCCACGGTGTCGATGGCGCGCACCGCGTCCTGCAGCCGACGCGCCACCTCCACGAGCACCGCATCGCCAGCGTGGTGCCCGTAGCTGTCGTTGACCGCCTTGAGGTCGTCGATGTCGAGGAACAGCACCGCCACCGCGCCCCCGGTGCGCCGTGACCGGGCCAGGGCCAGGGCCAGCCGATCCCGCAGCACCGGTCGGGTGGCGAGACCGGTCAGGTCGTCGTGGGTGGCGCGCCGGTTCAGCTCGTCGCGGATGTGACGCCACTCGGTGACGTCGCGAGCCGTGGTCACCAGCCACGACACCTCTCCACCGGCGAGGACCTCCCCCACGATGGTCACCCACATCTCGACCGGTTCGCCGCCCTCGCCGCGCACCGGCAGGTACCCGGTCCACACCTCACCGCGCAGCAGCGCCGGCCGTACCTGCTCGAAGTAGACGTCGAAGGCCGGCTCGGGGAACAGGTCGGCCGTGGTCAGGCCCGCCACCTCGTCGCCGGCCAGACCCCACCGCCGTCGGGCCGCGGCGTTGAGGTACACCACGTTGCCGCGGTCGTCGGTGACCCCCACCAGGTCGGGCGTCCGCTCGGCGTAGGCCGCCAGGCGCTCGACGACGGCATCGGGATGGGCGCTGTCGTGCACGGTGCACGCCTCCCCGAGTCAGCCTGCTGTCGTGTCACCATACGCCCACGATCGCCGACCGTCACCCGGGTTCGCCTCGGCGCCGGGGGCGATGGTCGCCGCCGGCGCCGAGGACGACGGGTGTGGGTGCGTCAGCGGGTGACGGAGCGGGACAGCACGCTCCCCGCCGGATCGAAGGTGTAGCCCTCCCTGGCCACGCCGGTGACGGTGAGCGTGTAGGTGCCCCGCGATCCGCTGGTGCTGAAGGCGGCCCGACCACGCGACGAGGTGGTCGCCGTGGCCGTCACGACCGAGCCGTCCGGACGGTTCCACCGCACGTCGACGACGGCACCGCGCACGGCAGCCCCGCTGGGCGTGCGCACGGTGACGGTGCCGTTGGCGGTGACCACACCCCGCCGCAGCGAGGCCGAGAGGCCGATCTCCGTGACGCGCAGCGGCGTCGCCACCGTGGTGGTCGGCGCCGTGGCCGAGGCGGTGCTCGACCAGGGGCCCGGGCCGGCCACGCCGACGGCGCGGACCCGGTAGTCGTAGGCCACGCCGGGCGTGACGGTCGTGTCCTGGTGGAACGTCGACTGCGCCGGCGGCACGAGTGCGACCGGTGACCAGGTGGCGGTACCGGACACCCGCCGCTCGAGCTCGTAGCTTCGGGTGAGGAGCAGGTCGCCGTTCACCCACGACAGCTCGATCGACAGGTACGGCTCGCCGGTGGTGGGCGGGTGCGGGGTGGCGGTGAGCCCGGTCGGAGCTGCCGGTGGCGCCAGCACGCCCAGCGGGTCGAGCAGCACGGCGCCGGTCTGGCCCGTCAGGGTGTTGCGACCGCTGACCGCGATCGACCGGCCGTCGTTGATCTTGGGTGCCAGCCCGGTGAGGATCCAGCCGGCGGCACGGGCCGACGGGTCGAGCAGGTCGTTGAGGGCGTAGGTGCCCTGGCCGTCGAGGTGGATCCCCGGGGCCTGCTCGCTGTAGGTGACGTCGCCTCCGGCGTTCAGGTCGGAGGCCAGCGTGTAACGGCTGGTGCCGGCGATGGTGAGCCAGCCCGCACCCGGCGTGTAGCGGAACACGGTGGCGATGTTGAGCGAGGTCGACCGCAGCGAGGCCTGTCCCACGATCTGGCCGCCGTCGTTGATCGCCACGCCGCTGACGGCGTTGTAGTTGGTCGGTCCGCTCAGCCCGACGTCGGCGACCACGCCGGTGGCGAGGTCGAGGGTCTGGGTGCCGGAGAGGATCACGCCGTTGTCGTTGATGTCGTTCGGGGTGGCGAACCAGCCGTAGCGGGCGTTGAGGTCCACCAGACCGGTGGCGTCGCTGAAGAGCCAGCCGAACCCGAAGGGCGTGCCCAGGATGCCGGCGCGGGCGCCGACGACCCGGCCGGCGTCGTCGACCGCGGTCGCATAGGACGCCACCTCACCGGGCAGGAGGGGCAGCAGCTCCACCGAGTGGCCGGCACCCGAGGGCGTCCAGCGCACGGCCCGTCGGCCGCCGAGCGTGACATCCGACGCCACGCCGACGACCACGCCGGCGTCGTTCACGTCGGTCGGGAAGGCGCCGGACCATCCGGCGGGCAGGGGCAGGGTGCGCCACGCGGCGCCTGCGGTGCTCACCAGCGGAACCGGGGCGCCGGTGGTGGCGTCGGTGCGCGAGCCGACCACGATGGCGGTGTCGCTGATCGCGGCCGCCGTGCCCTCGCCGAGGTACCGCACGGTGAAGGTGGGCAGCGCGTCGGCGGCGTGGGCGCTCGACGGCGCCAGCACGCCGAGCACGAGCGCGCCGACGAGGGCGAGCAGGAGCTTCGATCTGCGGAACATGGGGGGTCCTCCTCCGATGGCGGTGGTGCTCGCCGCGACGACAGGCGGCGAGACCCATCCCGAGTGTGCGCCGATCGAGGCGGCCAGGCGCTAAGCGTCTCCTAAGGCACGGCCAAACGCGGTTCTGCGCTCGGCAGGGGTCGGCTCGACGCGTCGGCCGCCACGTCCAGACGGGATGACGGGCGACGTCGAAGCAGTCGTCGCGCCCGGTGTCGAGTAGCCGTCACGACCTGAATCGAGCTGGAGCGACGTGCTGGCGTTGCACGGTGCACGTCCGGAGTCGACGAGGACCTCGACCGAGGTGGCCCGGGCGACCCGACTGCCACGGCGGCAGCAAGCGGGCGTGGCGCAACTCGTCGATGAGCTGATCGGGAACACCCACGACGTCGAGGTGCACGATCGAGCGACCCTCCCGGCCCTCCACGATGTCGACGACCCGGGCGAGAA
>JALOLF010000216.1 GCA_025456085.1 Acidimicrobiales bacterium
TCGTAGTTGATGACCACATGGGCAAACTGCAGGTTGATGCCCTCGCCGCCCGCGTCGGTCGACACGAGGACCCGCGCCCGGTCCCGGAAGGTGTTCTGCACGACCGCCCGCTCGTGGATGCCCATCTGCCCGTTGATGGCCACGGCGTCGATGCCGGCGTTCACGAACAGTTCGAGGAGCATGCTCTGGGTCTGGGTGAACTCGGTGAACACAACGGCCTTCAGGGCAGGATCAGCCTCGCTCACCGCCAGCTCGTCGAGCAGCACCAGGAGGTCACGAGCCTTTGCGTCCAGCCCCGCCGCGACGGCGCGTTGCGCCAAATCGATGAGCAACTCGACCTCGGCCAGCTCGTTGCCCCACGCGGCACCGAGGGCGTCTTGGAGGGCGTCGACCTGCTCCTCGCCGGAGAGGTCCCCCCACTCCTCGGCCCGCTCGGGGAACAGCCGGAGCTGCGTGCCTTCCTCCACTATCGCGCCGTGTCTCTTGTGAAGCGCCGACAGCACCGCCGCCGTGCTGCTCGACGCGAGCCGCTGCATCAGCAGCACGAGGAACCCAACGGCCGGGCGCTTCTCGACCTTGGCTCGCTGGTAGCCGTGGCGCACATAGTCGGTCACGGCCTCGTAGAGCTGCTGCTCGACGGTCCGGGTTCCGTAGGGGACGGCCCGGAGGCGCGTGGCGCGTGCCTGGAAGAGCGGCTGGCCACGGAGGTCGGTCGTCTGTCGCTTGTCGCTGCGAACCACCAACGGCGCAACGTTAGAACGCTCCAGCGGCAGCCCGTGGACGAACCGATCGTCGATCAGGCCGAGCAGTCGTGCGAACGCGTCGGACTTGCCGGAGTGCGGAGTGGCCGAGAGGAGCAGTAGGTGCGCCGCGGCCGCGGCAAGCTCGACAGCAAGTCGGTGCCGGGCGACGTCCTCGGTGCTGCCGCTGACATGGTGGGCCTCGTCGAACACCACCAGATCCCACCCGGCGTCGATCACAGCCTCGAAGCGGGCTCGGTTGAACTCCCGGACCTTGTCCGGCTCCCATCCCTGACGAGCCCGCAGAGGCTTGATCGAGTCGAGCGAGCACACGACCTGGTCGAAGGTCGCCCACGGGTTGATCCCAGCGTCGACAGGGACGCCACCCGCGCCAACCAATACGAACTCCTCACCGAAGTGCTGAGCCATCTCGGCGACCCACTGGAGCTGCACACCCTTGGGTGCGACGATGAGGATCCTGCGGACACGCCCGCGAGCCTTTAGCTCGCTGATGACCAGCCCGGCCTCGATGGTCTTGCCAAGCCCCACCTCATCAGCGAAGAGCAGGCGCACTGGGTTGGTGGCGAGCGCCCGTTCCAGCGCGACCACCTGATGGGGCAAGGGCTCGAGCGCTCGGTTGTGGGTAGCAGCGGCACCGGGCGGTGCGAGCGCCGCCACAGCTCGTGCCGCGGCGGCTCGCCAGACCAACTCAGTGCTGCTCCATGGCCGGGAGGCGACCGGCTGGAGCGATGCGCCTGGGACGCGCTCGACCGCCCCGCGACTGGGCACGACGATCTGTGCCGTCGCGGCCGCCCCAGCTCCCGTCTCGGCCAGCACCCTGACGGTCTCGTGGCCGTCGGGCCACCACCGCCAATCCGAGGTCATCCCGCCACGAGTAGCTCGGCGTTGTCGACGAAGTACCGCAGCGTCGGGTCCTCGACAAGCACGTCGGACGGGAGGCGCTTGCCGATCCTCACGATCACGTCGAACTCGCGTCGATCCCACGCATCGTCGAAGCCAGCGCGGACGGCCTCGGAGCGGAACCGGGTGAGCTTCCCCGTCCCCGAGAGGTAGCTCTCGAACTCCCGGAGCAACGAGCGCCGACGAAGCTTCTCGAGGTCGGCTGCCTTCCTCGGGTCGGGCACGTACCAGCGTCCCTCGTCGTCCTGCACGAAGTTCTGCGCGAGCAGTGAGAGCAGCTCAGGCAGCTCCTCCCAATCAGAGAGCCCGTTACCCAGCTCCGACAGGAAGGCCGGCTGGATCTCGCTGTAGGCGAGCGGCCGGTTGCGAGCCTTCATGAACTGGCGCAGCCATTGCACCGCCGACGATTCGCCGGTGATGAACAGGGTGTCCTCAAGGAGGTCCTTGATCGTGATGCGGTGACGCTCGTAGGACTCGACCTGAGTGTCAAGGAAGTACATGCCGTCCCGAGAAGGGAACCGCTGGTCCATGCCGGCGAAGAACTCCGTCGTGGTGACGGGAACTGGGATCCGCCGGTTAACGTGGAAGGCGATCATCCGGTCGTAGAGCCGGTCGGCCATGCGCTCACGGATGGGCCGAGCCTCACCACGACGACCGTCGGTGATCGGCAGGTGCGAGAGGTGCTCGCGCACGAACGACCATGCGGTCTCAGGGTCGCCGGCGCCGACGATGCCCTCCTTCGGCGACGAGATCGCCGGCTTGTAGCAGGAGATGACGAGGTCCTTCTTGGCTGCCGAGTGCGCCGTGACCTGTCGGTACGACAGCTGCTGCTTGTCGAGGATCCGAGTGTCCGCCACCATGAATCCTGCCTGTTCGAGAGCGCGTTGAATGGCCAACCACACGTCATTGCTGTGGTTTGAGAACTCGACCGTCATCCAACGACCCGGCTTCAGCGTGCGGTAGAACTCCGCGAAGCACTGCGACATCAGGTCCCCGTACTCAGCAAGGGTCCTTGGGATCTTCAGGCTCTGATTCTGGATGGCCTCGTCCGAAGCTCGCGAATAGACGCCGTGCCAGCTCTCTACGAGGTATGCGAGATCGGCGTAGTACTTGTTCTTGCCGAACGGCGGATCGACGAACACGTAGTCGATACTCTCGTCAGGTATTCCGAGACAGGTCGATGAGGTAGTCGACATCATTACTTGGCCCAACTTCGCAGGGCTCGATCGCCAGGTCTTCACGAGAGACTGCCGCTTACCGACCGCCGGCTTGCTCCCTTCAAGGTTGTAGCGGATGGAGCATTCGGAATGCAGGGACGGCAGGTAGTAGACGCCATCCTGGAACTGGCTGACCTGCGAGTAACCGTCCGGGCGATAGCGGTTCTGCCACGACAAGCCCCAGAGAGCCTGTTCAACCCAGAACACGAGGGCGTGCCTTGTGAGGTCGTCGCCTTCCGCGTGGGCTTCCCTCCAAAGCCATGCCATTGCATGAAGCGCTCGGTTTCCCCAGAAGTGGTGAACGCGAACGAGCCCCTTCTTGATCATTGCGGTCCGCTCATGCGTCATGTGCATGTACGGCAACTCATGGGTTGGAACTGAGCCCGCAAGTTGCTGCCTGCTGATCCGCGACAGCACATCGAGATCTGAATCGTCAGGCGCCTTGTCGAATCGCTTGCCTCCGTATGTGTAGTGAATACGGGCGGGCTTCATCTCGGGTCGCACTGCAGTGTCACCAGCGGGCGTCCGTGCAGCCGTCGCGCGCTCCTCAAGCCGGCCCTTGTCAAGTTCCGCCCCGCAACTGCTCGCCGGACAACGGAATAATTCGTCCACCTCGCCCGTCGCTGGGCTGAAGGCCACGTCGTAGTAGACGATGGCCGAGCCACACTCGGGACAGGTAAAGACCTCGGACCATACCGTGTACTCGATCCGTGCACTCGAACCGTTGGAATGGGTGGTCTCGTACATCCAACCCAGCTCGGCGTCGAACCGGTCGAGGATGTCCTTCGATGCCCTATCGAACGCCGTCGCTTCGATCGGCAGGTTGAGGCCAGCGGCGATCACGGACGCCGATGGCGACAAATCGGAGAGAACAGCCTTCCGGTAGCCCCACGCCACTGCTCCCATCTCGTCCTCGATGGCCTTGCGCACCTTGGCGTCGGGCTGACCGCAGGCCTGAGCAGCGACACCGGCTGATCCCGAGCCGGCAAATCCGTCGAGTACCACGTCGCCGGGCCTCGTGTAATGGAGCAGGAAGCGCATGATCGCTGGGTAGGGGACCTTGGTGGCATAGCTGTGCGCCTTGTAGAACGCGTTGCCCTTCCCGACGGTGATGTCCGTGACGTAGGGGCCCGGGTCCTCGCGGTCGGTGTCGTCGCTCGGCGCTTCCTCGAGCCAGTCCATGATGTACGGGTTGGGGCAGGCGGTGTGGAAGGGCGGCAGGCTCAACGCCACGATGGCTTCGTCGTCGCCGAGCGGGAAGCCGGGTCGGTCCCGCAGATCGTCCAGCTTGCTGGCGAGGTCCTCCCGAGCAGATGCGATGTCCCACCCAGACGCATCGGTCGATCCGAACAGGCTCTCGGTCACTGGTCGTCCTCGGTGGACAGGATCACGCGCACGCGGTCCTGCGCGTCGTTGGCCGTTGCCGCGGCGACGTACTCGTCGAACCGCTCACGCAGCTCCTCGGGGGCTGCCGCCGCGTCGCCCGGGAACAGGTGCTTCAGCAAGTCGCTGGAATCGATGGTCCGGATCTCGAAGCGTCGGAACACCTGGTCGACGGCCGAGACGAAGTCGTCAGTGAGCGGGTCGGGGAGCTGGCCCGAATCGCGGAAGGCCTCGATCATCGTGCGCTGTCCG
>JALOLF010000025.1 GCA_025456085.1 Acidimicrobiales bacterium
TTCGGCCATCGCGTTCGGCGGCGAGCCGGGCGGCGAGGGCTTCGGCTTCTGCCCGGTCGGTACCGGCCGGGATCCACGTGCGCTTCTCCTTGCCGTCGATGGGGTCGATGCCTTCGTAGATCACTGCGTAGTAGCGGTCACGCTTGCGGGCGACGTGTCCCTTCATGGCGGATCCTCCTCGTTCTGCCGGATCCGGGCGATCCGGATCCCGGTAGAACGATCGGTAGAACCGTCGCCCGCGCATGTCGAGCGCCGCGTCGATCCCCGTGAAATGGCTGGTCGGCAGATGGGTACCGTCACTTCGCAGTCCGGTAGAACGTTCGATGGCCACGCCCGCGCCGCGGGGGAGGTGACCGACGATCGCCCTGGGTCTTCTGCCCAATGACGAAGCCTCGCGTCACTCCTGTGGGCCGAGTAGGGGGAGGAGCTTGCGGCGGAAGTGTCGCCATCGGGGTTCGTTGTCGTGGACGAGCCCGGCGGAGTCGCTGAGCAGGTCGGCGGCGCGGTCGATGAGCTCGACCGCCGAGTACATGAGCGCCGAGTACGTCCTGGGTCCGTCGAGGTCGCCTCGTACTGCTGAAGGTTGGAGGTCGACGGCGTCGAGGAGGTCGACACCGCGGTGCAGGAGCCGTCCGGCGATCGAGCTCATGGAGGCGGCCTGCCAGTCGTTGGCGATGATGCGGTGGCGGTCGCCGAGCAGCCCGGCCAGCTCCGGGTAGCTGACAAGAGCGGTCGCTGCGTCCCAGGTCATCTCCATGGCCTTGGCGAGCCAGGTGCCGGTCTCGATGGAGTCGTCGCCGATGGTGCGCAGATCCCGTTTGATGCGCGTGATCTCGGTGGGTTCGCCTTCGCCTTCCATGAACAGCACCCCGTCGAGCTGGAGCGCTTCGCCGGTGTTGAGGTCCTCGGCCCCCTCGTAGGGGTTCAACGCGTCGATCGGCTGCGCGGCGTTGGTGGCCCACCGGTTAGCGAGCGCAGCGATGGTGCGGGCGTGGCGCTGGATGGCGACGGCCTGCTGGCGGGGTTGCTGAGCGTAGAACTTCTCGTGTTCGTGGTGGAACCGCGAGAGGTTCTCGATGGCGGTGAGGAACGCGTCGCTCATGGGTCCTTCAGTGATCGTGACGGTGATGGAGGTCCGGGGTGTGCGGGTGGACGTGCACGAGCCGCTCGTGCTCGTGCGGATGGGCGTGACGGCCCAAGAACCCATCCGGATGCTCGTGGTCGTGGTGTTCGTCGTCATGGACGTGCTCGTGATCGTGAGTCGTGCCCTCGTGCACGTGGGCGTGCTGATGAGCAGAGTCCAGCGACAGCCACACGCCGGCCCCGGCCAACCCCATGGCCAGGACCTGGGTCATGTCGACCGGGTCTCCGAGGACGACCCACGCGACGATGGCGCCGACGAACGGCGCCGCTGCGAAGATGACCTGGCCGCGTGCCGCGCCGAGATCGCGTGCACCGCGCACCCACAACGTGATCGACGCCCCGTAGCCGAGCGCACCGATGGCGAGCGCCGCGACCACCTGGGTTGCCTGCACGCTCGAGAACTGCGAGACCATGAGCGCGAGTACGAGGTTGGCCGTCCCGGCCACCGCGCCCTTGAGGAACGTGATGTGTTCGGGGGCGATCTGGTCGAGGTGGGCGGTGAGGTTGTTGTCGACGCCCCAGCACAGGCACGCCCCGAACACCAACAGCGCACCTCCGGTCAGTTGCGCGCCCGGTTGCCAGACCAACAGCACACCTGCGGTCAGGATGAGCGCGCCACCCCCCAGGACCCGGCCACCGAGGTGTTCACCGAACACCAGCGCGGCGAGCACGACGGTGGCGACCAGCTCGAGGTTCAACATCAGCGACGCGGTCGCGGACGGGGTTCTCGCCAGGCCGGCCACGAGCAGCGCAGGTCCGATGGCGCCCCCGACGATCACCGCGGTGGCCAACGGCTTCCACGAGGCTCGCAACGCGTCGCGACGCGGCGGTCGGCGCATCACGAACGGCACCACGGCGAGCGCGGCACCGATGTAGAGCAGCCCCGCCAACATCAAGGTCGGCATGTCCCCTGCCAGCAGCGACGCGGCAGGTGTTGACGCGCCGAAGAGCACGGCGGCAGCCAGACAGCGCAGCACGGCGACCCGATTCACGCCACCAGTCTGCTCCGGATCCACGGGACCAGTCAGGGTGCGCCGGATGCTCCAGCCTGGGATCGTCGCCGTCGGGCGGACCCGTACGATGAGGACGCACCGAATGGAGGTGGCAGCCATGGAGGGCCTCGAGCTGATAGCCGACCTCAACGACCAAGACGACGACGGGCTTGGCTGGTCCACCCTCGCCGACGCTGCGACCCCGGATCGAGTCAGCCGAGGTGCGATGCTTCTCGCTGGCAACTCGCAGGCGCAGGCCGTCGTGCGTGTCGTCGCCGTCGACGACGACGGACAGATCCACTTCGCGATCCTGCCCGGATCGGTCGCCAAGAACCGCCACCTGCTCGATCGAACGGTGGCGTGACGTGCCCGGCCTGCCGACGACCGACTTCTTCACTTCTCAGAGTGACGGGGTGGTACGAGGCGGTACGGTCGGGGAGTGCAGCAGTGCATTCGCCCAGCTCAGCGGTCCTGCACGGGACGCCCTGGTACGAGCTGGCATGACCCTCGGAACTCATGACCCGAAGGTCGTAGGTTCACATCCTGCCCCCGCCACCTTCTGAACCGTGAAAGCCCAGGTCACCGGCCTGGGCTTTCACGGTTGCGGCAGCGTTCTTCCGGGTCTTGGTGGTGTTCTCCCGGGTGTTCAACCGGCTTTTCGCTCCGTGGGGTTTTCGGGTGCGGCGGGTGCGAGGAGTTGCTCGAAGACGTGTGCGGCGTTGGCGCCCATGGCGGGGAGCACGTGCTGGTAGGTCTCGACGGTGAACGTGAACCAGGCGTGACCGAGCCGTTCGGACACGACCTCGGCGTGCACGCCGTTGGCGATGAGGATCGTGCCGTGGGTGTGGCGCAGGTCGTGCAGTCTGATGACGGGGACGGACGCGCGGCGCACGATGCGGTCGAAGGTCTGGCTGAGAGTGTGCGGGTGGACGGGTCCGCCGTCGGCGGTGGTGAACATCCAGCCGCCGTTGTCGATGCCGACCGCGGCGTACTCGGCGGACTGCAGGGCACGCCAGCCGGCCAGCACAGCGAGGGTGGTGTCGTCGAGGTCGATGCAGCGCCTCGAGTTGTCGGTCTTGCCGCGTGATTCGTGGAGCTCGTAGCCCACGGCGACGAGCCCGCGGTTGACTTCAGGCCGAGCAGCTCGGAGCGGCGCATGCCGGTGTTGGCCGAGAGCCACAGGGCGGGGAACAGGCGGTGTCCCGCCGCGGCGCGCAGGAACGCCGCCAACTCGTCGGGGGTCCAGGCCTTCTGCTCGACCTTCGGGATGGCTGCCAGCTTGGGTGCGGACGCCGCGAGGGCGACGTTGCGTCTGACGAGTCCTCGCCGCACGGCGCGGTCGAGCCCTTCGTAGATGACTGCGCAGTAGCGGTCACGCTTGCGGGCGACGTGTCCTTTCATGGCGGGTCCTCCTCGCTCTCCCTGGTCCAGGCGATCCGGAACCCGGTAGAACGATCGGTAGAGCTGTCGGCGGCCCGCGTCGAGTGCATCGTGTGCTGGCGCGAAGTGGCTGGTCAGCGAGCCGGGACCGCCGCATGGCGGCCCGGTAGAACGCGTGGGCTGCTCTCACGCCGGTCTACCGGTCGCCGTCTGGGGAGCGAAGGTCAGGGCTGGGTGGCGAACTGCTCGATGGCTTCGAGGGCGTTGGTGAGCGTTGCCCTGCGTTGTGCTGCTTGGCGGTGGAGGTCAGCGGTCTTGGTGAGGACGAGCTTGTGGGGGCTGCCCTCGCGACGGGTGCGGTGGGTGACGGGGAGCTCGGCGTCGTCGATGCGGTGATGGATGTGCTGGCGTCGGGCCTTGGCGAGGGGCCAAGTGGTCGTCTGGGCGGCGGCATCGGTGAGGAAGCCGGTGAGGGTGGTGCAGTCGTCGCAGCAGTCTCCGGGCTCGAAGTCGGTGATCGACCAGTCGTCTGGGGCTCGCGGTGGGTGCTCCAGTGCGCTCACGAGCGCCTGCCGGCAATGTCGCGTGATCGTGTCGGCGCCGATCTCGGCGAGTTCATCGATCGACAGCAGGGCGCAGTCTCGCACGATGTCGACGAGCATCAGGATGGTTCGCCCGGTTGGTTCGCACACAGCGGTGACGACACGGTCCCGGTACTGGGGGTCGCCGACGACGCGCGTGGTGTGCAGGACGGCGAGCGTTGGGAGGGTGAGCTCGGCGAGGGCGCCTTCGCGCCGTGACGGCGACGTCGTGGTGACTGCTCGACCGACGGCGTCGACCAGCCAGTCGGTCATCGTGACGAGCAGGTGGGCTGCGATGTCGGGTCCGGCGGAGCCGGGAGTGTGGTTGGCGTCGCAGAGCGGCGCGCACAGCGCTGGGAGCGCCTCGACCCAGGCGGCCCTGTTGTGTGCAGGCGCCGAGCCTGCAGGGGACGACCAGCGTTGCTCGGTCCACGCCGAGAGCCGGCGATCGAACCACTCGAGGCCGTGCCGGTCGGTGAGGGCCACGAGCAACGCCGCGTCACCCGGCGCGATCGCCTCGACAGCGAAGGGGTCGAGGAGCTGGCCTGCGAGCTCCTCGTCCTCGAGCCGCCACGCCAGCTGCAGGGCCCCGGGCAGGAGCGAGAGCTGGTCGCCTCGGCGGACTGCATCGGCCCAGAACCGCAAGAGGGTCACTGCATCCTCGGCGAGGGCGCGTCGTGAGGACACGTCGGTGCCGGGTTGTTCGAGAAGGTCTCGGAGGGCAGTGGTGGGGTCGCCCTTGGCTCGGATGGCGAAGGCCCGGGTGTGGGGCCAGATCACGAGGGCCGCCCGCCGGTACCAGCGGTCCATGGTGTTGCCCCAGTTGCCCATGTAACCCGTGTACTCGGAGTCGTAGGGCTCGAGCTCGTCGGTGGGGGTGACCTCGACGAGCTCGGCGTCGTTCACAGCGGCATCGAACCGGGCCGCTTCACCGGCGGCAGGGACGATCGCGAGGTTGGAGTCGAGGATCTCGCCGACGGTGAAGCCGACCTCGTCGCTGTCGGGCTCGTCGTCGTCTTCCCAGTCCGACCAGCCGCGGTGCCCCCAGCGCGGCGGTCCGTCCTCGTAGCAGTCACGGGTCTCCTGGATCTCGGCTTGCGCGAGCGCGATCTCGCAACCGACGACCTCGGCTGCCTTCCTGAGCAGCTCGACCCGGGTGGCGTCATGGCCCTTGAGGTGCCTCCAGCGCAGACCCCGCTCGGTGTACTGGTGATCGAGGAGCACGACCAACCGATCGGGTGGCTCGAGCGCCTGGCGGTCACCCGGCCAGCGTGAAACGGGGGTGCGGTCGAAGTGGCGACCGAGGAGCTCGGCGGCCGCGGTGACCACTGATGGGTCGTCGGTGAGCGGTGCTGTCGTGTCGCCGCTGAGGACGAGGTTGTACGTGAGCACCACCCGGTGGCCGGACTCGACCGGGAGGACCTCGTGTCGCGTGTCGGCGTAGAACGCCACGAAAGTGAGCGACGACGCGGAGCCGTGGTGGCGGGCCGACTCACCTCGATGGGAGACGACGAGGTCGCCGCCGGTGGCGCGCGACGGCAGCAACACCACCAACGTGGCGACCATCTGGTCGTGCTTCTCTGAGTCCTGGTGCGCGGCGAAGAACTGCCCGCGCTCGTAGAGGAGCATCGAGTGGAGCTGCGCGCTGAGCGAGCTCGCCTCGGGCAAGCCCAGGTCGTCGCGGATAGTGTCGAGCATCGGGCGCAGCGTGCGGTTCCAGCGGCGCTTGTCGATCCGCACTCGCGACCGGGGAATTTCCCAGGTGTCGCGGACTTGCCGATCGAGGATCGTCTGCTCGCCCTGGCCGTACTTCGCGGGACGGGCTACCAGCCGGAGATGCTTGGCCTGCGCGGCGGTGACCGGCAACGCCAAGTCGCCGACGCCGGTGACCTCGATCGCCAGATCCCCGACCGGAGCGGTGCGACACGTCGCGAAGGACCCGCTGCCCTGCACGCCCCGGAGCAACGCGGACAGCTCCTCACCGACGCTCGAGCCCATCGCCGTGACCGTACCTTGCGGCAGTGCTCCGCCCGCCCCGCCGGGGATCCGGCGCCGGCGGTGGGGGAGGGCCCACGCTCCCGCGCGAGGATCGTGGCCGTGACCTCGACCGCCTTGGCCCAGTGGCGCAGCTCCGGTCTCGCCCGTCTCGCGGAGCTCGAAGCGGTGCACGCCAACCTGACCGGCACCGGCCCGGGCCGACGGTGGGGGACCACCCAGCTCAACCGAAGCCTGTTCCTCGCGCTGGTCGCCCAGTTCCAGAGCTACTGCCGGGACCTCCACGACCAGGCCGCGCAGGTGTTCATCGTCCAGGCCAGCCCGATGCAGGCCGATGCGCTCGAGGTGCTGATCGTGCAGGGCCGCCGACTCGACACGCACAACCCGAGGCGATCCACGCTCGGCCACGACTTCGTCCGGGTCGGGCTCACGCTGATCGAGGACGTCAAGGCGACCGGTGCGGACACGGCTCGCCAGCTCGATGCCCTGGACCGGGTTGTGGACTACCGCAATGCCATCGGCCACGGCGACGAGACCAAGATCGCCGCCCTGGAAGCGGGCGGCGAGATCAAGGCGACCAAGCGGTCCGACGAACAACACCGCCGGTCGCTGGATGCCCTGGCCGGTACCATTGACGACGTCGTCGCCGACAAGCTCGCCAGCTCGCTCGGTATCCGGAGACCGTGGTGGAGGAGGGACCGGTGAAGGACACGCTGCAGTACGGCGACCTCGTCGTGTTCCGCTGGGGTGCCGCCGAGGAGCAGGGCACCGTCCGCGAGCTCTACGGGCGGGCCGATGACCGGCGGGTGGTGCTCGATCTCACCCCGGAGATCTCGGGCTACGTCGTGGACGAACCGACAACCGTTGCCCTGCCCGTCGGCAAAGTGCGCAAGGTCCTCACAACCCGAAGGTCGTAGGTTCAAATCCTGCCCCCGCCACCATTTGAAATAGCAGGTCAGGCCGGTTGCTTGGACAACCGGCCTGCTGCGTTTTCGGCTGACTTCTGCCCGAATCTCTACCCGAACACCGGAATCTCGTCGCGTGACCTCTGCCCGATAACCCGACGAACTTCGGGGTGATCACCACGGACGTGAGGAAGGGCAGGTCAGCGCCGTTTGCGGGGGGCGTCGAGTGGGGTCGCACCCGACGCGTTGACCGGCGACGGCGTCGGGTGCGGGTGTTCGCCGGGCCCGAGAACCCGATGGACGTACCGTCACGTGTGGCCTGGAGTCTGTTTCGGCGGACGGGCCGGGTCAGTCGCTCGGCTGCTCGTGTTCGGCGTCGTGGGCGACCTCGGTGATGTAGCCGGCCAGGTGCTCGTCTTCGGGTGCGTGGGGGTAGGCGCGCTTGAAGGCTTCAACGGCGTTGTCGGGGTCCTCGAAGGTGCACCGGGGCCACAGGGCGACGAGGTCCTCTCGGTCGTGTGGGGCGGCGCGGTACAGCTTCATCACGAAGATCGTGTCGGGGCGTGGGACGCGGACGAGGAGCGGGCCGCGCGTGTAGGCGACGGCACATTGGCGGTAGTCGGTGTCGGATGGCCAGAACGCGGCGGCGTCGTCGTTGAGCCAGCCGGGGCGGAGATGGTGTCGGTCGCCGACGCGGTCGGCTGCTTGGGCGAGTTCGGCTCCGAATCGGCGGGCGGAGTCGACGTCGCGTGTCGAAGCTCGCCGGAGGTGCCAAAGCATCCAGGCGCCGCCGACCATGACGATCTCGGCGGTGGCGTGAAGGCGGGTGAGTTCTTCGGCCAGTTCGTCGAACAGCGACTCGAGTTGGCCCCGGTCGCTGAGCAGTCCGTACGGCATCGTCGGTCAGGCCGGGGTTCGGAACAGCGCAGAGCGGGCCAGGATGATGTTGCGCCGTTGGAACGGCGGGGGTGTCGTCGCCCGCGCCTGCTCGCGCATGCGCGGAGTCCCGGGCGGTGACCACTCCTCGGGGAGCGCGCCGACGACGCGGGTCCATCGGGGACGGTCGAGGCCACGTTCATCGGCGAGTTGCTCGGCGAAGGCGGCGAGGACGGCGTCGAGGGGCGTGCCGGTGCGTGCCGGCGGGTCGGCGATGGCGTCGCCGAGGTCGGCGGGGTGTTGTGCGGCCCAGTCGGCGAAGCCGCGCAGGCGGGTCCAGTCGATCTTCAGCCGCTGGCCACGCGGTTCGGCCGCCGTGGCGAGTTCGGCGATCGTGGGATGAGCGCGTGTCGGGATGGCTTCGATGACCAGGCGTTGCCCGGCGGCAGCAGCCAGGCGCTCGAGCGTGCTGAGGGTGGGGTCGCTTTCTTCGTCCTCGATGCGAGACACCGTCGAGGTGGGGACGCCGGCCTTGGTTGCCAGTGCACGCCGAGACAGACCCGCACGGCTGCGGATCTCGCGAAGCAGGGCGGCACCGGAAGAGCCCACAACGGGTAGCGTACAAGCTACGGGATCGGGGGTGACACGTAGCTGGGGGTCTGCAGGAACGGTGACCGCGCAGTCGCCACGCCAAGTGGCGCAGCCCTGGAGTATGCGAGGCAGAGGTCAAGGAACCGCTGCTGTACCCAACCTGGTGTCGTCCGCTGCACGTCGTGGTGGTCGTGGATGACGCACACCAGGAGGAGCGGGTGATCACGGTGTACGAACTCGAACCGGGCCGCTGGTCCGCTGACTTGCGACGACGACGCTGATGCGATGCCCAGCGTGTGATCAGGCCGACCGGGTGGCGGTACGGCGAGCGAAGATGGTCGAGTGCGACGGCCGGGTCGCGGTCGTGAGCGACGTGCCCATGCAGGAATGCCCGGCGTGCGGGGAACGCTGGATCTCCCTCGAGGTGGCCGAGCGCCTCGACGCCATCCTGCACCAGCTCATCTCGAGCGGTGCGGAGACCGCTACCGGGCACTGGGACAGCTTCACGTCGTCGGTGGCCTGACACGACACGGCGGGTGGGACGGTTCGACCGTCGCCACCGTCCGCGGTCGAGACGCAGCCGGACGAGTGCTCGTGCTGCACCGCGAGTTCTGCCACGTTCTCTACCGCAGTGCCCGACACGTGATGGCCCTGGATGGGACCAGGCGGTACAGCGGGAGCGGGAAGTCCCTGCTCGCTGGTACCAGACGACACTCGCTGGTACTGGAGGGACAACCGGCGTGAACCCGAGAACCCGACGACGCGTCAGGAGGACCCAGGCGGCGACGAAGGCGATCGTGTTGGTGGAGAGGTGGGCCAGTACCGGGCCCAGCAGAGCAGGCTGGTGGTCGTGGAGGCTGGTCGGCATTGCGATCTCGAGCGCCGACGCGGCGGGTTCCTCGAACTGCAGGATCACTGATGGTCGCCGGTGTTGTTCTGGAGCAGCACCACGAAGGCGCGCATGCCGACGCTGCCGACGCCGATCACCTCGTGGGCGATGTCGAGCACCCGGTAGCGGGTGAGCAGCGAGGCGTGGACGTCGGACAGCGTCGAGACGTACTCGGTGAAGGTGGAGCGGATGGGCTCGTCGATCGTCGCGGTGCTGACGTGGTAGGTGACGGCGTCGAGGGGCACGAGCACGGGATGGTTGGAGCGGAATCGCAGCCGGGCGTCGATACCCGCTCGACCTCAGGCGACCTGGTCTCGCGACATCGCGGTATCGTGCGTGCATGGCGAAGCAAACCACCGTGAGGCTGCCGGAGGAGCTGGCCGAGGATGCCGAGGCGGTCGCCCGCGTGAAGGGCACCAGCGTGAACCAGCTCATCGTCGATTCGCTGGCGGCCGAGATAGAGCGTGTGCGTCGTGACAAGGACTTCACAGCGCGGGCCAAGCACCTGCTCGAACGGGACAAGGAGCTGCTCGAGCGGCTCGCTCGGTGACGCGCTACCTGGGGCTGGCCGAGTACTTCTGGCTGGCTGAGCAGGTGACCGGGGTGGACGCAGCGGTCCTGGCCAAGGCCAGCCGGGCCGATCTGGCCGACAGCGCGCTCCACGCTCCGGCGGCCGGCTTCGGTGACGAGGAGTTCTACCCGGACGTCTACGACAAGGCGGCGGTGCTGTGCTGCCGGCTGGCCTGGAACCATCCGCTGCCCGACGGCAACAAGCGCGCGGCGTGGGCCGCGCTGGTGGTCTTCATCGACCTCAACGACGGGGTGTGGGACCCGGACCCTCCCGACGTCGACGAGGCCGAGGAGGCGATGATGGCAGTTGCCGCCGGCGAGGTCGACGAGCCCTGGCTGGCCGACTGGCTCCGGCAACGCGTCGGCTTCTAGCGGCTCTTCCGACGAACCGCCCGTCACGAGCCTGACGATGCCGAGAACTCGTCGGTTGGTCAGGGGTGGTCCGGTGGTCGGTTTCTCCCGCAGGCGTCGGTTTCTGAGCGCGCCGAAGCTGAGGGTCGAGGTCTCGCCGATGGCCGTGGCGGGTGGTGTCAGGCGGCCGATCGGTACTCGTTGATGAGTCCGCCGCAGACGGAGCGTCGTCGGATCGGCTGGCCTGGCCGGACCGCGGTGATGACCTTGCCGCTGGCGTCGTCGGGAGCGCGTTGGTGCAGACCGCGGTGGGGCCGGTGGGCGTTGTCGTGATCGAGGTACTCGACGAGGAGCGCTTCGAGGTGCCGCCGGTTCCAGATGACGGTGCGGTCCAACAGCTCGTGGCGCAGGGTGCGCACCCACCGTTCCGCGGACGCGTTGGCCTGCGGCGCTCGCGGCGGGGTCTTCAGGACGGTGATGGCGGATCCGGCGAACACGTCGTCGAAGGATCGGGTGAACTGCCCGGCTCGGTCGCGGATCAGGAACTTGAAGCCGTGACGGTCATCCCAACGCATGAGCAGTTTTCGGGCTGCTTGGGTGGCCCATGGCCCCGCCGGGTTGGGGGTGATCCTTGGCCGGCGGACGGGCGGCGACGAAGTCGTGGGCTTCGTAGCGGAGCTACTTGTAGGTGCGGGAGCGCTCGTAGGGGATAGCCGCCCGCTCGAGGAAGCATCGCCCGGCACCTGCCCGACGGGGCCGCGCCGGTGTTCAGCGGCCGCTGGCCGAGAAGTTGCCGGCACCACGGGCGTGACCATGATGATGAGTCGGCCAGACGAGTCCTCGCCAGGTGCCCACCTTGCAGGTGCTGGTGGTCCAGGGTTGGAGGCTCGACACGCACGACCCCGCGCCGCTCCACGCTCGTGAATCCACGCACGCTGTCGGACCAGATGGAGCCGAGGGGCCGGCGGTCGGTACTGTCGGTCACGTACCCTCGCACGGGGACGGACAGTGTGAACGACGTCGATACGCTGCTCAACCGGTTGTGCCATCTGATGGTCGCTCTCGAGCGCGCCATCGGTGATGCGCCCGACGACGCCGGCCGACGGTTGGGTCTCGACATGCCAGGTTTGGCGGTGCTGGTCTCGCTCGATCTGTTCGGTGAGCTGCGCCCGTCGAGCGTGGCGGAGCTGCTCGGTGGCACATCGTCGATGGTGACCAAGGTCCTCGGGCGGTTGGAGCGTGCCGGCTACGTGGACCGGAGGCTCGGGTGCTTCCCGGATGACCGGCGGGCCGTGGCGGTTCGGGTGTCGGATGGCGGCCGGAAGGCCATCGGGGTGTGTGATCGAGAGCTCGCGGCGTTGAGCGTCGATCTGCTCGCCGCGATGGCGGCGGTGAACTTCGGTGCGCAGGCGAACCGGCAGGGCGTGGCGAGCGACGAACCGCTGCCGGGTGAACGGCCGCCGAGCACGGGGCCCGGTCTGGCCGAGTTCCTTCGCTTCGTGGTCGAGATCGACAAGCCGATCCTGGCCACCGTGGGGCAGCTGGATTCCCTGCACCCGGCCGATCCTCGTGGACTCCTGGTGCTGTCCGAGTTGGACCTCCACGGTCCGATCCGCGTCGGCGCCCTTCCCCGGCTGATCGATCGTTCGCGCAACGCTTCCGAACGGGTGGTGCAGCACCTCGAGGCCGATGGGTTGGTCGAGCGGGTGCCGGGCAACGTGCCCGGCGACCGACGGGCGGTCGTCGTCGAGGTGACCGCCGTCGGTCGCGCCGTGGTGCGCGGTGTGGTCGCCGCGATCGCCGCGCACCTTCCGGAGCTGCGCCCGTCGATGGCCGCGCTGGCGCTCGCCCTGTCCGGTGAGCGACAGGGTCTCGGATCCCGGCTCGGCTGAATCCGCCAGAGCTGCTCATACTGGACGTAACTTCTCATCGGAGCAGATAGTCTGCTCAGGTCCCGTGGTTCCCAACCGGGGATGGGTATGAGGAGGCGTTCGACGGTGACAGATCTGCAAGACGTGTCCCCTGGCTCGGGTCGTCCCGAGGACTGGG
The DNA here is from genome assembly GCA_025456085.1 of Acidimicrobiales bacterium. Taxonomy (GTDB): domain Bacteria; phylum Actinomycetota; class Acidimicrobiia; order Acidimicrobiales; family Acidimicrobilacustridaceae; genus JALOLF01. Next base: position 12,323 of record JALOLF010000025.1, read on the forward strand.
TGCCGGTCGAGCATCGGATCCTCGGTATCGACCGACGCACCATCGCCCCTGCGCTCGGTGTGCTCGCGCTCGTCGTGATCCTGGCGGTCGTGTTGCCCGCGGTCGACGAGTCGGTCGCCTACGACGACCCGGTCGCAGCCGGCGACGTGATGGATCTAGTCGCCGGCAAGCTCACCTTCGTGCCTGCGGAGGGGTGGAACCGCGTCGACGGTTCGCTCGTCGGTGAGGGCACCGTCGAGGCGGTCGGCTCGGTGTCGGCCGTCGTCATCGAGGACGTCAGCGTGTCGATCACCACCGGCGAGTTCGACGGCACCCCGGACGAGCTGCTGGACCAGATCAATGACGTGAACGAGGAACTCGAGGACCCGCGCGGACTGGGCGCGACCGGACCCCGCCAGGAGGTCACGTCTGCCAGCGGGCTCACGGGCGTCGCCGAGACCTTCACCGGTCTCGAGGAGCGGGGGATCGTCGCCGCGTTCGTGGTCGACGTCGACGGCACCTCGGTCGGCGTCGAGGTCGTGGTGCGCGGCTCGGTCGAGTCGATCGAAGACCACATCGAGGAGATCGCAACGATGCTCGATTCCATGTCCCTCACGGCCGGCGGCGACTCGGGGGTGGGATCATGACCGCTCCCGTCGATGCCGCCGCCGACCGGTCTGCGGCGATCGAGGCGTCCGGCTTCGGCCGCACGTTCTCACTCGTCCAGACCCACAACATGGGGTTCTGGGTGTACCTGCTCCTGGTCGTGGTCGGTCTGCTCGCCATGTTCCAGCAGTTCCAGGGCCCGCTCGCGGCCTTCGAGGGCTCGCTCGTGTTCAGCGTCGGGCTGTTCGCCGCGTACACGGTGCCCTTCTGGCTCTTCCTGCGCCATATCGACCGCTTCGACAGCGTGCCGGAGAAGCTCGCTGTCGCGGCGTTCGTGTACGGCGGGGTGGTGGCCACGTTCGCGATGGCGACCTACGCGAACAACGCGGTGATCTCGCTGTGGGGCAAGGCCAACGGCCAGCAGTTCGCCGCGGACTGGGCGGCAGCGCTCACCGCGCCGTTCACCGAGGAGCTGGCGAAGGCATCGGGGTTGGTGCTGCTGGTGCTGCTGGCTCCGCGTCTGATCCGCACCGCCTTCGACGGCCTCATCGTCGGAGCGTTCCTCGGTCTCGGCTTCCAGGTCTTCGAAGACGTCATCTACGGCGTGCATTCCGCCTATGGCGACTTCGGTGTCGATGCCGTCGCCTCGACGTACACCACGAGCGTCATGCGCGTCGTGGTGGGGCTCACCTCGCACTGGACCTACAGCGCCATCTTCTGCGCGGGGCTGATCTACGTGATCGGACGTCCGGACGAGCCGCGCCGCATCGGACGAGGGTTGCTGCTCATGTTCGCCGCGATGGCGTTGCACGGTCTGTGGGATGCCACCGGGGGACTTGCGGGGATCAGCCCCATCCTGTTCCCGCTGGTCTACCTCTTCGTTCCGGTCACGCTCATCGCGCTGTTCGTGTGGATCTACAAGACCTCGGTGGTCACCGAGCGGCGGTGGATGCGCGAGCTGATGGAACCCGAGGTGGCGCTCGGGGTGCTCACACAGGCCGACGTCGACGCGCTCGCCGGGAGTCGCAAGCAACGCAAGGCCTACGTCAAGGCCCATGCGGGCCACAAGAGCCACGTGCACGCCAAGCACGTGCTCGACGCGGCGGGCGACCTCGCGACCCAGATCGCTCGCGACGGCGGAGCCGACAGCGACCGGGTGCGCTTCGCCCGGGCCGAACTCCTCCGGGTCAAGAACGCCTGACCGGCCTTCGTTGCGGCCAGATCGTCGGCCGCATGTCGATCACGACCACAGCACAACCCCGAGACAGGTGTTCCAGATGCGCATCAGACCCTCTGCCCTCACCGCCATCGCCGCGATCCTCGGCTACCTCGTGGTGGTCTTCGTCGTCTGGGCGGCGACCGGCCTCGAGTACGACGAGGTCGGCGACACGGTCGGGAACGTCAAGAAGGGCATCGTGCTCGCCGTCGGGCTCGGCGCCGTCTACCTGGTCGTCGTCACGTCGGTGCTCGGGTGGTGGAAGCCGGCCATCCACGAGCCGCGAAAGGTCGGCAGCGGCTGGATGTGGCTCATCCCGGGCCTCCTGGTCGTCGGCGCCGCCCTCAACCTGGTCGCCACGGAGTGGGGCGAGATCGACGGTGTCGCCACCTACGCCCTCTGGTTGACCATCGGCACACTCCTCGTCGGCTTCTCCGAAGAGCTCCTGACCCGCGGCCTGGCCATCGTCGGTGGACGCGGCTCGATGCACGAGAACCGGGTGTGGGCCTTTTCCGGCGCCATCTTCGCGATCATCCACGTTCCCAACGTCCTGTTCGGCGAGAGCATCGCTTCGACCGTCCAGCAGGTGGTGTTCGCGTTCGCCGTCGGCCTGACCTACTACGTGACCCGCCGGATCTCCGGGACGCTGATCGTCACCATGGTCCTCCACGCTCTCTGGGACTTCTCGACGTTCATCCAGGCGCACTCCGTCGACGAGCTCGAGGAGAAGACCGCGTCGCTCGGCAGCTTCGCGATGTACCTGGCGGTCATCGTCGGCATCGTCGCCCTCGTGAAGATCCTCAAGACCGGCGACGTCGTCGAACCCGGCGGCGACCAGCTCGCAGCAGTCGAACAGCACGCATGATCCCTCGGTCACGCGTGCAGCACGCGTGACCGACCCGATGGCGGTGTGAGGCACGACCCGGTACGAGCGGGCAGGGCCCTCGACCATGGCCCGAAGGTCCTGGCTGCGGCTCCTCGTCGCCGTCGATTCAGTGCCCGGAGGTGCGCAGGAGGACCCAGGCGGCCACGAAGGCGATGGTGTTGGTGGAGAGGTGGGCGAGCACGGGGGCCAGCAGGCTGCGTGATCGGAGCCGCAGCCAACAGAACACCAGGCCGGCGACGAAGGTGACCGCGACCGCGCCGAGCACGACTGCGACTCGCCCGGCCGTCGTCCCGGTGGCGTCGCCGACCGCCTGGTTGCCCGCGGCGGTGGACAGCGTGGGCGTGATGTGCCACAGCCCGAACAGCGCGGACGAGGTGACGACCGCGGCGCGGCGGCCCCAGGCGCGTCGGCCGGCGCCGAGCAGGATGCCCCGGAAGGCGAGCTCCTCGGGGATCACGGTGGCGACCAGGGTGACGACGGCGATCTGCCACAGCAGGCCCGCGGCGGAGACGTCGGCGCGGTCGTCGTCGAAGAGGTCCTGGGTGGCGGGCAGGGAGGCGGCGACCGTCACGGCCGTGGCGACCAGCACCACGTTCGAGAGCAGCACCACCAGTGCTCCCCACATGGGGTCGTCGCGGCCCATGGCCAGCGCAGCACCGACATGGGCGGCGGCCGGGATGGTCGTCACCGAGATGGCCACGCCGACCGCCGCGCCGCCGGGACGCTCGAAGGCCATCATGCCGGCGACTCCGGCGGTGGCGGCGACCATCAGGCTCCCCGGGCCGAGTTGGGTGAGTGCCTCACCGATGGTCGTGTCCGCGAGCACCAGGGTCTCGGGGATGCTTCCGAACAGACGCAGCAGCGCAGTCGCGGCGAACACGCCGGCGGCACTTGCCGCGAGCCCTATCAGCAGCACGCGCGTCGCCCTCCGCGCGAGCTGCCAGCGACGTTCGACGAGACCGATGGCGGTCGCAGAGATCGGGAGCAGGTCGGGGCTGATCGCCGTGGCGCCGACGATGAGCACCGCCGACCCGGTGAGCACGCCGATCCCGGCGATGATCCCGGCTGCGACCATGAACACGAGGTAGCTCGACGCGAGCTCGGCGTGCTCGTCGGCGCGGCCCACGATCTCGGCCCACACCTGCCCGCCCGACTCCCCCGAGCGCGTCTGGGCACGCCACCCGAGCGGCTGGATGCCCGGCACTCGCCACAACGTCACGTCGTCGGGCTCGATGCCGAACGTGGCCAGCCGTTCGATGGCGGCGTCAGCACTCGAGACGTCGACCTGGGCCGACAGCGACTCCAGTCCGTCCGTCGTCGATGCGCCTCTCGTGACGTGACGGACCCCGGGGATCGGAACGAGCGCCGAGCAGACAGCGTCGACCAGATCCGGCTGCACGAAGCAGTCGAGCGCGAGCAGCGTCAGCTCACCTCGATCCCATCTCAGGCTCCGTCCGCGACGGCCGGGGAGCGCCGGCGCACCAGGATGAGCACCGCCGACGCCGCGACCCAGGCGGGGAAGACCAGGCGCACCCACGGCGCGATCTCGTAGCCGACCAGCAGCAGCACCGCTGTGGCCATGCTCAACGCACCGAAGGCCCGGGGAAACAGCCCTGAGCGCACACCGCGGGAGGCGCTCACGCCGACGAACACGGCGGCAGATCGCAGCGCCGTGATGTCCGACGAAGCCTGGCCGAGCGCGAGCAGCGAACGGGCCCCGTCGAGATCGAAGGCGCCGGCGTCCTCCGCGAGCCTCGCGACGGCGAGCTGGACCGCAGCGAGGGTGAACAGCGACACGACGACCAACGCGCCGGCGACGACATGTGCCGTCGAGAGGATCGTGTGCTCACTCGTCGCGGTGCGCACGTAGCGGTCGCGCAACGCGGCCATGAACCAGGTGAACGCGATGCCCGCCAACGGGATCACGTACCCCTCTCTGTCAGAGTAGGGGTTGCCGCCTTGGAGAGGTAGTCCCGTGTCGTAGGGCGAGGAACGAGAAGGATTGATGTCTGTTACTACCGTTGAGGGTGTGGTGACGCGCCCTGACCCTGACCCGGAGGTTCGTCCGGAGCGCCGGTCGTATTCGCCGGCGTACAAGTTGCAGGTCCTGGCCGAGATCGACGCGGCGGAGTCCAAGGCGGCCAAGGGCGAGGTCATGCGGCGGGAGGGCTTGTACTCGTCGTTGATCTCGGCGTGGCGTGACCAGCGCGACCGGGGGGGCGTTGGAGGCGATGAAGGCCCGCCGGCCGGGCCCCAAGGTCGACGCGGTGAAGGCGGAGAACGCTCGGCTGCGAGCCAAGGTGGCCGAGTTGGAGGGCCAGCTGGCCACGGCGGAGGAGTTGATCGACGCCCAGGGAAAAGCATCGGCGCTCTTGCAGGCGATGCGCCAGCCCGCCGGTGTCCGGACCAGCTCGTCATCGCTCGGACCTCACCCGGCGCGGGTTGAGCTGCGGTGATGGCCGGTGCTCTGGCGACCGGCGCTGATGATCGCGTCGCAGGCTGGCAGGTGTCCCCCTCGGCCAGGCGACGGACCGCGACGGACCATGGCGGAGCTCCGCCGTGGGCGCCGACCACGGCCCGGCACGGCTCGACCGTGCGGCAGGCGGTCGAGCGCCCGCCGCGCCGCGCCGACCCGTGACTCGCCGTCGCGGCGCAGGCGAACTCCGTGGCCCGGTTCGGTGTCGACCCGGAAGCGACGTGGACACCCGGGGCGTCACGAGGCCGAGCACTACGGTCCACGGGGTGCCGACGACCGTGCCCAGGGAGAAGCAACGCATGAGACCGCTCCGCTACTCGATCAACGTCACCCTCGACGGCTGTTGTGATCACCGCGAGGGGATCCCGGACGAGGAGTTGCACCGCCATCACGCCGCCAACCTGGAGCGGGCCGACGCCCTGCTGTTCGGGCGGGTGACCTACGAGATGATGGAGGAGGCGTGGCGGAAGCCGGCGACGGGAACGTGGCCCGACTGGATGGCGGACTGGATGATCCCCTTCGCCGAGACGATCGACGGGGCGAAGAAGTACGTCGTGTCGGGCACGCTCGACCGGGTCGACTGGAACGCCGAGCTGGTGCAGGGTGATCTGGGCGAGGCCGTCGAGCGACTCAAGCGGGAGCCCGGTCAGGGTCTGGCCGTGGGCGGCGTGACGCTGCCGTTGGCCCTGGCGGATCTGGGCCTCATCGACGAGTACGAGTTCGTCGTGCAGCCCATCGTGGCCGGCCACGGGCCGAGGCTGTTGGCCGGCCTGAAGGAGCGGCTCGAGCTGACCCTCGTGGGTCGCCAGGAGCTCGGGTCGGGGGCGGTGGCGCTGCGCTACCTGCCCGGACGAGTCACGGCGTGAAGCGCATGCGTTCGCCGCGGAGGAAGACGGCACGGATGGCGTGCAGCGTGCTGGGGTCGGTCAGGGGGTCGCCGTCGATGGCGGGCAGGTCGGCGTCGTAGCCCTCGGCGATCCCCTCGTCAGGGCTGTCGATGCCGGTCCCGGTCCAGGACGGTGCGTGGACGAGACCGTCGACGGCGGCGGCGGGCCGGCTCGCTCCTGGCGGCACCGTCGAACGACGGGTTCGGCGGGTTCGAGGCCCACTGCACGCGCTCGGGATGTCCCGGGTGTGGCAGACCGCGGTCGGTGCGTCGTCACCTCACCGAGACGGCCCGTGCGGTCCCCGGTCGACTCCGCCGTTCGCGGCGCGCGTCGACGCGTCGGTCGGGGTGAGCTCGAAGACGCGGAGCTCGCGGTCGGTGAGCTCGGTGTAGCCGGCCCAGGCGGGGTACCAGGCCAGCATCTCTGTCCAGCACGTGCCTCGTTCCTCGTCCGTGAGCAGACGAGCGGTGACCGCCATGGTGGAGCCGCGGTAGGTGATCCTGGCCGCCGGCTCGGCGAGGAGGTTGGCGGTCCAAGAGGGATGGTTCGCCCGGCCGAAGTTGCTGCCGACGACGAGGAAGGCGCCGTTGCCTCGCGGCACGGTCGCCAGCGGGGTCTCCCGCTGCTTGCCGGTTCGTGCGCCGGTCGACGCCAGCATGAGCATCGGCTGCGCGCTCGAGTCCAGGATGGTCCGGCCCCGGGTCGCCCGGTGGACGAAGCGGTGGGCGGGCGGGAAGATCCTGGGTCCCAGCCATCGGAAGCCGCGCGAGGTGAGCACCCGACGAGGCACCGTGACGGCTCGTCGCTGCGGTTTGCTCGACTCGTTCCACACGTCGCTCATGCCTCACCCCCAGGTCGTGCGGGGCTGTCCACGACGGGCCCGACCGCCCCGCCCCGCTCCGACGCACACGGCGGATCGGGTCGATAACATAGCATTGTTATCTTGTTGGCGATCGGTCGAACGCCCCGGCGTCTCGGCGAGGGGGAGCATCGTGGACCCAGCCAAGTTGCAGGGGTTGTTCGACATGACGGGCCGCGTGGTGATCGTCACGGGCGGGACCCGCGGCATCGGTCGATCGCTGGCCGAGGGCTACGTGTCTGCGGGCGCGAAGGTCGTCGTGGCCAGCCGGAAGGCCGAGGCGTGCGCCGAGACCGAGGCGCACCTGCGGTCGCTCGGCGGCGACGCCATCGGCGTGCCGACGCACATGGGCGATCTCGATGACCTCGCCGCGCTCGTGGAGCGCGCGGTCGACGCCTTCGGCGGCATCGACGTCGTGGTGAACAACGCAGCCACCGCGTTGGCGCAGCCGATCGGGCAGTACACGCCCGACGCCTGGACCAAGTCCTTCGACGTGAACCTGCGTGGTCCGGTGTTCCTCGTCCAGTACGCGCTGCCGTACCTCGAGCAGAGCGAACACGCCGCGGTGCTCAACATCTTGTCGGGGGCGGCGTTCATGTTCTCGTCGTTCGTGTCGCTGTACGCCGCGGGGAAGGCCGCGCTGTTGGCGCAGACGCGCTCAGCCGCCGCCGAGCTGGCGCCCCTCGGCATCCGGGTGAACGCGATGGCGCCGGGGACGGTCGACACCGACATGGTGCGGGCCAACTCGGCGGAGATGCAGGACGTGATGGCGGGGATCATGCTGCTCAAGCGCATGGCCGAACCCGATGAGATGGTCGGTCCCGCCCTGCTGCTCACCTCCGATGCCGGGAGCTTCATCACCGGGCAGGTCCTGCTCGTCGACGGCGGCATGGTGCCGCATTGATCCGCAGGAGCTGATCGACGTGCGTCCGCTCGACGGGCCCGACCTGTTCCACCTCGCCCAGGAACGGGTGGACCGGCCGATGCACACGCTCAAGGTCGCCGTCCTCGACCGACGTGTCGCCTGCGACGAGGTCGATCGCTGGGCCGAGCAGGCGCTCACCCAGGTGGAGCCGTTGCGCCGTCGGCTCGCTCGGCTGCCCCTGAGCCGCCCGGTGTGGACCGACGGCGGCGACCCACACGTCGGCTACCACGTGTGCCACGTCGAGTTGGCCGAGCCCGGGGGCGAAGCCCAGCTGAGCGACCTCTTGTCGGATCTCTGCTCGGGTCCCCTGGACCGCAGCCGACCGCTGTGGCGGCTCTGGCACGTGCAGGGCCTGACCGGCGGGCGGGACGCCCTCGTGTTGCAGGTGCATCACGCCGTCGGCGACGGTGCTGCCAGCGTGGCGCTGTGGGAGGCGCTGGCCGACGGCGCAGACCGCGAGCCGCACGTACCGCTGCGGGTCCCGACCCGCGCCCTGGCGCCGTCGGTCGTCGCGCGCGGCGTGCGTGACATCGTGCGGTTCCCCAGCCAGGTCCGTCGCTTCACCGCCTACCTCCGCCACGCCCGCCAGGTCGAGCGTTCGGGCGAACCGGTCGTGGCGAAGGCCTTCCTCGGGCCCCGGACCCGCTTCAACGTCGCACCCGAGCCGGATCGGCAGTGCGCCTTCGTGGCCCTCGAGCTGTCGAAGCTGCAGTCGGTGCGGCGCGCCACCGGCGCCTCGCTCAACGAGGTGTTCCTCACGGTGTGCGGTGGCGCGGTCCGCCGGCACCTCGCCGCGCTCGGCGAACCACCCGACGCCGGACTCACCGCCACGGTCCCCGCGGCGCTCCCGGAGCGGCCCCACACCTATGGCAACGCCGTCACCACGCTGTACGTGGCCCTGCACTCCGACATCGACGACCCGGCGGCGCGTCTCGACGCGGTGCGACGCAGCTTCGCCGCCAGTCGTCGGTCGGCTGACCGGGACGTCCGCCTGCTGCCGGACTGGCAGCGCTACCCGCGGCTCAACCGGGGCATCGTCTCGGTGATGGAGCTCGCCGAGCGGCGTGGGGGGCGCCCGGCGTACAACCTCATCGTGTCGAGCGTGCGCGGCCCCCGGCCCTTCGCCCTCACCGGTGCCCGGGTCGTCGAGCTACGCTCCATCGGTCCGCTGGCCGGTCGGATCGGGCTCAACATCACCGGCTGGAGCTACGGGGACGACTTCATGGTGGGCATCCACACCTATCGTTCCGCCGGCGAGCACCTGGACCGGCTCGGCCCGCTGCTGTTGGCCGAGCTCGACGAGTTGGAGGCGCGGGTGACCGTCGTGGCGACCGACGACGTGTCCTCGGCCACGTGAAGGTCCTCGTCACCGGCGCCACCGGCTTCGTCGGTGCCCACAGCGCCGTGGCCCTTCGTCGTGCGGGCCACTCGATACGCGCCCTCGTGCGCGACGTGGACAAGGCGCGCCGGGTCGCGGCCGCCGTCGGCTTCGACGACGACCTCGAGCTCGCCCGGGGTGACATCACCGACGCGCCGTCGGTGGACCGGGCGCTGTCGGGGTGCGACGCCGTGCTGCACGCCGCAGCGTCCGTGAACCTCGAGCGGCGTCGAGCGGCCGAGGTGCTCACCGTCAACGCGATCGGCACGCGAAACGTCCTGCGCGGTGCGGCAGAGCAGGGCCTGGCACGCATCGTGCACGTGTCGAGCACCAGCGCGCTCGATGCCTCGCACGGGCGACCACTCGGCGTCGACAGCCCGGTGGCTGCAGGGTCCGGCTACGCGGGGTCGAAGGCGGCCGCCGAACAGGAGGCCCGTCACCTGCAGGCCGAGGGCGCTCCCGTCCACATCACCTACCCGGCGGGCGTCGTCGGGCCCGCGGCGGGGGAATCGCTCGGCGAGACCTCGACGGCCATGGCCCGCTTCATCGCCGCGGGGGTGCTGCCGACGCCGGGTGCGGCCCTGTCGCTGGTCGACGTGCGTGACCTGGCCGACATCCACCGACGTCTGCTCGACTCGGGCGAGGGGCCCGCGCGGGTGATGTGCGGCGGCACCCTCCTGACCATGCGCGACCTGGGAGCACGGCTGCGGGCCCTCACCGGGCGGCGCTTCCCCGTGCTGCCCGTGCCGCCCACTGCGCTGCGGCTGGCGGGTCGGATGGCCGACCGGGCCGCGTCGATGGTGCGCGTCGAGCTCCCTGTCAGCGACGAGGCGATGACCCTGATCACCACGTGGCCGGGCACGGACGACAACGCGCCGGCCGAGCTGGGCGTGCGCTACCGGTCCATCGAGGACACGCTGGCCACGGCCTTGCGGGCATGGCTCGATGCGGGGCTGATCACCCCCCGTCAGGCCGGTCACCTCGCCCCGGGGGCGGTGTCGCGCTGAACGTCATCGCCGCGCCGCGCCGCCGCGCGAGGCCCGTCGGCGCGTGCGCTCGGGTGCATCGTCGCCCTGCTCGGCCGGAGCTCGCGTCGCGGGCGCCTGCTTCCTGGCGGGCCGCTTCTTCGGCGTGGCGGTGACCGGTGCTGCGAGCTCCTCGGCGGGGAGGCGCAGACTGCGGGCCAGGCGGTTCTGGATGTCGGCCCATCCCTCCTTCGATGCGGGCGTGATGCCCACGCTCTCCAACACCCCGAGGCCCAACTCGACCGCCCACGTGTAGAGCAGCGCCGCCTGCACGTCGACCGTGGGATGGATCCCCATGCGCTCGCGCTCACGCTCGTAGGCCTCGAGCCAGCCGGCGAGGTACTCGAGCTGTTCCTCGCGCAGCCGGGTGCGGGTCTCCTCGTCGGTCTGCGCGGCGGCGGCGCCCTGGACGAGCAGGGCTCGCAGGCGGCGCCGCCGGGGGTAGTCGCGAGCCAGGCGGGTGAGCGTCTCCACGTAGTCGGCATCGCCGGCGTCGAGGCCGGGGGACTGGGCCACGAGCTCCTCGCTGGTGCGGGCGCTGATGGCCTCGGCCAGCAGGTCGGCCTTGTTGCGGAAGTGCCCGTAGATCGCGCCGCTGGTCACCGAGCCGCGTCGGCTGATGTCGCGGATGGAGGTCTGGACGTAGCCCTTCTCGGCGAACAGATCGGCGGCGAGCTCGACCAGCGCGGCGCGGGTGGCCCGCCCCTTCTCCGCTCCCCGTCCCTGCGTCCGTCCGGGCTCCGCCGGTGCTGTCATGGCTGTGCTCCCGATCTGCGACGTCGTTGGTGATGCCGCCGACCCCGGGGAGTCGGTGGTCTGACGCCGCTCCGGACAACGCTATTACCCGGTGGGTGGGGTCGTTGCCGAGGGGTCGTCGGTTCCGTTCGTGGTGGGCTCGGGGAACGCCACGATCGGAACCGGTGGTTCAGCACGCAAAAGATAACAGCGATATGATCTTCTGACCGGCTCGTGGGGGTGCCGGCACCGGTCCGTCCATCGGGAGGGGTTGATGGTGACGTACGAAGAGCAGATGAACCGGGCGCTGCGACCGGTCGCGCCGCCCCGGGTGCTCGAGGGCGTCTACCGCGACGACCAGCACGAGCGCCTGCTGCGCATCATCGAGGAGCACGGGCCGTGGCCCACGATCGCGGCGCACCACTTCCGCACCGTCGACGAGCTCATCGCCACCACCACCGGGTCCATCCCCGAGGGGATCGAGCTGACGCTCGACATGGCGGCGGCTGCCAACTTCCGGGGGTTCTACGGGCAGAACTCGGTGTGCTTCTACCCCGAGGTCCACGACTGCTTCTACAACGCCGGCTTCCTCGAGCTGGTGAAGGGCTACTGGGGTGCGCAGTACGCCAAGCCGACGATGATGCTGTTCAACGTCTGCGGCCCGCACCGCAGCGCGCTCATGTCGCACCTCGACGCCGTGACCTTCCGTGGCGTGCGCTACGAGAACGCGCCGGTCTGGCTGCTGAACACCATGGCGAAGTCCGGGCTCTTCACGGACTACCTGGTGAAGATGGCTCAGGTGATCACCTGGTGGTACAAGGGCGACAACGGCACCTTCACCTACTGGCCCGACGGCCCTCTGGGCGAGCCCCAGGTGCTGCGTCACCCGCTGTGGAACAGGGGCGTGGTCGTGCAGAACGAGCTCATGTTCCACCGTGGTGACCCGGTCGGGCGCCGGGAGGAGCGCGACGTTCCCGGCCTCGCGCACCGGTCGCTGCTGGACTTCGACGCCGGCGCCGACGAGTGGCAGGTCACCACCGACGGCGAGGTGATCCGCACCTACCGACCCGAGGAGATGCGGCTGCTCGTGCACTGGAACGCCGAGGTCTACGAGGACATGGACGAGGTGCGCAAGGTCATGGACCACACCGATGACCTCACCATCGAGGAGGCCGTCGGTCGTCTGCTGGCCGACATGCGCAGCAAGGGCACCAGGATCGCCGAGCCGAGCGACCCGCTGCACGACGACGACTTCGTGCGGGCACTGGTCGGTACGTACACGATCGCTCCCACCACGGAGTGGATCGAGCGCAAGTCCCCGGCTGCGTAGCCGACGAAGGAGAGCGATCAGCATGATCCAGCCCGCCGATGTCCAGGACCTGCTCGGCAGGTGGTGGTTCGTCTACGACGAAGCGCTCGTCGAGGAGTGGCCGGCGCTTTTCACCCACGACGTGCACTTCCTGTGCCGCACCGACACCGGCGCCACCGACTACGAGGAGTTCGTGCGTGCCGACGTCCAGGGCCGCGAGGCGATGCTCGCCTGGCAGACCCAGCACCGACTCGGCAGTCCGCACCCGTTGCGGCACGGCGCGGCGAACGTCCATCTCACGTCCTCGACCGAGGGAGAGGCCACGTTCCGGTCCTACATCTGGGTCACCCACATCGTCGGCGGGTTCCCGGCACAGCTGTCCACCGCCATCGTGCAGGGGGCGGTCCGGGTGGAGGAGGGCGCCCTGCGCATCTGCCGCCTCGAGGTCGTGCTCGACACCCGTGACTCGATCGCGCTGGCCGACCGGCAGGCGGGCTGAACGCCGTGTACACCGACGCGGACGTGGCTCGACGTACCGAGGAGCTCGTCGAGGCGTCCCGGGACGTGCTCGGAGACCAGGTCGCCTTTCGTGGGGCGCAGTACGACGCCGGTCTCGCCATGGTCCACTGCCCCGAGGGTCACGGCGGCCTCGGCGGCAACCGCGGCCAACAGGCCATCGTCGACGACATCCTGCGGGCCAACGGCGTGACCTACGAAGACCTGCGCATCAACCCCATCGGCATCGGCATGGGTGCACCGACCGTGCTGGCCTACGGCAGCGAGGACCTGAAGGCGAAGCATCTGCGGCGCATCTTCACCGGTGAGGACATCTGGTGCCAGCTGTTCTCCGAGCCCACCCATGGCTCCGACGTCGCCGGGATCCCCAGTCGGGCCGTGCGCGACGGGGACGAGTGGGTCGTCAACGGGCAGAAGGTGTGGACGACGCTCGCCCACGTCGCCGACTTCGGCATGCTGCTCGTGCGAACCGACCCCGACGTCCCCAAGCACAAGGGCCTGTCGTACTTCGTCGTCGACATGCACAGCCCCGGCGTGGATGTCCGACCGCTGTACCAGATGACCGGGGAAGCGGAGTTCAACGAGGTCTTCCTCACCGACGTCCGGATCCCGGACACGAACCGACTGGGTGCCGCCGGCGACGGATGGCGGGTCGCCACGACGACGCTCATGAACGAGCGCGTCGCGCTGTCGGGCCCGCCCGCTCCCCGGGGCTCGGGGCCCATCGCCGAGCTGCTCGAGCTGTACGGCGAACGGGCAGCGACGCTCGACGAAGGCGCACGGGCGGTGTGGCGCGATCGCATCGCGGGTCTGTGGATCGATGCGGAGGTCGTGCGCCTCACCAACGTGAGAGCTGCGCAGGTGGCGATGGGAGGCGTTCCGGGGCCCGAGGGCTCGGTGGCGAAGCTCGCCACCGCCGAGCTCGGCAAGCGCATGAACGAGGCCGTCCTCGACCTCTCCGGTGCCGACGGGCTGCTCCACGAACCGGGGTATGCCCCGACCCGGGCATCGACCTGGGCCCGGACCCGCAGCGGACGGTTCCTGCGCTCGCGGGCGTGGACCATCGAGGGCGGCACCTCCGAGATCATGCGCAACATCCTGGGAGAGCGCGTGCTCGGCCTGCCCGGCGACGTCCGTCCCGACAAGGACATCCCCTGGAGCCAGATCCCGAAGTGACGTCCGAGGCGGCCGCAGTCATGGGCCCCGCCAACCAGCCCGTAGAGGAAGCACCGATGTCCACCATCGAGGTCACCGAACCCGAGCCCGCCATCGCCGTCATCCGCTTGAACCGACCCGAACGTCTCAACGCCATGAGCTTCGAACTGGTCGCGGATCTGCACACCGCGCTCGACGGGGTCGCCAACGACACCGAGTGCAAGGTCGTCGTGCTCACCGGCGCCGGCCGGGCGTTCTGCGCCGGTCTGGACCTCAAGGACTGGGGCCGACCGCCGGAGCCCGGCGAGCACCCCCATGTGCACAGCGGCATCGATCCACAGACGTTCATGTCGAACCTCACCACGCACCTGCGCGACCTGCCGCAGGTGGTCGTCGCCGCGGTGAACGGCGCCGCCTTCGGCGGAGGCCTGGCGCTGGCCTGCGCAGCCGACATCCGGCTGGCATCGACCACGGCCCGGTTCTGCTCCGCCTTCATCCGCACCGGGTTGTCGGGCACCGACATCGGCATCACCTATCTGCTCCCGCGTCTGATCGGCAACGCACGCGCCTTCGACCTGATCCTGACCGGGCGCGACATCGACGCCGACGAGGCGCTGCAGATGGGGCTGGTGTCGAAGCTCGCCGAGCCCGAGGGCCTCGAGGACCTGGCCATGGCGTACGCCCGGATGATGGCCGGCTACACGAAGTCCGGCCTGCGGACCACCAAGGAGGTGCTGTGGCACAACACCGCCGCGCCGTCGCTGGAGAGCGCACTGGCGTTGGAGATCCGCAACCAGAACCTGCTGCAGTTCGCGCCCGACGTGCGGGAGTTCCTGGACGCCTATCGGGCGAAGACGACCGGGGGAGACCGTTGAGGGAAACGAGAAGGGGGACGGGAATGCGACGAGGTCTGGTGCTGGCCGTGAGCCTGGCGGTGCTGGCCGCTGCATGCGGTGGACACGACGACACCGAGTCCGCCGAGCAGGACGACGCCAGCTCGACCGTGACGCAGCCAGCCGGCACGGGCGGGACCGTCGACGCCGGCCGGTTCGGCACCATGGCCGAACCGGTGTGCGGTCCGGGCGACGCCTCGGGCGCCACCGACCAGGGGGTCACCGACGACGCCATCGAGGTCGGGACCATCTCCGACCCGGGCAACACCATCCTCCCCGGTCTGCTCCAGGAGCTCTTCGACGCATCCGAGGCCTTCGTGGCCTGGTGCAACGCCGCGGGCGGCATCAACGGCCGCCCCATCGAGCTGACGTTGCACGACACGAAGTTCATCGAGGGCCAGCAGGTCATCGCCGAGGCCTGCGCGGAGGACTTCTTCCTCGTCGGTGGCGGCTCGGGCGTCGATGCCACCCTCGCCCAACCACGGGTGGACTGCGGGCTGCCGCAGATCCCGGCCTTCCTGAACGACCCCGTCGCCCAGGCCGCCGACCTGCAGATCCAGTCGATCAACCCCTTCTACCCCGGCTACCAGGACGTCTCGCTGTACCGCCTGGCCGCCGAGCAGTACCCGGACGAGATCGACAGCTTCGCGTACCTCATCCCCGATCTGCCCACCTCCGGCACGCCCCTGCAGGAGACGCTCCTGCCGCTCCTCGAGGACGAGTTGGGCTACACGGTCGTGTACCAGAACACCACGCCCGCGCCGCCGGCCACGGTCGACAACTGGCGGCCGTACGTCGAGCCGGCCGAGGAGGCGGGGGCCGGGTTGTTCGAGTTCCGTTCCTCGCCCGAGCAGATGGTCCCGCTCATGGCCGCGATGGGCGACATCGGCTACTCGCCCGAGGCGATCCTGCTCCAGGGCAACAACTACGACGCCAAGCTCATCGAGGGCAACGACCTGCTCGCGGACATCCCGACCTACGTGGGCCTGGCCACCTACCCCTTCGAGGAGGCAGCCGACAACCCACCCACCCAGCAGTTCCTCGAGCTCATGGACGCGCAGGTGCCGGGCTGGAGCGAGAAGCCGGCACAGCTCGCGGCGTTCTCCTGGTCGGCATGGCTGCTGTTCGCCCAGGCGGCCAAGGCCTGTGGGTCCGAGCTCACCCGACAGTGCGTGCTCGACGAAGCGGCAGCGGTCAGCGAGTTCGACGGCGGCGGGATGCACGCCCCGGTCGACCCCGACCCGGACGAGCCCAGATCGCCGCAGTGCATCGTGGTCGTACGAGCCACGCCCGACGGGTTCGTCCTCGACGAGGCCTTCACCCGACCGAACACCGGGGTCTACAACTGCGACGACGCCAACCGGGTCGCCGTTCCCGGCTGAACGCGCCGGCCTCGCGACGTCGAGGGGCGCCGGCCCGCGACCGGCCACGTGTCGAGGAGGCCGTTCGTCGGGGCGCCGGGGTGATCGTGCGGCCAGAGGTGAGCATCCGTGGAGAAGCCGGCCACGTGCTGAGTCGGCACAGCGGCGCCGACGGATCGGCGGGCAGCACTCCAAAGGGTTCGGAGCCGCCCTGGGCGCCGCCTGCGACCGGCCAGCTCCAGGGGTTCGCGTGTGGGGGGTGACGTCGGGGTGACACGCAGCACCGGTCGGTGACGGTGATCTCGGCCGACTCGTGCATCGACTCGGCCTGCTGGTCCGTCCCCGCTCGCCGCTCCGTCGCCGATCTCCGTAGCTGGCAACCGGTGGCCCACGGTCCCTTCAGCTCAGGGAGTCGTCCCGGGGCCGCGGAGCTTCTGGGGGAAGAGCGCGAGGCCTGCCGCCAGGACGGCGGTGACGCCGCCGGCGACGAGCAGCGGTGTGCGGCCGGTGCCCGACCAGGTGAGTCCGGCCCAGATGCCGGCGATGAGGCTGGCGATGCCCGTGGTGGCCTGCATGATGCCGAGGGCTGCTCCGGTGTGGTCGGTGGGGGCGAGATCGACGATCCAGGCGCGGCTGATGCCGTCGGTGAGGGCGGTGTACACGCCGTAGAGGGGAAGCAGCACCCAGACCCAGATCGTGGAGGTGGCGAGTCCGAGCCCGAGGTAGGTGATGGCGAAGACGGCGAGACCGACGGCGTAGAGGCGGTCGCGAGGGATGCGGTCCGACAGCGTGCCGGCGGGGTAGCTGAGCGACGCGTACACGGCGTTGTACAGGGCGTAGACGACGAAGATCGCCGAGACGGACAAGCCGAGCTCCTCGGCTCGCAGGATGAGGAGGGCGTCGGCGAAGTTGACCAGGCCGAACACGGTGAGGAACCCGAGGGTGCGCCAGTAGCCGGGGTCGAGGTGCTGATCGCGCCAGCGAGCGCGCGGCGTACGGGTGCCGACGTCGTGGCGTGGTCGTTCGTGCACGAGGGCGATGAGCGCCACGCTGGCCACTGCGGGCACGACGGCGATGAGGAACAGGGGTCGGAGCTGCTCGTCGAGGAGGTGGTAGAGGCCGAGGCCGAGCAAGGGTCCGGCGACGGCACCGGCGGTGTCGAGGGCCCGGTGCAAGCCGTAGGCCCGTCCTCGCGCGCCGGTGGGGGTGACGTCCGCGATGAGGGCGTCGCGTGGTGATGTGCGGATGCCCTTGCCGAGCCGGTCGGTGAACCGCGCCACCAGCACCAGTGGCCAGGTGGAGGCGAGGGCGATGAGCAGTTTGCCCACGGTGGACAGCCCGTAGCCGGCGGTGACGAAGGGGCGCCGTCGGTGCCGGTCCGACAGGTGACCCGAGGCGGCCTTGGTGACCGAGGCGGTCGCCTCGGCGACGCCCTCGATGAGGCCCACCACGCCGGGCGGTGCGCCCAGGACGGTGGTGACGAACACCGGCAGGACGGGATAGAGCATCTCCGAGGCGGTGTCCTGGGCGAAGCTCACCGCGCCGAGGGCCTTCACGTCGCGAGGGAGCGGTTCGCGTCGTGCTGCCCGGCGTTCGGAGGTGGTCACGGCGCTGACCGAGGCGTTCGGCGTCGGGCGATGTGGCGCACCAGGAACACCACGGCGCCGCAGGCCAGCAGCACCGTGCCCCCGATGACGCTGCTGGCCGGCAGGGTGACCGCCAGGGCCGCGCAGCCGATCAGCCCGAGCGCGGCGAGGGGGCGGGGCCAGCGGCGCTCGTCCCGGTCGAGGGTGAAGGCGGAGGCGTTGGCGACCGCGTAGTAGAAGAGCACGGCGAAGGAGCTGAACCCGATGGCCCCGCGGAGGTCGGCGACGAGCACGACGACGATGACGACGGCGGCGATGGTCAGCTCGGCTCGGTGCGGTACCTTGCGCGTGGGGTGCACCGCGCCGAGCCAGCGTGGCAGGTCCGACTCGCTGGCCATCGCGAACGTGGTGCGACTCACGCCGACCAGCAGCGACAGCAGCACGCCGAGCGACGCGACCGCCGCTCCGACTCGCACGACCGGCACGGCCCAGGACCACCCTCCCGCTGCGGCCACCTCGGTGAGGGGCGCGCTGCTGGTCGCCAGGGCGTCGGGACCCACGGCACACAGCGCGACGACCGCGACGGTCGCGTACACGACCAGGGTGATGCCGAGCGCGATCGGGATGGCGGTGGGGATGGTGCGGGCAGGGTCGCGGACCTCCTCGCCCAGGGTGGCGATGCGGGCATAGCCGGCGAACGCGAAGAACAGCAGCGCCCCGGCCTGGAGGATGCCGTGGAGACCGCCGTCGAGGAGCGGCCCGACGTTCGACGTGCTCGGCGACGAGCCGAGCCCGGCCGTCACGACCACCGCCAGCGACGCCAGGACGACCGCGACGATCACCCGGGTGAGCCACGCCGTCTTCTGCACGCCGAACAGGTTCACCGTGGTGAGGGCGACGACGGCGCCGACCCCGAGCGGTCGCGTCAGATCCGCGTCGACGTAGCTGCCGAAGGTGAGCGCCATCGCCGCGCAGCTGGCGGTCTTGCCGATCACGAACCCCCACCCGGCCAGGAAGCCCCAGAGGTGACCGAGCCGCCGGCGGCCGTAGACGTAGGTGCCACCCGAGGCCGGGTAGAGCGCGGCGAGCTGGGCCGAGGAGGTGGCGTTGCAGTACGCCACCACGGCGGCGAGACCCAGGCCGATCAACAGCCCGCCGCCGGCAGCCGCCGCGGCCGGGCCGACGGCGGCGAACACGCCGGCTCCGATCATCGAGCCCAGACCGATGACCACGGCGTCGCCGGTATCCAGGCGCCGCGCCAAGCGCGTGGCGGGCTGCTGCGCGTCGCGGGTCACGCCAGCACCTCCTCGGCCAGCTCGCGCAGTACCCGGCGCCCCTCGGCCAGCTCCCGGCGTCCCCGGGGGGTGATCCGGTACGAACGGCGGGTGCGGCCCTCGACCACCACCGGCCGGCTCCGGAGCAGCCCCTCGTCTTCCATCCGGTGCAGCGTCGGGTACAGCGTCCCGGGGCTGATCCGGTACCCGTGCTGCGCCAACTCCTCGGCCATCCACGCGCCGTGCACCGCGCCGACCTCCGCGTGGTGCAGCACGTGGAGTCGGATCGCGCCTCGCAGGAGCTCACGCACGACGACATACTATCGAAATCCGATATCGGAAGTCGAGGCCGATGTTCGGCTCTCGGCCGGGATCCCGCCCGGGCGGCGGCTGCCAGCTCTCGCCGGCCCGCGTCGGGATCGCGGTTGGCTGTCGGAATCCGACCGTGGGGCGCCGAACCAGCCCGGGTCCGGTGTCGGGATCGCGGCTGGCGGTCGGAATCCGACCGTGGGGCGCCGAACCAGCCCGGGTCCGGTGTCGGGATCGCGGTTGGCTGTCGGAATCCGACCGTGGGGCGCCGAACCAGCCCGGGTCCGGTGTCGGGATCGCGGTTGGCTGTCGGAATCCGACCGTGGGGCGCCGAACCAGGTCGATTCCCGTCGCCCGATGAGTTCTCGTCGGTCCTACCGTCTGTACCGGTGATGACCCGTTCCCACGACCCAGGAGGCTCCGATGTCGTTGCACCCGTACCTGTTCTTCTCCGGAACCGCTCGAGAGGCCATGACCCGCTACCAGCAGGTCCTCGGCGGCCAGCTCGAGATCATGGCCTTCTCCGACATGCCGCCGGGTGAGGAGCCCGGTATGGAGATGGCCCCTGACGCCGTGATGCACGCCGCGCTCACGCTGGATGACGGCTCGCTGATCATGGCATCCGACGATCCCACCGGCGACGGCGGCGGTGTGAAGGGCGTGGCCTTGCACCTGAGCGACGCGGACCTCGACGAGGTGCGCCGGATGTTCGACGCGCTGTCCGAGGGCGGCGAGGTGCAGATGCCGCTCGAGCCCGTGTTCTGGTCGCCGCTGTTCGGGGCGTGCGTGGACCGCTTCGGTGTGTCGTGGATGCTCAGCGGCGAGGCGGAGGAGCAGGGCTGATGCCGCAGATCGTCACCAACCTGTGGTTCGACACCCAGGCCCTCGAGGCCGCCGAGTTCTACTGCTCGGTGTTCCCGAACTCGGGCATCGACGTGGTCACCGACTACACCGACGTGGGCCCGGGCCCTGCGGGCACGCCGGTGACGGTGGACTTCCACCTCGACGGGACCCGGTTCACCGCCATCAACGGCGGGCCGGTCTTCACCTTCTCCGAGGCGATCTCGCTGCTCGTCGAGTGCGCCGACCAGGCCGAGGTGGACCACTACTGGGACGCCCTGTCCGCCGGCGGCGAGGTCCAGCAGTGCGGCTGGTTGAAGGACCGCTACGGCCTGTCCTGGCAGGTGGTGCCGGCGCAACTGGCCGAGCTCATGGCCGATCCCGACCCGGCCCGGGCGTCACGGGGCATGGCGGCGATGCTGTCGATGCAGAAGATCGACCTCGCGGCCCTGCTGGCCGCGGTGGAGGGGGACGGGTGAACGAGGCGGACCTCCGGTCGGTCGACGAGCTGTGCCGGCTCGTGCTGGCGGCCCGGCGGTTGGGCTGCCGCGTGCACCTGAGCGGCGTCGACCCCGAGCTCCGGGGGCTGCTGGCGCTGGCCGGGGTGGACGCCGTGGTGACCGCGGGTGGAGGGGTCGGATCCCGGCCCCACCACTGCCGGGGGATGCTGCGGGCGCCGGCGCCGACCTCGGACGGACCGGTACCGTGAGCGGCGTGACCAGCTCCGCTGTCGACGTCGTGATCGAGGACCTCGAAGCGCACCGACGCGAGCTCACCGGCTACTGCTACCGGATGCTCGGCGCGGGCGGCGAAGCCGAGGAAGCCGTGCAGGAGACGCTGCTGCGGGCCTGGCAGGCCGCTGATCGCTTCCAGGGGCGCAGCAGTGTGCGCACCTGGCTCTACCGGATCGCCACCAACGTGTGCATCGACATGGGGCGCAGCTCCCAACGGCGGGCCCGGCCCGTGGACCTGGGACCGGCTCGCACCCCCGACCCGGTGCACCTCGCCGACGTGCTGCCCGACGACGCCTGGATCACGCCGGTGGCCGACGGGTCGGTGCTCGATCTGGAGGGCGACCCGGCCGAGGTGGCCGCCGCCCGCGACACGATCCGCCTGGCGTTCATCAGCGCGCTGCAGCGGCTCCCGGCCCGCCAACGTGCCGCGCTGGTGCTGTGCGACGTGTTGCGGTGGTCGGCCGCCGAGGTGGCCGAACTGCTCGACACCACCACGGCATCGGTGAACAGCGCCCTCCAGCGCGCCCGGGCCGCGTTGGCCGAGGCGCCCGCGGCGGCGCCGACCCCGGTGCTGACCGCCGACGAGCAGGCCCTGCTGGCCCGCTACGTCGACGCCTTCGAGCGCTACGACATGGAGGCACTCGCTGCGCTGCTGCACCACGACGTCATCCAGACCATGCCGCCCTACGCCATGTGGCTGCAGGGGATCGACGATCTGGTCGCCTGGTACGTGGGGCCGGGGGCGGGGTGTGCCGACTCCCGGCTGCTCGCCGGCTGGGCCAACGGCTGCCCTGCCTTCGCCCAGTACAAGCCGGATCCGGCCGGTGGTCGCAGCCCCTGGGCGCTGCAGGTGGTGGAGCTGCGCGACGGCCGCATCGAGGCCATCCACGCCTTCCTGGACACCGAGGAATCGTTCGCCCGCTTCGGCTTCCCCGCCCGCCTCGACGCGCCTCGGGATGGACAGCCGCCGCGATGGCCGTAGCGTCGAGCGCGTGACGCACGACGGTGCCCGCGACGGTGCGACGCAGCTCCTCGCCGAGCTGCTCGATGCGTTGCGTCTCCCCGCGACGGCGCGGGCGCGCGTCCGCTTCATCGGCGCGGACCGCCTGGCGTCGTGCTTCCCCGTGTCCGAGCTCGCCGCGGCATCGATCGGCGCCGCCGCCGCGGCCGTGGCCGAGCTGTCGTCGGCCGACGGGGTCGAACGTACGGTGGAGGTCGATCTGCGCCTGGCGTCGTTGTGGTTCGGATGGTCCATCCGACCGATCGGCTGGTCGATGCCGTCCGCCTGGGACGAGCTCGCCGGCGACTACCGGTGCGACAGCGGCTGGATCAAGCTCCACACCAACGCGCCCCACCATCGGGCCGCCGCGCTGTCGGTGCTCGGGTGTGAGCCGACACGGGAGGCGGTCGCCCGAGCGGTCGGCGGCCGCGACGGCGACGAGCTCGAGGCGGCGGTGGTGGCTGCGGGAGGCTGTGCCGCGAGGCTGCGCACCATCGACGAGTGGTCCCGACACCCACAGGGGCAGGCGGTCGCGACCGAGCCCCTCGTCATCTGGGACCGGGGCACGACGACCCGACGGCGCGGCTGGGCGGCGGCGCCGGACCGACCGCTGGACGGCCTCCGGGTGCTGGATCTGACCCGGATCATCGCAGGACCGGTCGCCACGCGGTTCCTCGCCGCGTTCGGTGCCGACGTCCTGCGTGTCGACCCCCTCGAGTGGGACGAGCCGGTCCTGGCGCCGGAGGTGCTGCTCGGCAAGCGGTGCACCCGGCTCGACCTCCGCGATCCGTCCCACCGCGTCTCGTTCGAACGCCTGCTGGCGGAGGCCGACGTGGTCGTCCACGGCTACCGGGCGGACGCGTTGGATCGCCTCGGCTACGGACCGGACGAACGCCAGGAGATCCGGCCGGGGCTCGTCGACGTCTCGCTCGACGCGTACGGGCATTGCGGGCCGTGGGCGTACCGGAGAGGCTTCGACAGCCTCGTGCAGTTCTCGACCGGCATCGCCGCCGAGGGGATGACGTGGCGGGCCGCCGAGCGACCGGTCTCCCTGCCCGTCCAGGCCCTCGACCACGCGACCGGCTACCTGCTCGCCGCCGCCGTCCTCGGCGCGGTCGGCTCGGCCGCGAGCCGGGGCCGCACGCAGCGTGCCAGGGTGTCGCTCGCCCGTACCGCGAAGCTGCTCGTCGAGCACCGGCGCGAGCCCGTGGACACGCCGATCCGGCCACCCACCGAGATCGATCTCGCCGCGGGCATCGAATCGACCGCCTGGGGGCCGGCACGCCGGCTCCGTCCACCGGTGCAGATCACCGGCGCGCCGATGCGCTGGACGCGCCCACCCGCCCGGCTCGGCTCGAGCCCACCGACGTGGACGCCATGAGCGACACCGAGCACGTGGAGCGCACCCCCGACCTGGGGTCCGGCCACCCGCGACGCGACCCGGTCGGCGCATCGGGGTCGCCGCGCTACGACTCGATCGGCGACCGCTACTCGCTCACCCGGCGGGAGGACCCGCTGCTGGCGGAGCGGATCCTGCACGCCCTGTCCGACAGCGCGACCGTCGTCAACGTCGGAGCCGGCACCGGCTCGTACGAACCCGACGATCGCCACGTGATCGCCATCGAGCCGAGCGACGTGATGGCCGCCCAACGGCCGGCGGGACGGGTGCCCGCGCTGCGAGGATCGGCCGTGCCGCTGCCGCTGCGTGACCGGAGCGTCGATGCTGCCATGGCGATCCTCACCGTCCACCACTGGGACGATCAGACCGAGGACGGCGTGCGCGAGCTGCGACGGGTCGCTCGCGGGCCGGTGATCATCGTCACGGTCGACGTCGAGGTGTGCGCCCGGATGTGGTTGCTGCGTGACTACCTGCCCGAGGTCGTCGAGCTCGACCGGGCGACCTTCCCCACGATCGACCGGCTCGTCGGGTGGCTCGGCGGGACGGTCGAGGTGGAACCGGTGCCGACCACCAGCGACACGCCGGACTGGTCGCTCGCATCCTTCTGGGCGCATCCGGAGCGCGTGCTCGACGAGGCTGCCAGGCGCGCGACGTCCGCCTTCTCGCGGCTGCGACCCGACGTCGTCGCACGCGCCGTCGCGTCGGTGGGGCGCGACCTCCGGGACGGGACGTGGGACGCACGCAACGGCCATCTCCGGGCGCTCCAGGAGCACGACGTCGGTGTCCGCCTGCTCATCGCCCGGCCGTGAGCGCCGATCGCTCCGGGACCCGCCGGGGTCCCCGTCGGGCCGTCAGGGTCGGGTCCGGTCGAGGACGGCGGTGAGCCAGACCGGTACGTGGCGGCGCGCGTCGGCGGTGAGCTCGTGGCCACCGGGATCGCGCACCGCGGTGGTGTCGGCCCCGGCCTCGGATCGGAGGTACGTCCAGGTGCGGTCGAGGAGCTCTCGGGGGATGACCGTGTCCTGGTCGCCGTGGATCACGAGCACGCTCGAGCCCGCCAGACGACCGGGGGTCGTGGGGACACCGGCATCGAAGGGAAGGGTGCCGTAGAGGACGGCGGCACCGGCGTAGCGACCGGGATCGTCGAGCAGCAGCCCACCGGCGAAGGCGGCACCGCCGCTGAACCCGATGAGCACGACGGGTCGACCCGGGGCGGCGACCGGGTCGAGCCAGCTGACGAACCAGTCCATGGTGGCGCGCAGCGACTCGGCGACGGGGCGGCCGATGCCGCGGTTGGCGAACCAGGCGAACCCGCCCCCTTCGGCGATCGGCGCCCGGACCGCGACGCAGGCGACTCCTGCGGGCAGGTGGTCGGCCAGCTCGATGATGTCGGCTTCGTCCGAGCCCCTGCCGTGCAGGAGCACCACCAGCGGCGCGTCCGGGTCGGTCGAGCCGCGCCGGGCGACGACGGGCGGGGCGAAGCCGGTCATGGCTGGATCGCCGCGGCGTCGGGGACGGCGGCGTCGGGGACGGCGACGTCGGGGACGAGCGTGCCGGCGGTCCGGACGCCGGACCAGCGGCGCACGTCAGCGGCCAGGTCGAGGGGCTCGATCGGTGCGGCGTACTCGTCGTCGCCCCACGCGTCGCGGGGGAGCATCCACATGAGCTCGAACTCGTTGCCGTCGGGGTCGGCTCCGTAGATGCTCTTGGTGGCGCCGTGGCTCGACTCGCCCGTGTAGGCGCCGGCCGCGAGCAGGGCGTCGCGTGCCGCCACGAGCTCGTCGATGGTGTCGAGCTGCCAGGCCAGGTGGTAGAGGCCGACACCGCGACGGCGGGGACCGGCGCCGGTGCCGATGCCGAACAAGCCGAGGTCGTGGTGGTTGCCGGATCTCGGAAGGCGCAGGAACGCGGCGTCGGCGCGGGCCACGCGGGCGATGACCTCCATGCCGAAGACCTCGCGGTAGAAGCGCTCGCTGCGGGCGAGGTCGGCGACGAACAGCACGGCGTGGTTGAGGCGGACGGGGGAGAAGGACGCCGATCGGTGGCGTGTGCCGTCGTCGGCGGTGGGAGTCCGGCCGGTGGTCATGGTGCGCTCCTGGTCCGAAGTGGTTGACGTGTCTACGAACATAGTAGACGGATCAACTATTCCCGCTATCGTGGACCCCGTGGGCGGCACCCGATGGCTGAACCGACGTGAGGAACGAGCGTGGCGGGCGTTGCAGTTCATGCAGATGCGCCTCGAGTCCGAGCTCGCCCGCCAGCTCGCCGCGGAGTCGGGGCTGTCGTACCCCGACTACCTGGTCCTGGTCGCCCTCACCGACCACCCGGAGGGTCGCCTCCGGTCCTTCGAGCTCGGTGCCGCGCTGGGCTGGGAGAAGAGCCGGCTCTCGCACCACGTCGGACGCATGGCCGAGCGGGGACTGGTGACCAGGGAGCGATGCGACGCCGACCGCCGCGGCGCCGTCGTCGCGGTCACCGCCCGGGGGCGTGAGGAGATCGCGGCAGCGGCGCCGGGCCACGTCCGCACCGTCCGGCGCCTCTTCGTCGACCAGCTCAGCCCCGACCAGCTCGACGCCATCGCCGACGCGGCGGAGCAGGTGCTCGCCGGGTTGGACCGCGCCGGTCGGGCGTCCTGATCACCTGCCACGTTCTCGGCGGGTGGCGCGGTCCCCGGCCTGGGCGGGATGCCGATGGCGCCCGCCCAGGCCGGCCGCGGCCGCGCCGACGCACGTCGACCGAGGTGGACGTGTCAGTGCAGCGCCCGGAGGTGGTCGGCCCAGACCTCGACGTCTTCCCAGGGAAGGGAGCGGGTGGTCCAGGCGCCGGCGGGGACGCCGAGGTGGCCGTAGGTGGCGGTGTCGAGGTAGCGGACGCGGTCGGGGTTGCGCAGGTGGAGGGCGTCGATGATGCCTCGGGGGGTGAAGCCGCCGAAGAGGTCGCGCAGGGTGGTGTCGAGACGGGCCAGGAGGCCGGGGTGCAGGGTGGTGTCGCCGAGGTCGAGGGTGATGGCGACGGGTTCGGCGACGCCGATGGCGTAGGCGAGGCTGGTGGTGCACGTCGGCGACAGGTCGGCGGCGACGACGGCTTTGGCGGCGGCGCGGGCGGCGTAGGCGGCGGAGCGGTCGACCTTGGAGGGGTCCTTGCCGGAGAAGGCGCCGCCGCCGTGGGGGATGGCCCCGCCGTAGGTGTCGACGATGGGCTTGCGGCCGGTGAGGCCGACGTCGGCGGCGGGGCCGCCTTCGACGAAGCGTCCGGTGGGGTTGAGGTGGATCGTGCGGATCTGGTTGGGGTCGTAGCCGGCGCCGGCGACGACCCGGTCGATGATCTGGCGGACGTCGTGGCGCAGGGCCTCGGGGTCGGCGTCGTCGCGGTGCTGGACCGACACCACCACCGTGTCGACTGAGACCGGCCGTCCCGTGGTGTCGTAGCGCAGCGTGGCCTGGGCTTTGCCGTCGGGGCGGCCGTGCAGGCCGGGGAGGGTGCCGGCGCGGGCGGCGGTGTCGATGGTGGCCACGAGGGCGTGGGCGAGGGCGATGGGGGCGGGGAGCAGGTCGGTGCTGTGGTCGACGGCGTGGCCCCACACGATGCCCTGGTCGCCGGCGCCGCCGGTGTCGACACCGCGGGCGATGTCGCCGGACTGGGGGGAGATGGTGGTGAACACCGCCACCGAGTCGGCGGCGAAGTGCAGGCGGGGGTCGGTGTAGCCGATGTCGGCGATCACGGTGCGGGCGATGGTGGGGATGTCGACGTAGGCGTCGGTGGTGATCTCGCCGGTGACGAGCGCGAAGCCGCGGCCCACGACGGTCTCGCACGCCACGCGGGCGTCGCGGTCCTCGGCGAGGATGGCGTCGAGGACGGCGTCGCTGATCTGGTCGGCGACCTTGTCGGGGTGGCCCCGTCGGACGCTCTCGGAGGTCCGCAGGGTGAGGGTGGTGGCCATGAGGGTGTCCCTTCTGGGGGACCCGGAGCAGCCACACACGGTTCGACACCACTTGCCGGAGCCCACAGGGGTGGTTCCGACCGCATCGCGCTGTGCGCAGCCACCGTGGGTGTCCCCCGGTTGGCGTGACCCGACCGAAGCCGAATCACTCTGGATGCTGGTTGCTGAGCCGGCAACACGACCGGCTGTTTGTCGAACGACACCCTACCGGCCACGCTCGACCGGAACAACATCGGTGTGATCCCGTGGGGTCGCGTCGTGAGGGGGATCGGCGACGCGTCGCCGTTCGTCGGGCGCCTCCAGGTAGGTGATGCCGTCGGTGTGGAACTCGAGGTAGTCGAACGCGGGGCCGTCGTCGGGGTGCCAACGTGCGTGGCCGACCGCACCGAGGCGTCGGCCACCGACGTCGCGGTAGCCGGTGATCGGGGTCGACCACCGCTGCCGGGTGAAGGTCCGCCCGTCGGGCGACGCTCGGAGCCGGTCGTCGGAGACGAAGTCGACGAGCTCGTCGGTGTCGTCGAAGGTGAGCACGGCGCTGACGGTGTGGCCGGCGTTGGTGTAGGTGGCCCGTGCGTGGTGGTCGTCGATCGGCGTCCACTCGACGGGGGCGTCGACGAGAGCGGCGGGGGCGAGGACGCACAGGTCGTTCAGCAACGTGACGGTCTCGGCCCGGTCCATCTCCGGCCCGGTGGCGTGGACCATCGGGATCAGCGAGGCGAGGCGGACCTGCATGCTGGCGCCGGGGCCGACGTAGGCGTGGAGGACATCGGCGGGGATCCCCTTCATGGCGGCGTCCATGTGGAACAGCCGGCCGGGTGCGGGGCCGAAGGTGTTGACCTGCTCGCCCACCCAGCGCATCCACGGCTGGTCGGGTCCGCTGCGGATGCGGCCGCTGATGTCGGCGCGGAACCCGATGACCCGTGGCCTGCCGACCGCACCGACCGCCCGCAGGTAGGCGGCGACGGGGGTCGGCAGCCGTGCCAGGTCCTCGTCGGTCACGGGGCCCCGGCCCGACGCGGTGCACGACGCGGCAGTCGTTGCCTGGCGTGCCAGTCGGCGGAACCGGGCCCGGAAGCTCGTCGGACCCTGGGAACCGAACCCGTACACGGCGGCGGCGGCGAGCGCCAGGTTGGCGACGGTGCCCGCCTTGGCGTCGCTCCACGACGTGACGATGACGGCCTGCGAGACGACCGCGGCGATCGCGGCGACGACCCACCAGCCGCGGACCCGCGCCAGCAGCAGGGCGCCGGCCGTGACCACGAGGACCGAGGCGACCAGCCAGGCGACACCCAGGGTGGTGCCGATCGGTTCGGTGAGCGCGGCCGATTCGGCCCAGCCGAACCCCTCGACGACGCCCAGCAGGTGGATGAGGCCGTGGACGATGGCGACGAGGCCGATGGCCCAACGCAGGAAGGCCCTCATGACGCTCCTCCCGAGGAGGGGCCGGGGTGGGTGCGGACGAGCACGTCGGGGAGCCCGATGGCCAGCAGCAGCACGGCGGTGAGGGGTGTCACCACCGTCCAGGCCGTCGCAGCGGCGAACGGGACCGCGGCGAGGACCAGGCCCACGGCTGCCATCGAGGGGGATCGACGGCGAAGGGCCAGCGCGGTGCAGGCCACGACCGCGCCGGCGATGCCGAGCAGACCGACGCCCTCGGCGGCGACGACCCCGAACGCCAGGTAGACGAGGGCCAGCACCCCGACCAGGACTGCGGCCCAGTGGGCGCGGAGCACGGCTCGCCAGGTGCCGGCGCCCCGTGGCCGCCGCACGACCAGGGCGAAGGTGGTCGTCGAGGCGATGAAGGCGGGGACCCACGCCAACCCCGCGGTGGTCAGCCCGATCAACCCACCGGTGAGCAGGGCGACGGCGGCACCGAGCTGTGCGCCGGGTCGCGGCGAGCGAGCCGCGAGCACGCTGGCCGCACCGATCACGAGGGCGAGGCCGATCGAGACCCGGCCGAGCGTGGTCGGGTCGTTCTTGTCGCCCGCCCAGCTCACCGTGCCGGCGAGGATCTCGGCGAGCCCGGCCGCGGTGCCGAGCAGCGCCGCGATCGAACCGGCCTTCAGGATCGTGCGGTCGTCGCCGGTCATCGCACCACCTCCGCTGCCGGCCGGCGAGGACTCCTGCGCGCGGCCACCGTCGGGGTCCCGACCCGGAACGCGACCAGGGCGCCGTCGCCGACGAGCTCGGCCAGCGGTGACTCGAAGGTGGCCACCCGGCCGAGCTGGTGGTCCCGGTCGATGCGCTCGGTGATCTGGTTCATGTGCTGGAAGCCGAGGTCGTGGGCCGCGGTCCACAGGTGGAGCCGCTGCACCAGCCGCCCGCCCGCGAGCCGGTCACGGCGCGACGTCGGGTCGTCGACCACGATGATGCCGAAGGCCGGCGCCGATCGGGTCTGGACCACCGTGCGGTCGACGAACGTCCGGTCGGCGTCCTCCCGGGACGTGGCGGGCAGCAGCTTGCCGAGCGTGCGCACCACGGGGCGCAGGCCGACGCCGTCGATGGTGAGCCCGTCCTTGCGGCGCTGGATCGTGTCCCAGTCGCTGCGCCACCACGCGAACGAGTCCCTCGACTGCTCGTCGTCGGCGACGTGGGCGCGCGTCGCCTCGACCAGCAGCTCGCCGAACCGCTCGCGCTCCCGTGTCCCGGTGAGCCACACCACTCGGGCGGGTGCCACGTCGTCGTCGACGAGACCCTGCATCGCCGTCAGCGCCGAGCTGGGAACGGGATCCGGGCGGTACGCCGAGCGGTTGCTGTGGCGATCACCGATGGCGCGGTGCAGCTCGCCGTCGACCGCCGTCCCGGGTCGCAACCGGATCGACGCCACGAGATCGGGTGCACCGCCGGGTGCCGTCGTGATCTCGGTCAGGTGGCCGCGTGCCCGGGCGGCGAGCTGGAGGTTCTCGAGCGCGCACCCCAGCGACACGTCGAGCTCCCGTCCGAGGGCGTCGTTGGCGCCCGTGGAGCGCGCCGGATCGGCGTAGAGGTCGATCTGGCGATCGGACACCGCGAAGACCCAGGGCTGGGTGTTGTGGGCGCTGGCCGCCAGCACCGCGGCGCCGATCAGCGACGAGGCGTCGGTGCCGTCGCGCCACGTGTCCCAGGCGTCGAACGCCGGGCCGTCCTCCTCGGCGAGCACGCCCTGGTCGTAGGCCCGGTAGGCGAGGGCGGTGTCGGCCAGCACGAAGGCGGTGGCCGTGCCGATGCCGACCCGGCGGAGGAACGAGCGGCGTGTCATCGTCGCCGGTCCACCGCCGCTGCTGGGCTCGTCGCCGTCCCGTGCGCCCGTCGCCGGTGCGGGCTGGGCCGGGGCGCGGAGGTCGGTGGCCGATGGTTGCGGGCTCATGGGACGCTCCTCTTCTTCGGCGGTGCACCGCCCTCGCTCGGCGGCGACGACAGCCGCGTGCTGCACCTCGTCACCATGTCCAGGAAGGCCCGTCGCTCTCGGCGGGAGAGATCGTCGAACACGTCGAGGATGAACGCGGCCTGCCCGTCCCGCACGACCGGGTCGTGGAACACGGCGACCCGGTCGGTCAGCACGAGGCGCAGGGCACGCGCGTCGGTCGGGTCGCGCTCCAGGCGGAGCCAGCCACGGCGCTCGAGCTGCAGCGCCACCTGCTTGACGTTCTGACGCGAGGTCCCGAAGACGGCCGCCGTCTCCGACAGCGTCGGTGCGTAGCCGGGAAAGGCCTTCTCGAGCACCCCCAGGAGCAGCCATTGCCGGCTCGTCAGGCCGAAGGAC
>JALOLF010000217.1 GCA_025456085.1 Acidimicrobiales bacterium
GGCACGTCCGGGTTCCGCTGGACGCCGAGGTGGATCGCCGGCGTCACGATCGCCGCCGTGTGCCTGATCTTCGTCTTCAGCAACACCGGCGAGGCGACCCTGAAGTTCCTATGGTGGAACCTGACGGCACCGGGATGGGTGTTCCTGTTCGTGCTGCTCGGGCTGGGTTTCCTCAGCGGGTGGCTGGTGGCACGCAGCCGTTACCGCACCTGAGGTGGGACTCGGGCAGCGCCTCGCAACGGCGTCGCCCCCGCCGGGTGACGCCCGACGGCCGTCGGTAGCCAGGCCGTCACCACGGCAGGGACGGGGGCACGACAGGGTGCCGGTGTCCCGGAGCGTCGGGCTGACGTAGGTCGGGCCTTCGCGACCGGCTCCTCCACCACGTCCACGTCGATGCCCTCGTTCACCGACCCGCGCCATGCTCCGGTCGCGTAGCCCGGCCCTCGGGCTCGTACTCCAGCGTCAGGTGCACCGAGGTCTGGCCGCCGCTGACGTCCTCGAACCTCACCTCGCCGGTGTTCGTGGCGCCGCTCGTAGCGGCCCAGGCGACCTTGCGGTCGGGCACCTGCTCGAGGATGCGGGCCTCCCACTGCCGGCGCACGCCCGCGATCTCGGCGACCCACTGCAGCCGGTCGTCGCTGAGCTGGGTGACGCTGGTGACGCCGCCCGTGAAGCGTGGGAACTCCTCGAACTGCGTCCACTGGTTGTACGCCCTGCTGACCGGGACGTCGACCAGCACCGTCTTCTCCAGCTTCGTGGTCACGGGATCTCCTTCGATCTCCAACCCGCAGCGAGCCCTCCGCCGGAGTGCCCCTGCCCTACCCACGGTCGTGAGACGCATGCACTGGTCACCTCGCACCGGTGCCGTGGCAGGCTGCTCACCGGCGCGGTGTGCCAGACCCCACGCGGAGGAGGCGAGCATGACCGACCCTCAGGACACGACGACGGACGGCGCCGACCACCGGACCGACGACATGAAGGCCCGCTACCGAGAGGCCTTGGAGCGTAAGAAGCGCCAGCAGCACAGCGACGCGCTGCACCCGGAGGCGGACTCGCCTATGCATGAGACCCATGGGCGCTCAGGAGGCAAGCGGGAGTTCCGTCGCAAGTCCGGCGGCTGACTCCAACCGCTGCCGGAGGCGCAGGCGCGAGCCACCCTCACACCTGCGAGGGGGACGTGGCGATCGGGGCCGGCGGCCTGGTCACTCGTGCTCGAAGGCGTCCACCTCGGCCTGCTCGAGCAGGGTGGGCTCCTTCTCCCGGAAGTGGCCGTCCAGCCACGCGAGGAAGATGATCGCCCACACCGACAGCACGAAGCCCGACGCGAGCGCGGGCACCGGCGCGGTGCTGTTGATGTAGCTGAAGAACCAGGTGGCGAGCAACGCCCCGAGGGCGGCCAGCCGCAGGTCGGGGGCCACGATGGCGTAGACGGCGACGGCCGCGAGCACGGCGTTGAAGCCGACGAAGCCGCTGTTGATCGACCCGCCCACGACGCCCGCCTGGGCGGCCAGGCCCACCGCGATGACGGCACCGAGCGCGGCGACGACCGCATGCCGCCAGTTGCTGATCGCGATGCCGAGCAGGAACAGCAGGCCTGACAGCAGCAGTGGGGTGAACAGGGCCGCCCCCGCGGCGATGATCACGGCACTGGCCCACTGGATCGGCTCGTCGGGGAAGGCGCCGAGGTCCACCTTGATGATCGGGGTGTACCGGTCGACGAGCCAGGTCACCCAGAACATGAGGATGAAGGGAGCGGCCAAGAACGGGACGGGCAGCCATCGGGCCATCGCAACAGCGACCGCGGCCACGATGACGGCCTCGATGGCCATGAAGAACCAGAGCGCGGTGCTGGGCTGGAAGAAGTTGCCCAGGGCCAGGCCCATGAGGCCGGAGTTGAAGCCGAACAGCCCCAGGTCCAGCAGGGTTCGATCAGCCTTGAGTGCCTTGGCGGTGAGCGTGCCGAGCAACACGGAGATGACGTAGAACGCGGCCATCTCCCAGCTGAACACCGCGACGGCAACGACGAACACCAGCCCGGTGATCTCGTTGGCCTGGAACGCGCACTGGGAGAAGCCCCGCAGGAACTGGCGCCAGAACGGCACCTGCCCCAGCTCGACCTCCGCCAGCACCGGTCGTCCGACGATCGTCACGATGCGATCCCCTCAGCCTCGACGTAGGCGCGCCACCCTGCGTAGTGCGTGATCTCCCGCTTGCCCTCGACCAGGGCGGGCTCGCCCAGCACCCCGAGGACGGTCGTCCCGTCGTGCAGGCTCACCTTGCCGATGGACAGCCCCGGGGGCTCCTTCTGCAGGATGCCGGCCAGGCCCTCGGCTGGCACCGACCACACCTCGAGCGCCACCGCGGCACCGCTCCCGTCGGTGACCCTGACCATGGCCGGGTGGTCATCGTCGACGCTCCAGAGCCGGTAGACGGGCTGGGTCGAGGCATCCCTCACGAAACTCGCCCCGGCGGCGACCATGTTGGGGTTGAGCTTGAGGCCCCTCATGAGCGTGCCGTTGACGGCGAGCAGCACGCCGGCGGCGTCCTGCGGCTCGGTACCGGCCGGGGCCCCACCCGGTTCCGCCGGCGCGGTGCCGTCGTCGGCACGCACGATTCGGGTGCCCGAACGCCCGTCGAGGATGGCCGGGATCTCCTCGGCCGCACCGATCACGCCGACCGCACCAGGCGTCGCCGCTACGAAGTCGGCCACGGCGGCAACCTTGGGCTCCATGCTTCCCTCGCCGAACTCCCCCGCCGCGACGTAGGCCCGGGCCTCGTCCACGGTGAGCACGTCCAGCCACTGCTGGTCGGGCTCACCGAAACGGATGGCGACCTGCCGCACACCGGTGGGGATCATCAGCAGGTCGGCGCCCAGGTCGTGCGCGAGGAGGCCGGAGGCCAAGTCCTTGTCGACCACGGCCTCCACGCCCGTGAGCCGCCCGTCGGTGCTCTGGGCGACCGGGATGCCGCCGCCACCCACCGCGACCACGAGGGCTCCCGAGGCGAGCAGGTCGCGGATGACCTCGGTCTCGACCACGGCCTGCGGCCGAGGGGACGCCACGGTGCGGCGCCATCCCCGGCCGGCGTCCTGCATGATCGTCCAGCCGTTCGCCTCCGCCAGCGCCCGGGCGGTGGCCTCGTCCATGAAGGACCCCACGGGCTTGGTGGGATGGGCGAAGGCGGGGTCGTCGAGGTCGACGACCGACTGGGTGACGACCGCGACGACGGGCCGGGAGAGGCCCCGTGCAGCCAGCTCGTTGCGCAGCGCCTTGACGAACATGTAGCCGATGGCGCCCTGGGTGTCGGCGACCGCGTAGTCCACCGGAACCGGGTCGACCTCGTGCTCGGCGAGCTCCGAGCGGCGCAGGATGAAGCCCACCTGGGGTCCGTTGCCGTGCGAGACGACGACGCCCCAGCCGCGCTCGACCATGTCGACCAGCGGGGGGACGGTGCGGCTGACCGTCTCGTACTGCTGGGGGATCGAGTCGTGCTCGGCGTCGGTGACCAGGGCGTTGCCGCCGAAGGCGACGACCGCTACGGGGCTCATGCCGCACCCACCGGCGCCGCGGGCACGGTGGAGGACAACGCCGCGAGCGCGTCGGTGAAGCAGGGCATCGGCGCGGTGGTGATGCCCGCACCGATCTGCCCGACGCCTGCCTGGCGGTGCGCGATGCCGGTGTTGATGATCGGCAGCACGCCGGAGTCGGCGACGAGCCGAGCATCGATGCCCGCCGGCGTCCCACCGAAGTTGAGCGGCGGCAGGGTGAACGCGGGGTTGGCGCCAAGGGTGATGGACAGCATCCGGCGGCTGTTGGCCGTCGCATCGGCCGGGGTGCCGCCGACGAACTGGACGATGGCCGGCGACGCGGCCATCGCGAAGCCGCCGAGACCGTTGGTTTCGGTGATGGCGGAGTCACCCAGGTCCGGTGCGGCGTCCTCGACCGAGTACCCGGGGAAGTAGAGGCCGTCGACCGGGTTGGCGGGAGCCTGGAACCAGGCATCCCCGGTGCCGCTGAGCCGCACGCCGAAGTTGACCCCGTTGCGGGCCATGACCGTGACCATGCTGCTGCCGGGCACCCCGTGGGCCGCGTCGGTCATCGACTTGCACGCGGCCATCGACACGTTGAGGAAGAAGTGGTCGTTGCCGGCGACGAAGGCCAGCGCGCGGCGCACGGCGGCGGGGTCAGCGTCCGAGCCGAGCAGAGCGAGGGTCAACCGCTTGAACAGCAGACCGGAGGCGGCGGCGTTGCGGTTGTGCAGCTCATCACCCATGTGCAGGGCCTGGGCCATGAGCGGCTTGAGGTCGGGGTCCTCCAGGCCGCGCACGGCGGCCTGCAACGTGGCGAAGAACTCGCTTCCGAGCCACCGCAGCCGCTCCAGCACCTCGGGGGAGTTGGCACCGAACCTCAGCACCTTGCCCAGGCCCTCGTTGAGGTTGCAGTACGCCCGGTTGCCGGCGTCGGTGTTCTCCACCACCCACACGGGCATGGACGGGCTG
>JALOLF010000218.1 GCA_025456085.1 Acidimicrobiales bacterium
GGTCCTCCGGGGTGAACAGCGCCGGGTCGATCTCCAGGTCGCGGATCGACTGCGACTGGTACTTCGCGAACGGGTTCTCGGCCATGATTGGCTCGGGTTCTCTGCCGCCGAAGTTCTCCTGCAGCATCCACTCGGCGCTCGGCCGGCTGATGTTGGTCGTGTCCGGCACGGCCGCCTCGCGGATCCAGACCCGGTCCTTCGTGACGTTGACGACCGTGTGGTCGATGCCGAAGGCGAACAGCCCCTTGTAGTGCAGGCGCACGCCGGCCAGCATCTCGCCGACCAGCTCGCGGTCGTAGGAGACGTGGGTGGCGAGCGCGACCCGGGGCTGCACGAGGTTGGCCAGGTAGCCGGCGGCGTAGTGCGGCGTGTGGAAGTTGTCGATGACGGCGCCGCCGATGAGCGGTGACACGCCCTGTTTGAGCGCCCAGAGGTTGACCATGTCGATGGCCATCTCGGTGACGAACACGTCGACGCCCTTGGCGTACTGCGCGGTGAGCTGGTCGGGCTTGCCGTCGCCGGTCCACACGAAGGACAGGCCGTTCCAGTCGAGGCGGTAGGCCGACGCCCCGTCGATGGCGTGCGAGCGCCGCCAGTGGGTCACCTTGACCCCGTCCTGGTCGTAGCAGACGCCGCCGTCGTCCTCGAAGTCGAACTCGGTGACGTCGATCTCGTAGCCGTCGGCCATCGGTCCCATGGCCCACGCCGCGGTCCACTTGCCCATCTTGCACAGGTGTTCGCACATGGCCTTCGTGCCCATGTCCGGCGTGCGTCCCGAGGGGCCGTAGACCCGCAGCGGGCGGAAGCGCCCGTTGAAGGGCGCGAACTGCCACAGGTAGGGGAGATCGCCGTAGTGGTCGATGTGCAGGTGGCTGATGAAGATGTCGTTGATCTCGGGTACCGGCACCTGGTTGGCGACGATGTTGCGCAGCGAGCCGGGTCCGAGGTCGAAGAAGAGGCGCTTGTGGGGGCCGAGCTCGACCATCATGCACGTGCCGGCCTGCGAGAGGCGCGGTGGCCACGGGTTGCTGCCCATGAAGATGATCCGCATCTCGTCGTCACCGAGGGGCTCGGACTGGGGGAAGTAGTTGTTGCGGTTCTTCACCGATGGCGTGGGCAGGTAGTACGGCGGCATCGAGACGCCCGTGCCCGGGGGCGCGCCGTAGGCGTTGTGCTCGGTGACGGGTGCGTGCTCGTCCATGGGTGGAGTCCTCCTCACGAGGGTCGGTGCTCGGTGGGGTGTGCCGACGGGTCGCGCTCGGGGCCCGTCGGGCTGGCGGTGCCGGTGCTCGGAGCGCGGTCGCGGGCGGTGCTCGGGGCGCGGTCTTGCGGGACCGTCGGTCGTCGGCGGAGCGGTGACAGGTCCTGCGTGATCGGCATGGGCCCTCCTTCCCGCGACGAGGTAACCCACCGGTGACGGTAACCCTACGGTGACAAACCGTCAACGACGGGGTTTACTGGCCGACGACGGTTCATCGCAGGAGGAGGCGACATGGGGGAACCCCGCGGTTCGGCCGACGTCACGCAGGAGCAGATCCTCGCCGCGGCGCGCGAGCTGTTCGCGCTCCGCGGCACCGATCGGGTCACGGTTCGCCAGGTCGCCGCCGCGGCCGGCGTGAACCACGCCCTGGTGCATCGCTACTTCGGGACCAAGCGCGAGATGGTGGCCGAGATCCTCCGCCGCGAGGCCCTCGCCTTCGGTGCGGCCGAGGCCGCCGCGCCTGGCGACCGTGACGAGGCCCTGACGCGTCTGCGTGAGGCGCTGTGGTACTTCCTGACCCGGGGGCGGGTGACGTCGCTGCTGCTGGTGCGCGCCGAGCTCGACGACCTCGTGCCCGAGCACTTCCTGGAGGGCACGCCGGGACGGCCGATCGACCTGTTGAGTCGCATGCTCCTGGATCATGCGCGGGCCGGGTCGGGTTCGGATCCCCAGGCGCTCGCCGTGGTGGTGGGCGCCGCCGTGCTGGGCCTGGCCTCGGCCCAGCCCCTCCTCATGGCCAGCGCGGGACTCGAGGAGGAGGATCCCGCTGACGTGCTACGGCGCTGCGTCGACGTGCTCGTGGGTCTGTTGTCCGACGCCGTCGACGGGGATGACTCCTGGCGCTGACGCCGCGCCCAGCCGGGTCGTCGCGCAGCCCGAACCTGCACGGCGCGCATGGGCTTCGGTGGGGCAGACTCGGAGACCGCCGGTTCGACGGACGCGGCGCCGCCCACACGAGCCCCGAGGAGCACCCATGGCCTTCGTCCCCTACGCGATCGACCCCGATCTCGATCTCGAGCTGGTGCGTGAGCTCGACGTGACCCCCGAGCTGGTGTGGCGGGCGTGGACGACCCCGGAACTGCTCGTGCAGTGGTTCACCCCCAAGCCCTACGAGACCACGCACTGCGAGATCGACCTGCGTCCCGGTGGCATCTTCCGCACGGTCATGCGCTCCCCGGAGGGTGAGGAGTCGGACGGCTCGGGCTGCTACCTCGAGGTCATCCCCGACGAGCGTCTCGTGTGGACCAGCGCCATGTTGCCCGGCTACCGACCCCAGCCCGGGCCCATGCCCTTCACGGCCGTCATCGAGCTCCAGCCGACCGGGTCGGGCGGCACGCGCTATCGGGCGATCGTGCTGCACCAGGACGCCGAGGGCCGCGAGCAGCACGCGCAGATGGGCTTCCACGAGGGGTGGGGCGCCGCGCTCGACCAGCTCGTGGAGCTGGCGAAGTCGCTGTGACCCCGGTCGGCGTCCTGCGACCGCGCTGACGGCCGGGACCGGAGGTCAGATCAGGCGGACGCCGCCCTTGTCGGCGCTGGACGCGAACGCGGCGTATGCCCGCAGGGCGCTGGTCACCACCCGGGTCCGGTCATCGGAGGGCTGCCAGCCCGCCGGGTCGGTGTCCATGCGGGTCCGCCGCTCGGACAGCACCGCGTCGTCCACGCCGACGCGCAGCTCCCGGTTCGGGATGTCGATGACGACCGTGTCGCCCTCCTCGAGCAGCGCGAGCGAGCCGTGCGCTGCGGCCTCGGGGGAGATGTGGCCCACCGACAGTCCGCTCGTGGCGCCGGAGAAGCGACCGTCGGTGACGAGCGCGCACGTCTCGGCCAGGCCGAGTCCCTTCAGCAGGATCGTGGGCAGGAGCATCTCCTGCATGCCCGGGCCGCCGCGCGGCCCCTCGTAGCGGATCACGACGACGTCGCCGGCGGCGATCTCGCCACCGAGGATCGCCTTGGCCGCCGCCTCCTGCTGGTCGAACACCCGCGCTCGTCCCTCGAAGCGCAGCATCCCCGGCGGCACCGAGCCGGTCTTGACGATGCAGCCGTCCGGGGCCAGGTTGCCGAACAGCACCGCCAGCCCGCCGTCGGCGCTGTGGGCGTGCGCCGCGTCGCGCAGCACGCCCGTCGCCCGATCGAGGTCGGGTCCGGCGGCGCGGGTGTCGTGGGACAGCGCCGGCGTGCCGGTGCGACCGCTGGCGTCGGCCGACCAGAACCGTCGCACCGCCGGGTCGTCGCTGCGGCGCACATCCCAGCGTGCCAGCACGTCGGCCAGGGTGCCGTCGGGCGCGGCGAGGGTGCGCACCGTGGTGTCGACGAGCCCCGCCCGCTCCAGCTCGCCCAGGATGGCGACGACCCCTCCCGCCTTGTGCACGTCCTCCATGAACGCCTCCGACGTCGCCGGGGCGACCTTGCACAGGAAGGGCACCCGCCGCGACAGGGCGTCGATGTCGGCCAGCGTGAAATCGACGCCGGCTTCGTGGGCCAACGCCAACAGGTGCAGCACGGTGTTCGTGGACCCGCCCATGGCGATGTCCACGGCCATGGCGTTGGTGAACGCGGCGTGGGTGGCGATCGAGCGCGGGGTCAACGCCGTGTCGCCGTCCTCGTAGTGGCGTCGGGTGAGCGCCACGATGGCCTGAGCGGCCTGCACGAACAGGTCACGGCGATCGGCGTGGGTGGCCACCAGTGAGCCGTTGCCCGGCAGGGCGAGGCCCAGCGCCTCGGCCAGGCAGTTCATGGAGTTGGCCGTGAACATGCCCGAACAGCTCCCACAGGTCGGGCAGGCGTTGGCCTCCACCTGTGCGGCCATGCCGCCCCCGAGGTGGGTGGGGTCGAGCATGGCGATGACGGCGTCGGTGGCGTCGAGGCGGTGCTCCACGCCGGCCACCGTGACCCGGCCGGCCTCCATCGGTCCGCCCGACACGTAGATGGCCGGCACGTCGAGGCGTAGGCCGGCCATCAGCATCCCCGGCGTGATCTTGTCGCAGTTGGAGATGCAGATCATGGCGTCGACGCAGTGCGCGTTGACCATGTACTCGATCGAGTCGGCGATCAGGTCACGGCTGGGCAGCGAGTAGAGCATCCCGTCGTGGCCCATGGCGATGCCGTCGTCGACGGCGATGGTGTTGAACTCCCGGGGGATGCCGCCGGCCGCCTGCACGGCCTCGCTCACCAGGCGACCCACCTCGGCGAGGTGCACGTGGCCGGGCACGAACTCTGTGAAGGA
>JALOLF010000113.1 GCA_025456085.1 Acidimicrobiales bacterium
GGGGCGATCGTGTTCGGCAAGACCAACTGCCCGCGCTGGTCGGCCGACGTCGAGACGTACAACGAGCTGTTCGGCACGACCAACAACCCGTGGGCCCTCGACCGCACGCCCGGCGGGTCCTCCGGCGGCCCCGCGGCCGCCGTGGCCGCGGGGCTCACGAGCTTCGAGCTCGGCACCGACATCGGCGGCTCGATCCGCACACCGGCGCACTTCTGTGGCGTCTACGGCCTGAAGCCCAGCTTCGGCGTGGTCCCCCAGCGGGGCTACCTCGACCACGTCGGCGGCGGCACCACCGACGCCGACATCAACGTGTTCGGTCCGCTGGCCCGCAGCGCCGAGGACCTCGATCTGCTGCTCTCGGTCCTGGCCGGCCCCGAGCCCGAGCGCGCCCTCGCCTGGCGGCTCGAGCTCCCGCCCCCTCGGAGGAACACCCTGGCCGACCTCCGCATCGGGGTGTGGCTCGAGGACCCGCTCGTCCCCGTGGACGCCGAGTACACCGCGATCCTGCGACGCGCCGTCGACCGTCTGGCCGACGCCGGCGCCCGCGTCGAGGAGGCCCGACCCGACGTCGACGCCTCGCTCCAGTACGAGGTGTTCATCGCCATGGTGGCCGCGGCGACGTCCTGGTCGCTGGCCGAGGCCGGCGACCTCCCCGACACGGCCGAGGGCGTGGTCGGGAGCTCGAACCTGGACTGGTTGCGGCGCGACGTGCAGCGCGCCGAGCTGCGCGCCCGGTGGGCGGCGTGGTTCGACCGCTACGACCTGCTGCTCTGCCCGGTGACGAGCTGCCCCGCCCTCCCCCACGACCAGAGCGGCCAGTTGTGGGAGAAGACCGCCGTGGTCAACGGCCAGGAGCGGTCCCACTTCGAGCTGCTCACCTTCTGGACCGGGCTCATCGGCATCATCGGACTGCCCTCGGCCGTCGTCCCGGTCGGCTCCACGGGCACTGGTCTGCCGGTGGGGATGCAGATCGTTGCCGCCTACCTGCGTGACCGCGAGGCCGTGCACGCCGCCCGTCTCGTCGACGAGGTGCTCGGCGCCTACCGCGTGCCCCCGAGGTTCGCATCGGGAGGCGGCGATGGGTGAGGTCGTCCAGGCCCTCGTCTACGCCCTGACCGTCGGCTCGGTCTACGCGCTGGTGGCGCTCGGCTACAGCCTGATCTTCTCCGCCACCCGCATCGTCAACTTCGCCCAGGGCACGCTGGTCGTGTTCGGCGGCTATCTGGCCTGGTGGCTCTACGACCAGGCCTTCGACGCCGGCACGTCGATCGTCTGGGTGCTGCTGCTCGTGGTGGTGCTGGCCGGGCTCACCGGCGTGGTCGTGTACCTCGTCGCCGTGGCCCCGCTCGGGCGCTTCGACCCGAAGACCAACGTCGGCTGGCTCGTGACCACCTTCGGCGCGGGCATCGTCATCCAGGAACTGGTGGCCAAGAAGATCTCGAGCGAGGGCCAGACCGTCCCCGACCTGGTGGAGTCTCTGTTCGGCTGGCGGGGCTCGGTGGTGCGCGACGTGGCCATCGGCCCCAGCGACGTGGTGCTGGTCGCCATCGCGGTGCTCGTGGTGGTCGGCCTCGAGCTGCTGCAGTCCCACACCCGCTTCGGCCTCGCCTTCCGGGCCGTGGCCCAGGACCGCCCGGCTGCCTCGCTGATGGGTATCAACCCCACCACGATGATCCTGCTGGCCTTCTTCCTGGCCGGCGCGCTGGCAGGCCTGGCCGGCATCCTGGTGGCTCCCCGCCTGGGCATCCGGTTCAACATCGCCCTGAACCTGGGCGTGGCCGGCTTCGTCGCCGCGGTGATCGGCGGACTCGGCTCGCCCCGGGGCGCCATCGTGGGCGGCCTGCTCATCGGCCTCGTCGAGGGCGTCGTCGGCGTGCTGTCCGACCGGCCCGATGCCTACCGGCCCCTGGCCGTGTTCCTGGTGTTCGTCGTCATCCTGGCGCTGCGACCGACCGGGCTGTTCGGCCGCCGGATCGAGGAGAAGGTATGAGCGACCGGCGCGGCCTGGTGTGGCACCTGCTCACGGCACTGCCCTTCGTCGCCCTGTTCGTGTTCCTGTTCTGGTTCGCCTCGGCCCAGTCCGAGGACCGCTACTGGATGCAGCTCGGGGTGCAGGCGCTGTGGATCGCCATGGTGGTCATGGGCGTGAACCTGCTGCTCGGCTACACCGGCCTGCTGTCGCTCGGCCACTGGGCGTTCTTCCTCTACGGCGGTTTCATCGGCGCCATCTGGGCCGTGAGCGACTGGGGCCTGAGCCCGTGGCTCGGCTTCCCCGTCGCCTTCGTCGCCGGCCTCGGCATGGGCGCCGTGCTCGCCCTCACCTGCTGCCACCTGCGCGGCTTCTACCTCACGGTGATGACCCTGGCCTTCGGCCTGCTCGCCGCCTCGCTGGCGGTGCTGTTCGACGGCGCCTTCAACGGGTTCACCGGCCGGGGCGTCACCCAACCACTCGACCCCGAGTTCGGCTTCCTGGAC
This sequence comes from Acidimicrobiales bacterium, assembly GCA_025456085.1. GTDB lineage: Bacteria > Actinomycetota > Acidimicrobiia > Acidimicrobiales > Acidimicrobilacustridaceae > JALOLF01. Next base: position 2,476 of record JALOLF010000113.1, read on the forward strand.
AAGACGCCCAACCGCGCCTTCGTGGGGCTGTTCCTCATCGGCTCGGTGCTGCTCGCCTTCTGCCTGTACGTGAGCTGGAACCTGGTGCACAGCCGCTGGGGTCGGGCGTACCAGGCCATCCGGGAGAGCGAGCTGGCCGCCGGCGCGGCCGGGGTGCCGACGTACTGGACCAAGGTGTCGGCCTTCGCCATCTCGGCCGGCATGGTGGCCCTGGCCGGCGTGCTCGCAGCGCAGACCAACCTCCAGGTGACCATGGCCGACGGCACCTCCATCGTCGGACAGTCGTTCAAGATGGTGATCTACGCCTTCTTCGGTGGCCTCGGCACCATCGCCGGCCCCGTCGTGGGCGCCTTCGCCTTCACCCTCGGTACGGGCGTGGAGATCGGCGGGGAGTCCTCCAGCGAGCGCCTCGGCGAGTGGGAGACCCTGTACCTCGGGGCCATGGTCATCGTGCTCGCCATCGTGCTGCCGACCGGCATCGTGGGCACGTTGCGCAAGGCCGTGCTGCCCCGCCTGGCCCGGCTCCGCCCGACCGCGCCGCCGGCCCGCGACGTGGAGCTGCGCCCGGCGCACGAGCACGAGGCGGGCTCGGTACTGCTCTCCCTCGAGGGGGTGACCCAGCGCTTCGGCGGGCTCGTCGCCCTCGACGGCATCGACCTCGAGGTGCGCGTCGGCTCCGTGCACGCACTCATCGGCCCCAACGGTTCGGGGAAGACGACGCTGGCCAACGTGACCACCGGCATCTACCACGCCTCGGGCGGCCAGGTCCGCCTCGCCGGGGAGGACCTGGTCGGCGCCTCGCCCCATCGCTGCACCCGCCGCGGCGTGGCTCGTACCTTCCAGACCTGCCACATCTGGCGGCAGATGACCGTGCTCGACAACGTGCTCGTCGGTGCGCACACGCGGTCGCGCACCGGGCTCGTGCGCTCCTGCCTGCTGCCGCCCTGGCTGCGCCCCGACGAGCGTCGCCTGCGGCGGGAGGCCTGGGACCTGCTGCACCTCGTCGGCCTGGCCGACCACGGCTACGCCCCGGCTGGTTCCCTGCCCTTCGTCGACCAGCGCCGCCTGGAGATCGCCCGGGCGCTCGCCGCCCGGCCCGACCTGCTCATCCTCGACGAGCCCGCGGCCGGTATGCACCCCCAGGACGTCGCCGAGCTCATCGCGCTCATCGCGATGGTGCGCGACGCCGGCGTGACCGTGCTGCTCATCGAGCACCACATGGAGGTCGTGCTCGGCCTCGCCGACCGGGTGACCGTGCTCGACTTCGGCCACAAGCTGGCCGAGGGCACCGCACAGGAGGTGGCCGCGAACCAGGCGGTCATCGACGCCTACCTGGGCGCCGAGACGGAGCAGGTCGCCGAGGAACCGACGACCTCCGCGGGTGCCGTCGCCGCGGTCGCTGCCGGGAGCGCACCCGGTGCTCCGAGCTCGCCGACCGCCGAGCCGCTGCTGCGGGTCCACGACCTGACGGTCCGCTACGGCGCCGCGACGGCGCTGCACGGCATCGACCTCGAGGTGTTCGACCACGAGATCGTCTCGCTGGTGGGGGCCAACGGCGCCGGCAAGACCACGACGCTGGAAGCCATCGCCGGGGTGTCGCCGCTGCTCATGGCGGTCGACGGCGAGGTCACGTTCGCGGGCCGGCGGATCGACCGTTTGCCGGCACAGAAGATCGCCCGCCTCGGCCTGGCCCTCGTGCCGGAGGGCCGGTGGGTGTTCCCCGAGTCGACGGTGGAGGAGAACCTGCGCCTCGGCGCCTACCGGCGTCGGGACAGCGGCGGCGTGCGCGACGACATCGAGGCCGCCTACGAGCGCTTCCCGGTGCTCGGCGAGCGGCGCCGCCAGCCCGCCGGACTGCTGTCGGGCGGCGAGCAGCAGATGCTGGCCATCGCCCGCGCCCTGGTGGGCCGGCCCCGGTTCCTGCTCCTCGACGAGCCGTCCCTGGGCCTCGCCCCGAACCTCTCGGCGGAGATCTTCGCCGCCATCCGCCGGTTGGCCGACGAAGGCATCCCCATCCTGCTGGTCGAGCAGCGCGCCGCAGCGGCCCTCGCCATCGCCGACCGGGCCTACGTGCTCGAGACCGGACGCATCGTCACCCGTGGGCGCGCCGCGGACCTGGCCCACGACGAGGCGGTGCGCGTCGCCTACCTCGGCGGGTGACGCGCCCCACCCGTGTCGATCAGCCGCCCGACAGCGCCTGCATCACGGTGAGCTCGGCCGCACCGACCACGGACACCGAGAGGTCGCGCACCCGTTCGCCGTCGGCCCACACGTTCACGTGTTGTCGCAGGCGGCCCTGCTCGTCGACGATCCGGAACCGGATCCCCGGATAGCGACGGTCCAGGTCGCGGAGCACGTCGTCGGCGGTGGTGCCCTCGGCCGTCACGTTCGCCTCGCCGCCGGTGTAGCTGCGGAACGGCGACGCGAGCCGCACGTTCACGAGCGGTCCGCCGGGTCGGCGTGCTCCACGCTGTAGATCTCGGGCAGATGCGAGACCACGAGCTCCCAGTGCCCGCCCTCGTCGGCGCTGGCCCACACCTCGCCGCCCGTCGTGCCGAAGTACACCCCCACCGGGTCGGCGTCGTCGGTGCACATTGCCTGGCGCTTCACCGTCAGCCAGCCCCGGGCCGGCAGGCCCGAGTCCTGGCGCTGCCACGAGGCACCGCCGTCGCGGGTCACGTAGGCCGCGGGACGGCCGTCGGGGCTCGTGCGGGGCCACACGTCGGTGCCGTCCATCGGGAACACCCAGGCCGTGTCGGGATCACGGGGGTGCAGCTCGATCGGGAACCCGATGTCGCCCACCTCGCGGGGCATGTTGTCGCCGATGCGGGTCCAGCGGGTCCCTGGACGGTCGAGGCGGTAGATGCCGCAGTGATTCTGGTGGTACAGGCGATCGGGCATCGCCGGGTGCAGGCGCACGCAGTGCGGGTCCTGCCCGTAGGCCGGGTCGGGGTCGGGCAGGAACTCGGCCTCGACGCCCAGGTTGAGCGGCGCCCAGTCCGCGCCGCCGTCCGTCGACTCGAAGATCCCGCCGCCCGACAGGCCCAGGTAGAGGTGGCGGGCATCGCGCGGGTCGACGATCACCGAGTGCAGCATCGAGCCGTCGGGGGTGCCCTGCTCGGGCCACTCGGCCCACTCCACGAAGTTGGGGTGGTCGTTCCAGCCCGACACGGGCGCCCAGGTGTCACCCCCGTCCTCGGTGCGGAACAGGCCCTGGGGCGAGCCGCCCACGTACCACGCACCCGGTTCGTCGGCGTGGCCCGGGGTCAACCAGAAGGTCGAGCGCAGCGACCGGCCCAGTGGATCGCCCTCGGCGAAGGCCGGTGGTTCGGCGGCTTCCCACCACGTGGCCCCCAGGTCGGTCGACCGGAAGATCGTGGGCCCGAGATGCCCGGTGGAGGCCGCGACGAGCAGCGTCGATCGGTCGCGGGGGTCGAGCACCGCGTGGTTGACGATGTGGCCCAGGAACATCGGGCCGGCCATCGACCAACGCCGGCGATCCGTGTCGGCGGCCAGCACCCACAGGCCCTTGCGCGTGCCCACCAGCAGCACGGGACCGGACCGGTCGACAGCCGGCTCCGCACCGGACGGCTCCCACGCCGGTCGGCGGTACATCGCCGTCGGATCGATCGCACTCTCGGTGTCGCTCACGGCTCTCCCCCTGCCCGGCACGACGCCTGCTCAGACCAGCGATCGGTCCGAGACGGGGTCGGGGGCAGTCGGTCGAGCGGCAACCGTCGCCCGGCGCCGCAGCGGCTCAGGGGGCGAGGCCGCCACCGCCACCCGCCGACTCGGTGCACGAGGTGAGTCGCGCACCGAGGTCCCCCTGGGGCTCCACGACCGCCTGGGGATGGAAGCTCTGCCAGTACTCGAGCTCGGCCAGCAGCTCGTCGGCCTCGAAGCTCGACTCCATCACCACGTCGATGCGCACGCAGAACTGGCCCTCGTCCTCCCAGGCGACGTACCAGTCACCGGCCCAGCCCTCCGCGGCCAGGCTCGACTCACTGGTCTCGAAGCCCTCGCCCAGCAGCAGGCTCCAGGCGTACTCCCCCCAGACGCCGTCGTCGACGACCTCGCCCTCGGCCGGCGGCGGCGGCACCTCGGCGCGGCCCTCCCGGGCCTGGTACTTGTCGGGGTGCAGGACCTGTTCGCTGGTGGTGGGCGGGTCGGCGAAGCTGGCGTCGAGCTCGGCCTGGCCGCCGTCGTCGAGCAGCTCGTCGACCAGCACGGGACCCAGCTCGTAGGGGGCCACGAGGAGCTCCAGGACGACGATGGGGACGTCGAACAGGTCGGCGTCCATGCCGAACTCGAGCTCCTCCATGTCCCGTTCGGCCTGCTCGGCCTCGGACATGGACTCGACGTAGGCGTCCTCGACCCGGGTGGCGTTGCCCTCCAGAAGGGCCGAGAAGCCGAACCACACCTCGTCGTCGGCGTCGTCGTACTGCGGTCGGTCCAGCTCGAAGTGCTGGTCGTCGAGGGCGTGGGTCAGCTCGTGGGCGATGGTCTCGCGCACGTACGGGGTGAGCTCGGCGCCCCGCACGACGAGCTCGTTGGTCTCGGGGTCGTAGAAGCCGAGCACCCCGGCGCCGTAGGCCGAGCGCAGCGCCTCCTGGAGGTCGACGTCGGGCTCGATGAGCCCCAGCGCCTTCAGCTCCTGCTCGGTGATCTCGAGCTCCTCGGCACCCTCCTCGAAGTCCTCCAGCAGGCGGGCCTCGAAGGCGTCGTCGTCGAGCAGCTCGACGGTCACCGGCTCCTTGAACGGGAGGCCCCGTTCCTGTTCGACGAAGGTGCTGATGTCGGCGACGACCGCGTCGACCTCGGCCTGGGTGGGCATCGACCCGCTGTCGGGTTCCGTGGTCGGCGGCGAGGTCGGATCGACGTCGTCCTCGTCGGTGGTGGAGGGCGTGTCCTCGTCCTCGCGGTCGTCCGCCTCGGTGGTCGTGGTGCTGGCCCGGGCCACGACCTCGTCGCCACCGCCATCGGCGGTGATCGCCACGAGGCCCAGGCCGGTGCCGAGCAGCACGACGACCACGGCCAGGACCGCGGCCACGAGCATCCAGCGGTCGCCCGCCGGGCCACGGGCAGGTGGCGGGGGCGGCGGGGGCAACGGTGTTCCCATGCCGTAGGGCGGCGGTGACGACGCGTAGGGCGGCGGCCAGGTCCCGTCGCCCGCACCGCCGTAGCCCGGCCAGGCCGACCCGGGAGGCGCCTGCGTCTGCGCGGCGCCGGGCGCCACCCATCCCACGGGCACCGACGGCTCGACGGGGGGCTGCCCACCGGGATCGGTCGGCCACTGGTCGCTCATCTCTCTCCCTCGCGGCGGGGCATCTCAGCGAAGGGTACCGGCCGACGCGGCTCCCGTGACGACGCGCCACGCGTGTGCGGGCATCACCACAGGCCGGTCATCCGGTGGCTGTCTGCACCCCCATCAGGGGTGCCGACAGCCATCAGTCCACGAGCGAGCGCGCCAGACGGGAGCGGGACCGCTCCTCGAGCTCGGTCGGGTCCATGGCCTCGACCTTCGCCTTCGCCTCGCCGTAGGTCATCCACTGCCCGGCCTCGAAGTCGTAGAGCTTGCAGCGCCGGGTGTTCGACACGAAGTCCCGGTAGCGCAGCTTCTCGTCGCGCACCACCTCCGGGAAGTTGGCGGAGATGGCCGCGGCCGCGGTCTCGAGGCCGTACATGGGGATGCGCATGTCCACGTGGTGGGGGATGTGGACCATGATCCAGTGGAAGAAGAAGTTCATGCCGGGAGCGACCCGCATGATCGTCGTGCCCTCCATCTGCCCCCGGAACTTGGTCCACTCACGGCGGGGCCACCAGCGGATGTCGGGGGCGATGTGGTGCACGTGGACCACCGAGCCGATCACGTAGCAGAAGGCCAGGAAGGGCACGACGAGCAGCTTGAGCACCATCCACGCCGCACCCAGCAGCGTGCCGTAGCGCTCGTAGCCGAGCCAGCCGAACCCGACCGTGGCCACCACCAGCCACGCAGCCACGATGGCCTTGTCGCGACGGATGGCCGAACGCCACTTCGCGGGCGGCGCCGCGGCGATCATCTTGTTCCACCAGATCTCGCGCACGTAGTAGACGCCGGCGCCGAACCACGACCACTCGGCCTTGTGGCGCAGCTGGTGGAGACGGGACATGCCCCGGTACTGCTCGGGGGTCACGGGATGCCACACGAAGTCCATGCCCTCCCGGCAGGTGTGGCCGTGGTGGATGCGGTTGTGGCCCAGCACCCACGCCTCGTAGACGTGCCAGGACGGCAACATGGCCAGGTGCCCGACGATGCTGTTCATGCGCCTGGTCTTGAACAGGGCCTCGTGGGCGGCGTCGTGGCCCACGATGAACAGCGACGACACGATCAGCGCCGACACCACCCACAGCGCCGCCACCAGCAGTGGGTTGTCGGTGAGGGCCAGGCCCACGAGCACCGCCACGTACACCACGACATCACGGGCGAAGTAGGCGAGGCCCTTCCAGGTCGGGTTCTCGTAGGCCTCGGGCGGGATGATGCGGATGACCGGCAGCAACGACCCGGGCTTGTCGCCCGCGTCGGTGGTCGTCGTACCCGTCGCCTCCGCATCGGCGGTGTCGACGTTCTGGTCGGTGATGGCCACGGGGATCCTCGGCGGTGTCGGGGCGGCCGCGCAGACGGGCGCCGTCGTCCGGGTCGAACCTAGCCTACTGACCAGTAGGTAGGGAAGCACAGGGCCGAAGGTCACGGCACCGCAGGAGCCGGGCGGGAGCGCTGCCGTGCCCTGCCGCCGCCACGCTCGCTCAGCCGGCGACCGCCACGGACTGGAGCACGCCGTCGGGGCCGGCCGCAGCGTGCAGCACGCCGGCGCGCAGGTCCATGACCGCGGTCGCCACGGTGCCCAGCTCGACACCGAGCCAGGGGCGGTACGGCGAGCAGATCGGGTGCTCGGGGTGCGAGCGGTCCCCCAGCAGGGCCACGAGCCCGGCCACGTCGGCGATGCCCGGGGCCGCTGCCCGGGCCGAGCCGAGCCTCGCCTCGCTGTTGTCGAACAGCTCGCCTCCGCTCTCGGGGCGGCCGGCCACGTGGTTGGTGTGCACGAACGCCGAGTCGCCGAGGTCGCGGGTCACCGTCTCGTCGCCGAGGTAGGCCACGTCGACGCCCACCCCGGCGGCGGTGCCGACGAGCACGTTGCCGGCCCGTCCGGTGCCGGCCCGCGCCAGGACCGCCCGGGCCGCATCCAGGTCGGGTGCGTCGAGCAGGGCGCGCAGCAGCACGTGCACCGGCACGCCCCGCAGGGGACCGGGCGCGTGCAGGAAGTTGAGGCAGACGCCGAGGCCGGCATCGTTGCAGCCGATCTTCGCCACGATCCCCGGCTCGGTGAGGGTCACCAGCCGCCGACCGTCCGGGTCGGTGACCCGCACCACCACGACCAGGTCCTCGAGCGCGGCCAACCAGTCCCAGGTCTGGCCGAGCAACCCCAGCCGGGGGAGGAACACCGCGGTGCAGCCGTCGTTGGTGCCGGACAGGAGCTCGGAGCGGGCGTTGAGCAGCAGGATCCACACGGGGTCGACGTCGGCGCCCTCGGCGATGCCGACGAGCTCCTCGGCGATCGCCGGGGCGAACGCGCCGATGGTGGCCGCGAAGGGTGCGGCCGCTCGGCGCAGCTCGTCGTCGTCACGTTGCAGGACCAGGCGGTAGAGGTCGATGCACGTGCGGATGGGGTCGCGCAGCTCGGCGCCGAGCTGGCGGCCGCGTTCCGACGGCGGACCGACGACGTCGATCACCCGCACCACGAGCCTCCGGTGTCGGGTTCGGGGTCGGGGTCGGGTCGACGCGACCCACCGGCGCTCACCACTCGGCTTCGGTGACGGGGGCGAAGTCGTCGAGCGTGTCCGCCGGCGGCAGCGAGTGGGCGAGGAGCTCGGTCAGGAGCCGATCGGCGTCGATCACCTGCTCGGGGGCGTGGATCCCCGGTGGGAGGGGCTGGTCGAGGAGCTGGCCGACGGCCAGGGCGGCGGGGACGGCGGTGGCGCCGTCCATGCCCGCCGGCAGTCCCGTGACCTCGCACCCCACGGCCAGCCGCCGCCCCTGGCGAGCGCCGTGGAGCAGGGCGAAGAACAGCGGCAGCTTGCCGTGGCCCCGCACGCCGAGGCTGGCGGCCGCCGCCCGCACGGTGCGGTCGGTGGGTGGGTGCACGGCGAAGCGGGCGGCCTCGGCCAGGGTGAGCTTGCCGGCGTCGATGTCCCGGCCGAGCTGGCGCAGGTACGGCACCGTGGGCCGGCGGACGAGCATGAGGTTGGCCGCCCGCCCCGTCACGCCCAGACTCGTGCGCAGGGTCAGCGGCTCGGGGTGGCCGACCGTGTAGCCGACACCCTTTCCCCGGCCGGGATAGTCGAGGTGCACGGGGTAGAGGGGCGTGCCCGCCACGAGCGCTCCCCCGTCGACGACGGGGATGCGCCCGGAGATCTGCGCCATGAGGTGGATCGCCGCCGCGGAGGGTCGCCCGTCGACCTCGCCCTCGTCACGAGGGGTGCCGGACTGGCCCGGTGCGGGCACGTCGAGCGGCCAGGCCGTGTAGCAGTCCTCCACCGTGTCGAGTCGCGTCGCGGCACGGCGGGCCAGCAGGTTGGACACCCCGGGGCTGGCGCCCATGCCGACGAGGGCGCCGACCCCCGCCGCCTTCGCGGCGTCGTCGAGCTCGAACATGGCCCGGGTCGGTTCGGGGTCGTCGCAGATGTCGACGTAGGCCGTCCCCGCGTCGAGGGCGGCCCGCAGCGCCGGGATCCCGAGCCGGAAGAAGGGCCCGGAACAGTTGAGCACGAGGTCGGCCGGCTCCAGCAGTCGCCGCAGCCCGTCGCCGTCCAGCACGTCGACCTCGACCCCCCGCACCCTGACCTCGGCTCCGGCGGCGGCGCCGGCCGAGTCGGCCACGGCACCGGCCCGGACCAGGTCGCGATCGGCGACCAGGACCTCCCCCACCCCGGCCAGGCGGGCGAGGTGTCGAACGGCCGTCGCCCCCATGGCGCCCGCTCCCCCGAGACACACGACCTGCATCGGACCTCCTCCCCCGCTCCTCGTGGGACTGCGCCTGCACCGTACCGCCGGCGGTCGTCCGGCGTGCCAGTCCGCGGGGATCGCTCCGGCCATGACGAGCCCCGGCACCGGCGATGGCCCGCCCCGTGGACACCGGGCCCGACGCCCGCCCGGTCAGGTCCGCCGTGGGTCGAAGGGACGCAGGCGCGGCCGCGGCTCCGCTCGCGCATCCGGTGGCTCGCCGCCGGCACCGGACCGAGCGAACCGGTCGGTCAGCGGCTTGGCGCTGACGCCGTGGGCCACGACGCTGCCCAGCACAGTGACGGCGACCGCGTCGACGACCGTCTCCACCGCGGGATCGGTCAGGGGGAGCGACTCCGCGGTGAGCAACGCGAACACGACGGAGGCCAGACCCCGCGGCCCGAACCAGCCCAGGAAGAGCACGGTCCCGCGGTCGGCCCCGCCGCCGAGCAGCGCCAGGGCCACGGGCACCATGCGAACCACGGTGAGGCTGGCCACGGCGTAGACGACGACACCGGCGCCGAGGTGTTCCACGGAGGGCAGCAGCAGCACCGCACCGAAGACGAACCACACCGTGAGCGAGAGGAGCTCGCCGACGATCTCGGGCAGCTCGGCGTCGTCGCCGTCGTCCGGGACGAGCGCGAAGGCGATCCCCGCCGTGAAGGCGGCCACGAAGCCGTTGCCGCCGGCCAGGAGTGCGCCGAGGTAGGCGACCAGCGCCAGCGCCACGCGTCCCAGGCGGTGGCTCGCCGACCGGCTCCACCCACGACGGACCCCGAGCTCGAGCAGCCAGCCGCCCACCCAGCCGACGGCGCCGCCCACGGCGACACCGAGGGCCAGCTCCACGAGGGCGTCGACGAGGGCCTCACCCAGCTCGGCGCCTTCGGCGCCACCGAGCAGCGAGGTCGAGGCGGCCAGGAAGAAGACCACCACCGGCGTGGCCAGACCGTCGTTCAGGCCGCTCTCGACGTTGAGCGACTGCCGCACCCGCAGCGGGACACGTCCATCCGCGATGAGGCTGGCGCTGAGCGCGGCATCGGTCGGCGCCACGATGGCGGCGAGCAGCGCGGCGAGCTCCCAGGGGAGGTCGAGCAGCGCCAGGGCAGCCAGGAAGCCCGCGAGGACCGTCAGCGGGAACCCGATGCCGAGCAGGCGAACCGGCCACGACAGCTCGCTTCGCAGCCGGCGTGCCTCGACCCGCGACGCATCCGAGAACAGCACCACGGCCAGGGTCAGCTCGGCGAGCACCTTGATGTTCTCGCGGGCGAGCTCCACGTCGTCGAGCGGGCCCAGGGCGAAGAGCACACCGGCGGCGACGAAGGCGGCCGGGCCGCTCACGTCGGCACGGGCGAGGCGTGCGGACAGGACCGCCCAGGCGAAGATGACCAGGGCCAGCACGAAGACGGCCTGCTCGTTCATGTCCCCAGACTGTGCCACGGGAGCGGCCCGTCGTCCCGTGTGGCGTGGCTGCGGCGCAGGTGGCGCCCATCGGCCGGCCCCAGCCGACGTCTGGCTCGTGCCGCCAGCGTGCTCGGGGCGCTCAGCAGGAAGGGGATGCCGCGCGCAGCGCCACGCGTGCCGCGACGACCCGGCCGTCGATCCGCTCCAACCCCCACACCACGCCCTTGTCCCAACTGGCGGAGCCGTCGAGCCGCGCCCCTGCGGCCACGAAGGCCTCGATCACCGGCCGCAGCGGGGTGCCGTGCGTGCACAGCACACTGCCGTCGGGCACCTCGGCGACGAGTTGCACGACGCCAGGCGCAGGCTCGTCCTCGTCGAGCGCGGCGCAGATCTCGACCGTGCGCCCGAAGCGCTCGGCCAGCGGCTCCACCGTCTGCACGCATCGGGTGCGGGGACTCGACAACACCAGGGCGCCGTCCTGCAGGTCGAGACAGGACGCGATGGACGCGGCCTCGCGCCGGCCCTGGTCGCTCAGGGGCCGGAGGCGGTCGTCGGGCCCGCTTCGACGATCACCCGCATGGGCATGCCGGACGAGGTAGATCACGCCGCATCCCCACCCCGCGCGATCGATGCACCCGTCATGCCGTCAACGTAGCGAGGAGGCGCTGTCGGGCGGGAATCCATGCCACCGAGAGTCGTGCCGCGACCGGAGGATGACGGTGCCGACGCCGGATCCGCTCCGACGAGCGCGGCGAGCTGCGTCGTCCGTGGCTACCAGAGCCCGTAG
>JALOLF010000219.1 GCA_025456085.1 Acidimicrobiales bacterium
GCCGGCCCGGCCCGTCACCGAGGTGCGCTCCACCCACCAGTGCTCGCACGGGCCGGCGTTGCAGGAGATGCCGAGGTCGCTGCCCACGACGGTCACGTCCACCAGCAACAGCCCGTCGAGCGCGGGCGGCGTCCCGGGTGCCTCGCGGTTGTCGCCGAAGGACACGACGCCCTCGCGGAAGTCCCCGGTCAGGTCCTCGACGAGCACGCGCTCCAGGGTGACGCCGCGGATGGTCTGGCCCTCCGCCTGCTCGAAGCCGACGCCGGTCGTGAAACCCCGCACCGTCATGCCCTCCACCACCACGTCGTCCGCTGCCACGGCGATCCCTGTGCGCTGCCCGTCGGCCGCCTCGACGACCACCTCGCCGCCGTCGGCGCGTAGGCAGACGTCGTCCACGTCGACCACCAGGGCGCGGCTGTCTCCGTCGTTGGGCTCGGTGTAGGTGCCGGGGGACACCGACACCGTGGTCCCGGGCTCGGCGGCGCGCAACGCCTCGGCGATGCTGGTGTCGGCGGCGACCTCCACGACGTCGTCGTTGTCCGCGCACGACTCGTCGGCGGGTCGAGGAAAGGCGTCCAGCTCGAGGGCCACGAAGGTGGGCGGCAGGGCGCGTGGCCCGCGGTCGGCCCCGGGGTCCGGCAGCGTCGCCGACGGGCCCTCCTCCGCCGACGGGTCGCTCGGGCTCGACGACGAGGCCGAGCCGTCGGTCACCGGCGCCATCGATGTCTCGTCGCCCCCGGAGGAACAGGCGGCGACGACCAGCGCGCCCGCCAGGACGGCGACCAGCAGAGATGCGGCGCGCGGCATGGAGGCCTCCCTTCACCGAGGTGCTGTCCGAACCGTCGCACCCTTGTCGCAACGGCGCCAGGGTCGTCGGTCGTACGTGGTCGGCGCCCTCTGCCGGTCGGAGCGGGTCTCGGGGACCTCCGGCTCTGGACACGACCTCGGTGCGGGCGCGTCACTGGAACCGTGAGGCCGTGGCTGTGGATCGCGGTCGCCACCTTGGGCGTCGCCGTGGGCGCGGGTGCAGCCCTCGGCGGCACCGGAGCGGTCGACCTGAGCGACGAGGAGCGCTTCGCCGAGCTGCTCCCCGGCGAAGCCACCTACCACCTGTGCCCCGACGACGTGTCGCTCGGCGTGTTCCACGGCGGTGACCGGGTGTACGTGACCGGCCGCGACGGGAGCGGCGCCTGGGTGGAGGTGCGCGCGCCCGAGGACCTCTCGGCACGGGTGTGGGTGCGGGTGCAGGAGCTGGACCCCGATGCCTCCCTCGACGGGCTACCCGTTGTCGACTGCGCCTTCGCCACCGGTGCATCGCCCTCCACGACGTCGGGCGCGACCACGCCGGGCACCGGGGAGCCGTCCACCACCGGGCCGCCGGGGACGGCGGGCGACTCGACCACGTCGAGCGCCGGGATGCCGACGACGACCGGCCCGCCGGACGCCACGACGTCGACCGGGTTCCCGACCACCACGGGCCCACCCGACACCACCCCGCCCGACATCAGCGAACTGCGGGTGAACCTGCCGAGCATCTGGGAGGACGGGCCGAGCTGCTCGCGCCTGCCCCGGCAGGCCACCGTGGCCGGCACGGTGACCGACGCGGACTCGGCCGTCGCCGGTGTCACGCTGCGCTGGACCATCGGCGAGGGCACCGACGACTCGACCGCCATGACGTCGTCGGCGACGACCTGGAGCGCAACCATCGGCCCGTTCCCGCCGGGGACGGTGGACGAGCTCGGCGACGCCGTGGTGCTGACGGTCACCGCCACCGACACCGCCGGCAACGTCGCCACGGTCGAGGACTTCCGACTGCTGCGCCTCGAAGGGTGCGCGTCATGAGCGGCCGGGAGAGACGGCCGGTGTCGGTGCTGCGAGCCGTCGTCGCAGCGGTCGTGCTGGTGCTGAGCGCGGCCCTTGCCTTCGGGGCTGCCGCGTGGCTGGCCGACCGGGTGAGCGAGCAGCCCGACGAGGTCGTGCAGGCGCCCATCGGGGATCCGGTCGTCGTGCCGGGTCCGTCGATGTCGACCGACGGCGAGACCTCGGTCGACGGACAGGCCGACGCGCCCGCCGACCCGGGTGCGGTCGTGGCGCTCGAGGAGGCAGGCCCCGTCGTCGACGGCCTGTCTGGCGGCGCCTGGGTGCTGCCGGTGGACCTCGTGGCCGCCGACGATCCAGGATCGCTGGCCGCGACCCAGGCCCAGAGCGAGACGGCTGCGGCCACGCCCGGCGCGACCCTGATCCCCGCCGACCAGGCGGCGTCGACCGCCGAGCAGCTCGGGGAAGCCAGCCTCCAGCCGCCCCTGACCGCAGCGCGCTTCGTGGACCTGTGCACCGAGGGTGCGTCGGCCTGCCCCCTCGGCGTCGCAGCCACCGTGACGCCCTTGAGCGACGACACCGTGCCAGCAGAGCTGGCGATCCGGGTCTGGCCGGGCCTCACCAGAGCGCTGGTGCCGAACCTGCGCTGCGACCCCGGACTGCCGAGCTCGTCGGTGCTGCCGGTGCTCGTCACCGCCAACGCGCCGCTCGTCTCGCTCGAGCTCGCCCTCGAGCTGCCGGACGGCACGCTGCTCAGCAACGCGGTGGTCGGCGCTTCGGCGTCCGAGACGAGCTGGATCACGAGCTGGCGCAACACCGGGCAGACCGCCGGCACCGACCTCGACAACAGCGCGCACTACTGCGCCGCCGTCGCAACGCTCGGCGACCCCGCCGTCGCCTCGGCGCTCCAGGCGGCCGGGAAGGCCGCCCCCGTGCCCCTCGCCTACCGCCTGCGGGCCGTGGCCCGCACGCCCGTCGATCCTGCCTCGCCGAACACCCCACCCCGGGAGGCCGTCGTCGTGGTCGACGTGCCCGGGGACTCGCTGCCCACGGGAACCGGTGGACGGCCCAACACCATCGTGCAGCCGCTCGACGGCCACGTGGCCCAGGTCGTCGTGCCCGAGCGGAACGACATGACCGCCAGGCCCACCGTCTGGGTGGCCAACGCCGGCTACTGGCAGGACAAGTCCGGCCTGGGCAGTGCCACCGCCTACTGCACCAAGGCGCCTCCGGGGACGCCGAACCCCGGGTACCACGACCCGCCGCGTCCCATCCTCGTGCCCCAGGCCCAGTCCTACGACCCGGGCCAGCTCGCCCTGCCGTCCTACCCCTTCGACCCCGGGTACGCCTCCTACGGCGTGTGGAACGTGGTGCTCGAGGAGGGCACCACCTACGCGCTGTGCATCTCCTGGCCGCTCACTTCCGGCGAGGAGCGCGAGGCGTGGACGCTGGAGACGCCGAACGGCCTGCGGTTCTCGCTCGTCAACCTCTTCCTGGTGCCGAACGGCGACCAGCCCTACACGACCTGGTACCTGCGGGGCGACGACGCCGGCTGCTACAACACGTTCCCGCCCGACGTCCAGGGCGGCGACTTCTGCGCCAGCCGGGGGTTGCCGTACCCGCCCGTGGTGACCTTCCAGCAGGTCGGCACCTATCCGACGCCGTACACGGGTTCCGGCACCGTCACCCACGAGCTGGGAAGCACCAGGCTGCAGACGCCGACGTGGTGCCCGGGCTTCGTCGCGGGCCTGACCGCCCAGGACCTCCTCGTGCAGGCGGCCGGCGGCAGCACCTCGCTGCTGGCCCAGTGCCTGAGCGGGTCGACGGACATCCGGGCGGCGTGGCCCGTCACGTTCGTCTACGCCGACCAGAACGTGCTGTGCGGCTCCGACTCGTGCCTCGACGAGCACCGGCGCGCCACCGTGTCCAGCGCGGCCGCTGTCGGGGAGGGGATGAGCAACGGTCGGAGCCGCGATCCGCTCGACTGGGGCATCTCCGGACCGTCCGGGGACCGCAGCGCGTCACCCGGCGGCGCAGCCGGACCCGGGCTGCCGTGACCAGCGGTCAACAGCCGGCTACAGGAACTCGATGTTGGGGGCGGGCGCCAGGGCGTGACGGGTGTCGAGCACGTAGAGGGCGTGGCGGGCCACGAGGTCCAGGTCGATGGAGTCGTGGTCGACGAGCAGGATCGTCGCCGAGGCCGAGGCCAGCACCTCGGTGGTCAGCTCGGTGCGCACGACGCCGGCGGGAACGTGGTCGTCGTGCACGTGGGGGTCGACCGCCAGGACCTCGGCGCCGAGGCCAAGCAGCTCCCGGGCGATGGGCTGCGACGGGGTCTCGCGGGCGTCACCGGTGTTGCGCTTGTAGGCCAGGCCCAGCAACAGCACCCGCTGGCCCTTCACCGGCAGGGCCCGTTCGTTGAGGCCCTCCATGAGGCGGCGCACGACGTAGTCGGGCATGTGCTCGTTCACGTCGTTGGCCAGCTCCACGAAGCGGAACGTCTCGCCCAGGGAGCGGCGCACCCGCCACGACAGGTAGGACGGGTCGATGGGCAGGCAGTGCCCGCCGACGCCCGGCCCGGGCGTGAAGCGCAGGTAGCCGAAGGGCTTGGACGAGGCCGCGTCGATGGCCTCCCACACGTCGATGCCCAGCTCGTGGGCGAACATG
>JALOLF010000220.1 GCA_025456085.1 Acidimicrobiales bacterium
TGTTCCTGCCGGGAGCGGCGGTGGGGCTCGACGCGTTCTTCACACCCGACTGGGCCGCCCTCACCGACACGGCCGTGTGGGCCGCCGCGTTCGGACAGATCTTCTTCTCGCTCTCGGTCGGCTTCGGCATCATGATCACCTACTCGTCCTACGTGGGCCGGCGCACCGACATGACCGGCTCGGGTCTGGTGGTGGGGTTCTCCAACTCGGGCTTCGAGCTGCTCGCCGGCGTGGGAGTGTTCGCCGCGCTCGGTTTCATCGCCCAGGCGAGCGGCGTGGGCGTGGACGAGGTGGCCACGCAGGGCCTCGGGCTGGCGTTCGTGGCGTTCCCCGCGATCATCTCCGAGGCACCGGCGGGCGCCCTCATCGGCGTGCTGTTCTTCGGCTCGCTGGTGCTGGCCGGGGTCACCTCGCTGGTGAGCGTGGTCGAGGTGGTGATCTCCGGCGTGCGGGACAAGCTCGACCTCGGCCGCGTGTCCGCCACGCTGCTCGTCGGTGTGCCCTCGGCCGTCATCAGCGTGCTGCTGTTCGCCACCACCACGGGAGTGCCGATCCTCGACACCCTCGACCACTTCATCAACCGGTTCGGCATCCTGCTCGTGGCCGTGGTGAGCGTGCTGGCCGTCACCTGGGTCTATCGCGACCTGCCCGACCTGCGTGCTCACATGAACGCGACGGCGTCCCTCCCTCTGGGACGGTGGTGGATGCTGCTCGTCGGTGTGATCATCCCGCTGATCCTCACGTTCATCCTCGTGCAGGAGCTGCGCGACACCCTGGCCGAGCCGTACGGCGGCTACCCGGCGTGGCTGATCAACTCGGTCGGCTGGGGCGCGACGGTGGCCGTCGTCGTGGTGGCAGTCGTGCTCACGATCCTGCCCTGGAGCAGACGAACGAGCCTCGAGCCGCCGACGCCGCTCGTGCGCACGCCCGACGCCCGTACCGTCGAGAGGGGGACCCCATGAGCGGCTCCGCCATCGTCATGATGATCGTGGCCATGTTGGTGATCTGGGGTGGCCTCGCTCTGGCCATCGCCAACCTGATGCGCTACCCGGGCGAGGAACCCGAGCGGGTGCGTCGCGACCTCTGAGCCGCGGCCAGTGCCGGACGCCGCCAGTGGTGCACTGCCAGGTCGCGATCGGCGTAGCGGACGACGGTGGTACCGACGAGATCGAAGCCGAGACGTCGACACAGCGCGTTGGACGCGGCGTTGGTGACGCCGGGGAAGGCGTGCAGGTCGCCCCACCGGCCGTCGGCGTCCGCCCGCTCGACGAGCGAGCGCAATGCTGCCGTCGCCAGCCCGCGACGCTGGTACTCGGGCAGCACCATCCACCCGAGCTCGCTGTGTGTCGTCCCCCCGTCGGTCTGCCGCCAGAGCACCACCGAGCCGGCGCGCTCGGCTGGGTGTCGCCCGTCGGGGACGATCGTGAGGATCCAGGCGCGGTCGAGCAGGACGTCGCGCACGTCGCGTCCCACCTTCGCAGGCATGTCGTCGGGGTCCAGCGGGCCACCGAGCTGCGCCATCGTCATCGGGTTGCACAGCAGTCGCCGGTACATGGGCAGGTCACCGGTGACGACGTCCCGCAGCACGCTGCGTGACCCTAGCGCCCAGGCCGACGCCCCAGGCACGGTCAGCCGGGCGAGGGGCAGCCGGCCGCCCCTGTTCAGAAGAAGGCCAGACCCGCCAGGTAGCTCAGACCCATCGTCCCGAGGCCGACGGCGAGGCTTCTCATGAGCATCCGCACCGCCGTCAACCGACCCACGCCCGCCGCGACGAACGAGGTCAACGTCAGCGAGACGATCACCGCGACGACGATGAGGGTGGACTCGATCGCCAGCGGCACGAAGTAGGTGATGAGCAGCGGCACCGTGGCCCCGATCGCGAACGCGAGCGTGGTCTGCATCCCCTCGACCAGGGGTGCGGTCGGTGGGGTGATCTCCTCCAGGCCGAAGTCGGCGTCGAGCTGAGCAGCCAAGGGGTCGCGCGCCATGAGCTGCTCGGCGACCTCGCGGGCCAGCACCGGGCTCACGCCGCGGCCCTCCCAGTAGGCCACGAGCTCGGCGAGCTCGCCAGCCGGGTCGGCGACGATCTTCTTGGCCTCGTCACGCGCGATGGCCAGCTCGGTCTCACGCTGGGCGGCGACCTCGGCCCACTTCGTTCCGCCCGCGCTCAAAGCGCCGGCCAGCGTCGCGACCGACGCGGTGAACAGCAGCAGCCGATCGCCAGCGCCGGCGCTGGCGAAGCCCTGCAGGATGCCGGCAACGGCGATGATCCCGTCGTTGGCGTCGAGTGCCCACGTCGTCTCGCGCAACCGCACGACGACCCGGTGCCACAGCGAGGTGCGCTCGACCGTCACCGCTCACGCACAACGATCATCACAATGCCAGGTGAGGTGACCTGACGGGAGGCTAGGGTCCCACCCACCACATCGAGAGGAGCACCATGGCCGGCCTTGACGATCTGCTGCAGCAGATCCCGTACGACAGCCTCGCGGGGCAGCTCGGTGTCGACCCCGGCACCGCTCGTCAGCTCACCGAGCAGGCGCTGCCCGCACTCATGGCCGGCATGGGCGCCAACGCCGGCGACCCTGCAGGCGCGGCGTCGCTCGCCAGCGCGGTGCAGCAGCACAGCCCCGACCTCGTCACCGGCGGGATCGACCTGAGCCAGGTGGACGTCGCCGACGGGGAGAAGATCGTCGGTCACGTGTTCGGGGAGAAGACCCCGCAGGTGGTGTCGGCGCTGGGATCGCAGGGTGGTGGCGGTGGTGACCTCATGCGCAGGTTGTTGCCTCTGCTGGCGCCGCTGGTGATGTCGTTCCTGTCCCAGCAGATGGCAGGGCGGTCGGCCGACGCCGGGACGGCGGCAGGGGCCGGACCCGCCGGGTCGGGGACGACCGGCTCCGGACTCGAGGACCTGCTGGGCGGTCTGCTCGGCGGGGCGGGCGGGACAGGCGGGGGCGGTGGGGCCGGCTCGATCCTCGACATGCTGGGCGGCCTGCTCGGCGGCGGGAAGCGCTGACGGCAGGTGACGACTCGAGCCTGAACCCTCGGGCGTCCGCGGACCTGCCGGACAACGCCGGGCCAGGCCGCCGAATCGGGTCACTCGTGCCCTCACGCGCGCTACCCGAGCTTCGCCGGGTCGGTACCGGCGGCGATGCGCACCAGGCCCCCTATCGCCTCCCGGACCCCTGTCGGCTGCGCGTACGACGGAGACGCACCTGGGTGCTGAGGGGCGATGCGGACGCGCAGCGCAGCGGGCCGGGTTCGCATCGTCAGCGGGGTCGGCATCATCAGCGCCTCCCCGTCGACACCGAGCGGCACGTCGCCGTCGGACTCGATCACGAACTCCGGCGTCGCCCACTGCTGCAACCGCTGCGGGCGACCGTCGGGGGACGGGGCACCCATGACGGCGACGCCGAGAACGCCGGCGTCCATGCGCGGACGGGTGCCCGAACCGATGGCCCTGCCCAGCCGGTAGGAGTTGTTGGAGACCAGGATCACCACCGCCGACGAGTGCGGCGAGCCGTCCGGGCCGGTCCAGCGCAGCGTCCGGTTGGTGCCGTGCGGACCGGGCGCCACCGCGGCCGGCACCGTGTCGAGCAGGGTGCGTATCTTCGCGTCCCGGTAACCCTCGCTCTGCACCGCCTCGGCGTACAGCCCGAAGGACACGTTGTTGACGAATACCCGGCCGCCGACCTCGCCCAGGTCGACCCGCTTCTCCCCGCCGTCGACGAAGGCGTCCAGGGCGCCCACCACGTCGTCGCGGTCGACGCCCAGGTCGAGGGCGAAATGGTTGCGGGTGCCGGCCGGGATGCAGGCGAACGGCAGGTCGTGCTCGGCCGCGATGGTGGCCACCAGGGCCTGTGTCCCGTCGCCGCCGGCCGCCATGAGCCCGTCGGCGCCATCGGCGACCAGGTCTCGCACGACCTGTTCCCAGTCCTCGCCAGGCTCGAGCTGCCGGGGGGTGATCCCCCGCTTGCGCGCCTCGTCCGCCAGATGGTTGCTGACCGCTTTTCCACCGCCGGACTTGACGTTGTAGACCACCACCGCTCGCGTGGGGCGGGGCGCGCTCGGCAGGGTCAGGTGCACAGAGAACGCTCGCGTCGCGGCAGGGCCGCTCAGCGCGACGAGCAGCACGCCGAGCAGCCCGGCCGGACGGATGCCAGCCACCAGCACCGTCGTCACAGCGGCCACCAGCAGCGCACCGGCCACGACCCACCACACCCAGCGAGCCCGGCCGGTGCGTATCAGGCCCTGCCACGCGACGACCGCCGCCAGCACCAGCAGCCCCAGCGCGATCATGCCCTGCGGGAACTCCGCGACGACGGAGAAGGCCAGCAGCGCTCCTCCTGCCGCCAGACACAGCAATGCCAGAACAGCAGCAACACGTCGCGACATGGTCACACCTCTTTCTGGCCGCGCTCAGGCTAGTCACGCACGTCGAGCACCACGTCGACACCTCGGTCCCTCGATCGGTGGGGACCTGCGCTTCGTCCGCCGGGAACGCGTGCTGCGCATCCTCCAGCAGTGCCCCGAACCTGTCGTGTGCCTGCAGGCCCCGGGCGGGTACGGCAAGACGACCGTGCTCGCCCAGTGGGTGGGCGAGGATCGCCGACCCGTGGTGTGGATCACCGTCCGCCCGCAGGCGCCGGACGCCACCTGGATCGTCGGCGAGCTGCTGGCCGCCTTGTCGGCTACCGGCCTCATCCGTGAGATCCCGTCGGTGCCCGCCGCCGACGACCTGGTCGAGTGGCACCTCGCAGTGCTGCCTGTCATCGAGCAGGCGGTCGGCTACCCGACGCTCCCCTACCTCATCGTGATCGACGAGGCAGGCTCCATGCGGGGACAGAGGTGGGAGAGCCTGGTCGCGGCGATCGCCGGCGCGCTCCCGCCTCACTGCCAGCTGGTCTTGTCCACTCGGTCGGCGATTCCGGCGGCTCTCTCGCGAGTGCGCGCCCGAGGCGACCTGCGCATGGTCGAGACCGGCGTACTGGCCCTCGACGCCGTGGAGGGCGCCGACCTGATGCGGCTCACCGCCGTGACGCTGCCCGACGACACCTTCCTCGACCTGATGGAGACGACCGAAGGGTGGCCGGTTGCGGTGTACCTCTCGCTCCTGGCGGCCAAGTCGGGGAGGGCGCCCGTGTCGCGCACCGCCTCGTGGCTGTCGAGCACGGGTCTGCCGCGGTACCTGCGCGACGAGATCCTCGCTCGGCTGTCGCCTGCGGACGCCCAGTTCCTGCTGCGTTGCTCGGTGCTTCCGGACCTCGACGAGGCCGCGTGCGACGCCGTGACGGGACAGGCCGGCTCACTGGCCCGGCTGTGTCGACTCGCGCAGTCCCAGCACCTGGTCGTCGCGCTCGACGGCTTCGAGCCGCGGTTCCGAATGAACCCCTTGCTGTCGGCGTTCCTATCCGACGAGCTACGGGTCACCGACCCCGGGGTGTGGCGCATGTGTCACGAGCGGGCGTCCCGCGCGAGGGAGATGGTCGGGGACCTCGACGGTGCGGTCTACCACGCCCGCACCGCCGCCGACGACGGCAGGCTGAGCGAACTCGTCTGGCAGTACGCCGGGGTTCTCATCGGCACAGGCCACCTGCCCGTCCTGCAGCGCTGGATCGACGGGGTGGATGCGGCCCGCGTCGCGGCGCACCCCGGCCTCGCCATGGCGTGCGCCTGGATGGGGGTGCAGCGAGGGGACGCCGCCCTCGTCGCACGAATGGAGGCTGCGGTGGAGGCCGTCTCCCGGGCCGAGGGGGACCGGTGGGAGGCCCCGCTGCTGCTGCTACGAGCGACCGCCTGGACTCAGGCGCCCGCTGAGCTCGAGGCCCAGATGCGGCGCTACCTGCATCTGGCGGACCCCGCCGAACCGTGGTGCTCCGTTGCGTGGTTCCTGCTCGGTGTCGCCACAGCCCTGCAGGACCATGAGGCCGAGGCGACAGCCGCTCTCGGCTGGGCCAACCGGCTCGCGCTGGCTCACGACCTCCCGGCGATGCAGGCGCGTTGCCTGTCTGCTCTTGCGCAGCTAGAGCTCGCCCAGGGTCAGCGGGTGGCGGCCTTGGCGCAGATTCAGCGGGCCCGCTCGGTGATCGCGGAGCATCAGCTCGATCATCTGGCGACCACGGGTCCTGTGTTCGTGTCGTCCGCCGCAGGCTATCTGCTGGAGGACCGTCGGGCGGAGGCGCGCCGCGAGGCTCTGCGCGCCCTGAGGCTCGTGTCGCGCTCGACGATGGTGCCCTCGTGGACCCTGGTGTTCGGGCGACTCAGCCTCGCGCAGGTCTTTCAGGCGCTCGGTGACGTCGATCGTTCGTCGGCGCTCGTGCACGAGGCCGAGCGCCAGTACGGGCGGGCTGCGAGGGCACCGGCGGTCGACCGGGCCTTCGCTGAGATCGCCGAGCGCATCCGGTCGGTGCGCAACGCAGGGCTGTCGTGCGAGGTGCTCTCGACCGCGGAGCTGCGACTGCTGCAGCATCTCCCCACCCACCTGTCCTACCCGCAGATCGCGAACGAGCTCTCGCTGTCCAAGCACACGGTCAAGACCCAAGGCATGGCGATCTACCGCAAGCTCGGGGTCAACACTCGCGACGACGCCATCCGCCGCGCCACAGAGATGGGGCTGCTGGAGCGGAGCTGACGGGCGTCAGCAGAACAGCGACCGACCTGTACGGGAGGGTCAGCGCATCTTCATCGGGCACGTCGAATCCCATGAATACATCTCTCGGTGTGACGCGTCGCTCGGCCGCACCCGCCAAGATGGGCTGTGGAGCACCAACGGGGAGGTTCTATGGCCGCGTCCGAGCCGACGGCGTCGGCGCCCGAAGTGAGTCCGGAGACTCGCTGGTACGCACAGGAGGCCACATCGGTCGTCCAGCAGATGGGAGGCGACGCCGACCACGGCCTCGCGCAGACAGAGGCGGTGGCGCGGCTCGCCCGGTTCGGCCCGAACGAGATCACCGGCGTGAAGCCGCC
>JALOLF010000114.1 GCA_025456085.1 Acidimicrobiales bacterium
GACCGCCGGCAGGCTCGCCGCCTGCTGCCCGCTCGCATCACCGTGGCGACCCGAACCCGACCCGCCGACCCGGTCGCACTCCACACCCGCCGCCGAGACGACGACTCCCTCGCCGCCTGAGCACCGCATCCCCGCCGCCCGACGTGGCGGTCGGCCGGCCTCACCCCGGGGACCCGGTCGGCGTGGAGCGGATCAGAGCTGGTCCAGCGCGCCGAGGTCCGGCGGGACGTCGACGGCATGCCGGCGCAGCACCTCGAGGGGCACGATGTCCAACGCCCGCTCGTGGGTGGCGGCCAGCACCACCGGCGCAGCCACGCCGTCGAGGTGGGCCCGGTACCAGTTGGCGGCGGTGACGCACCAACGGTCGCCGGGCACCAGGCCGGGGAACCGGTACTGGGGCATCGGCGTGCCCAGATCGTTGCCGATGCTGCGCTGGTGGGCCAGGAACTCGGCGGTGACCACGGCGCAGATGGTGTGGCTACCCAGGTCCTCGGGGCCGGTGCTGCAGCAGCCGTCGCGGTAGAAGCCGGTGAGCGGATCGGTGCCGCAGGACTCGAGCTCCCCGCCGAGCACGTTGCGTTCGGTCATGGACCCAGTGTCGCACCCCGGGGCCGGGCGGACCCACGCCTCCTACACTCGCCGCCCATGAGCCCCACCCGGAGCTGGGCCTCGAGCTGCCCCGCACCCAGCAGGCCGTGTTGGACCGCCTCGCCGACCTCGACCTCGCCGTGCGCACGGGCGCGTCGTGCACGTCGGTGGTGGCCGATCTCGTCGGCGACCCCGACGGACCCACCGTGCTGCTGCGGGGGGACATGGACGCCCTGCCCATGCCCGAGGACAACGACCTGCCCTTCGCCAGCGAGGTGGCGGGCACCATGCACGCCTGTGGACACGACGCCCACACGGCCATGCTGGTGGGGGCGGCCCGCCTGCTGGCCGAACGCCGCGACGCACTGAGCGGGACGGTGCGGTTCATGTTCCAGCCCGGCGAGGAGGGCCACGCCGGGGCCCGGCACATGATCGACGAAGGCGTCACCGACGGGGTGAGCCGAGCCTTCGCCATCCACGTCACGCCGAACCTGCCCTCCGGGTGGGTGAGCACCCGGGGCGGGCCGATGCTCGCCTCCACCGACGAGTTCAGCATCGTGGTCCGGGGCCGGGGCGGCCACGCGTCGACCCCCCACTTCGCCAACGACCCCATCCCGGTGGCCTGCGAGGTGGTGACCGCGCTGCAGACCTACGTCACCCGGCGGGTCGACGCCTTCCGGCCCGGCGTGCTGACCGTGACCAGGATCCGGGCCGGGACCACCACCAACGTGATCCCCGAGACGGCGCTGCTGCAGGGCACGATCCGGGCCGTGGACCCCCAGACCCGCGCCGGCGTGGTGGCCGCGGTGCAGCGGGTCGCCACCAACATCGCGGCCGCCCACGACATGCAGGCCGAGGTCACCCTCACCGAGGGCTACCCGGTCACGGTGAACGACGCGGCACGCGCCGCCGGCACCCTCGAGGTCGCCACGGCGCTGCTGGGTCCGGACCGGGTGCTGGAGCTCCCCTCCCCCGTGATGGGCGCCGAGGACTTCTCCTACGTCCTGCAGGAGGTGCCGGGTGCCATGGCCTTCCTGGGCATGTGCCCACCGGGTGCCGATCCGCGGACGGTGGCGCCGAACCACTCCAACCGCATGCTCATCGACGAGGACGCCATGGCCACGGGCATCGCCCTCTACGCGGCCGTGGCCCTCGACGCCCTGGTGGACGCCGGCGCCGACCGCCCGAGCTGACCACGTCGACCGGCGTGCCGGACCCGCCGGTTCAGGGGCGGTAGCGGCGTGGCGCGCGGTAGCTGGGGTTGCGGTCGCGCTCGCCACGCCGCGACGTCCAGCGCCACTGCACGGAGATGCGTGACCGCACCGGCTGGCGGGTCTTGGGCACGGCGTGCAGGTGCGTCGCCTGGCAGCGACCGCCCATGACCAGCAGGTCGCCGCTGGCCGGCGCCAGGTCCGGGGCGTCGGCGAGCTCGTCCGCTCCCCGGCGAGGCCCGTCGAGGGGCCGGATCAGGAACGGGCGGCGGGCACCGAGGGTCAGCACGGCGATGACCGTGTCCTGGAGCCAGCGCATCTCCCGGTCTCGGTGGAAGGCCACGCTGTCGGCCTGGTGGCGGTAGCGGGCGAGGGCGTAACCGTCGAAGTGCACGCCGCGGTAGCGGCGGCTGATCCAGTGCTGCACCTCGACGAGGGCCGGGTGGCGCCGGTCGCCTCGCTCGGTGCCCGACAGACGGGGCTCGTCGATCCAGCGCTCGTACCGGAACACGCGCCCCTGCTGCCACGTCACCCGTTCGAGCAGGTCGTCGTGCACGGCGTCGGCATCGGGCAGCAGGCCCCGCACGACGTCGACCCAGGAGCCGGCACCCAGATCGATCCGCTCCACGACGGCGGCGAGGTCGAGCCAGCCGGTCGGGTCCCCGTCACCCGGACGGCGCTCGACGTCGGTCACGTCGGTCACGTCGGTCACGTCGGTCACGGTAGCGAGGTGCGCACCGACGGCGCGTAGGCTCCCGGGTCCCGGAACGGAGGGGACATGCCCGCACCCGAGGTGCTGTTCATCGCCAGCCTGCAGCACAGCGGCTCGACCTACCTCGACCTGCAGCTGTCGAGCCACGGCGCGTGGGTGGGCGTCGGCGAGATCAGCGGCGCCGTCCGAACCTGGCTGCGGACCCGGGCGACGGTGTCCGAGCTCGGCTGCACCTGTGGGGCAGCACCCACGGACTGCGTGTTCTGGGGTGCGGTGATCGAGCGACTCGCGGCCGACGACGTGCGAACGCTGGCGCAGGGCTATGCCACCGTGCAGATGGTGTTCGGCGAGGTGTTCGGACCGGACGTGTCGATGGTCGACTCCTCCAAGCACGGCACCCACCTGGAGCTGGCAGCGCGAGGGTCGAGCTCGCTCGCCGTCCTGCGGCTCACCCGCGACGTGCGCTCCTGGATCGCCTCCGAGCAGTCCCGACGCAAGCGGGACGCGACGTCGTTCGCGGGGCGGGTCCGCTGCACCGCCCCGTACCTGGCCCGTCTGTGGTACCGACGCAACCGCATCCTCGACCGCGAGGTCGCCTCGACCGGACTGCCCACGATGCGGGTCGGCTACGAGGAGTCGGTGTTCCACCACGAACGGGTGCTCGACGACGTGGACCGCTTCGTGGCGCGACACCTGGGCCGGAGCATCACGACGGGCACCCCGCCGGGTGCCCACATCGTCCGGGGGAACCGGATGCGTCTCGACCCCGTCCAGCGCGCCGCCATCACCTACGACGACGCGTGGCTGTGTCGGGGTGCGTTGCTCCACAGCAGCGCCCTGGTCCCGCCGATCAGGTCCTACAACCGCCGGATGGTGTACGGCGCCTGACGCCGATCGTCCTCAGGTGATGTCGCGGCGGCGTAGTCCGACGAGGCCCAGCGCAGCCAGGCCGAGCGCGGCGGCCACGGCGACGACCAGCGGCAGCGGGTCGACCGGTCCTCCGGGGAGTCGGGGCATGTGGACGAACGGCGACAGGTCCATGAGCCACTGGGAGAGCCCCAGCAACGGGCCGAACTCGCCGATGACCAGGAACACCGCCAGCACGACCCAGCCGAGCGCGGCCAGGTGCGGCGCCGCGCCGTAGGCCGCGGCGGTCAGGGTGACGAGCACCCACGCCGCCGGGAGCTGCGCGAGCGCCCCGAGGAACACCGCACCGCCGGCGCCGGCATCCCCGACGGCGATCCCGTGGGCGGCGCCGGCGCTGGTGCCGACGACGAGCAGCAGGGTCGTCGTGCCGGCCAGGGCCACCACCAGATGGCCGCCGGCCCAGCGGAGCCGGCTCACCCCCGTGGCCAGCACCGGCTCCGCACGCAACTCGACCTCCTCGGCCCGCAGCCGCAGCACGGCGTGGATGCCGTAGGCGGCGGCGACCACGCCGGCCATGCCGAGCTCGAGGGCCAGGAAGGCGTCGATCAGGTCGTCCAGCCCGCCCAGCTTCGTGATGAACTCCTGGGCGGTCTCGCTCTCGGTGAAGCCCCCGACCTCGGAGGCCATGCTGCCGACGAGGCCTCCCAGGACGGCGAAGCCGACCGCCCATCCGAACAGCGCCACCCGCTGCAACCGCCAGGCGAGCGCGAGCGGGGTGCGCAGGCCCGGTGACGCCGTGGCCGGTCCGTCCCGCACGGGGACCAGCCCCGTTCCCAGGTCGCGGCGCGTCGCCAGGGCGAAGGCCACCGAGACCGTGACCACGGTGAAGCCGACGACGACGAGCAGCACCCACCATCGGTTGCCGGCATAGGGTCGGAACTGCTGACCCCATCCCACGGGGGAGAGCCAGCTCAGCCACCGCAGCGCACCCTCCTGCGCGAGGTCGCCGACGGCGCGCAGCACGTACACGACGGCGAGCACACCGGCTGCGAGGGCGCTGGCGGTCCGGGCGCTCGTCGTGAGCTGCGCGGTGACGGCGGCGATCGCCCCGAACGCGATCCCGACGCCGGCCAGGGCTGCGCCGAA
This sequence comes from Acidimicrobiales bacterium, assembly GCA_025456085.1. Lineage (GTDB taxonomy): Bacteria > Actinomycetota > Acidimicrobiia > Acidimicrobiales > Acidimicrobilacustridaceae > JALOLF01. The sequence continues at coordinate 4,525 of JALOLF010000114.1, forward strand.
GGCCACCGAGCCCTGCCCCGGCAGCCCGACGGCGGTCAGAGCCACTGCGGTCAGCGCCCCCAGGACGACGTTCACGAGGCCCACCACGAGCAGCGCCGCGCCCAGCGGTGCACGGCGACCGACCACGGTCGCGCCCAGCAGCTCGGTCCGTCCCGCCTCCTCGTCCTGTCGGGTGTGGCGCACCACGAGCGAGACGGCCAGCAGCGAGACGAACACCGCGCCGATGCCGCCCAGCTTGATGATCGACAACCCACCGATGGAGGACGGGTCGTGCACGCGGCCGTAGAGCGCCACCATGGCCTGGGAGCCGTTGAGCGTCTCGGCGGCGTCCACCCGGGAGGTGAGCGTGGGGTAGAGATCGATGGTGGCGGCGGCAGAGTACGCGGCCATGGCCACGAAGCCCACCACCCACACGGCGATCAGGACGCGGCTGCGTCGGAGGGCCAGGCGGACCAGCGTGGCGGTGCCGGCGAGGTCGTTCACGGCGCCTCGCTCCCCGTGCCGGCGAGCGAGGCGGCCGTGTCGCCGTAGTAGCGCAGGAACAGCTCCTCCAGCGTCGGCGGCTGACTGACGAGACCACGCACGCCGACACGGCTCAGGGCGCGCAGCACCTCGTCGAGCGCGCCCGGCTCCACCTCGCACGACACGCGGGACCCGTCGACCTGCAGTTCGTGGACCCCGGCCAGCGCGTCCAGCCCATCGGGCACCGGCGCCACCAGCTCCGCGGTGAGGCGGGTGCGGGTGAGGTGGCGCAGCGACGCCAGCGCCCCGGTCTCGACGGTGTGTCCTTCCCGGATGATGGTCACCCGGTCGCAGACCGCTTCGACCTCGGCCAGGATGTGACTGGAGAGCAGCACGGTGCGCCCTGCGTCGCGCCGCTCCCGCACGCAGTCACGGAAGGCGGCCTCCATGAGCGGGTCGAGGCCCAGGGTGGGCTCGTCCAGCAGGAGCAGCTCCACCTCGGAGGCCAGCGCCGCCACCAGCGCCACCTTCTGCCGGTTCCCCTTCGAGTACGTACGGCTCTTCTTGGTGGGGTCCAGGTCGAAGCGCTCGAGCAGTTCGGCCCGTCGCGTCGGGTCCAGGCCGCCCCGGAGGCGACCGAGCAGGTCGATGACCTCGCCGCCCGACAGGTTGGGCCACAGGGCGACGTCGCCGGGCACGTAGGCGAGCCGTCGGTGCAGGACCACCGCATCGCGCCACGGGTCGCCGCCGAGCAGCTCGGCCCGCCCACCCTCGGCCCGCACCAGCCCCAACAGGACCCGCAGCGTGGTCGTCTTGCCGGCCCCGTTCGGGCCCAGGAAGCCGTGCACCTCACCGACGTCGACCGACAGGTCGAGACCGTCGAGCGCGCGGGTGCGCCCGAAGGACTTCACCAGGCCCTGGATGGAGATCGCGTCGGTCACGATCAGATCGTGGGCCCGCCACGGTCGGCGGTGAAGTGCCGAAGGTCCGTGGCGGAGCTGCTGGGGTCGGCATTCCCACGGTGGGCGGCGTGGAGATCCGACCGGGGCCCGACACCCACGGGGCCGTCCCGACTGGCCACTGGTGGGGATCTTCGCCCAGCGGGGCCGGAACCGACCGAACCGGCTAGGGGTCTCGGTCTGCGAGCTGGTCGGCGCAGAGGGCCGCCGCATCCGGGTGCGCGGACTGGACGCCATCGACGGCACGCCGGTGCTCGACGTCAAGCCCTATCTGTCCGGGTTCGCCCCCCGGGGTGAGGTGCGCGAACCGGCGTGGGCGCGGGCGATCATGGAGCGCTACTGGTAGCCGGCGTCCCGGTGCGGCCGACAGGGGCAGGACCGTCGCACCGATGCTGGATACGGTGGCGACGATGCACGTCGGTCCCCCACCACGGCTCCCCCTCGCCGGTCTCCCCACGCCGCTGCAGCCGCTACCCCGCCTCGGCCGAGCGCTGGGCTTCGACGAGGGCGCGCTGTGGGTCAAGCGCGACGACCTGACGGCGCTGGCCGGCGGCGGCAACAAGGCCCGCAAGCTGGAGCACCTGGTGGCCGACGCGCTGGCCCGGGGCGCCGACACGCTGGTGACCGGCGGGGCGTCCCAGAGCAACCACGTGCGCATGACCGGTGCCGCCGCCCGGGCGGCCGGGCTGCGCTGCGTGGCGGTGCTGGGCGGGCTCCCGGGCGAGGCTCCCGAGGGCAACCTGCTGCTCGACGCCCTGCTCGGCATCGAGCTGGTGTGGGCGCAGGCCTACGACGGCGCGGCCATCGAGGCCGCGATCGACGCCGCGTGCACACGCCTCGCCACGACCGGTGTCGTGCCGTATCCGGTCCCCCTCGGCGGCGCCTCGCCGGTCGGGACCCTGGGTTACGTGCGCGCCGCGGACGAGATCGCCGGCGCCGCGCCCACAGGGGCCGTCGTCTACACCGCCACGGGCACGGGCGGCACGCAGGCCGGCCTGGTCGTGGGCTTCGGCGACCACGACCGGGTGCGGGGTGTCGACGTGGGGGCGCTGCCCGATGTCGACGCTCGCATCACCGAACTGGTCGCCGCGGTCGCCGAGCTGGCCGACCGGGCGCCACCCGCGGGCTGTGTGCAGCTGGATCGCAGCCACATCGGAGCGGGGTACGGCGACCTGACCCCGGAGGTCCACGAGGCGATCCACCTCGCCGCTGCCACCGAGGGTCTGGTGCTCGACCCCGTGTACTCGGGCAAGGCGCTGGCCGGGCTGATGGCCGACCGACGCCGGGGTCTGCTGGCGGCTTGGCAGCCAACGGTGTTCCTCCACACCGGCGGCCTGCCCAGCCTCTTCACCGACCGGATCGGGCCGTGGCTGCTCGACCGCGGGAGCTGAAGCGTCCCACCTCGAGCCGGCAGGCCTCCGCTGCCACCCCTCGCGCCCCGACCCGGCGCCTCGTGACCACCGACCCTGTCGTCCACCGGGGTCGAGCGCGACGATGCGGACGTCGGCCGATGGGTCGGCCATGGTGCACGCCCTGGTTCGCCACGTGGCCTGCGCGGCGTGAAGGTCGTGACGTCCACGGCTCCACGGCCCGCAGGCCGCGCGGTCGCCGCCCTGCCGGTGACCGCAACAGGGAGGAGACCGTGATGAGCGAGACCACCACGCCGTCCGGCACGAAGACCTGCCCCCGATGCGCCGAGGAGATCAAGGAGGCAGCGGCGGTCTGCCGGTACTGCGGCCACGAGTTCGCGTCACCGCCGGCGGTCGTCCCGAGCCAACCCGTGGAACGCAGGCGACGCGGCCCGGGACTCGGCCTACGGATCCTGATCGCTGTCGTCGCCATCGCCGTCGGCATCGGCGGCGCCCTGCTCTGGCAGGAGCTGACCAATGACGAGGCCGCCTCGGTGTCGGCCTACCGGACGACCTTCGCCGAGGCGGGGTTCCCGTGTGAGGAGTTCGAGGTCATCGCGGACTTCGGTGACGTGCGCAGCGCGACCTGCGTGACGCAGCCGGTCGCCGCGGCCGGCGGCGAGTCAGCCCTGCTCATCGTGACGACCTACAGCGACCCACCCACGGAAGCGGCGTGGATCGACACGCGCTGCCAGGGATCCGAGCTGGGGCTTCCCCAGGCCTACGTGTGGGGCGACGACGACGTGATCGAGGTCACGGGCTACGGCACGGATCCGGCAGCCCTGGCCCAGCAGGTGGCCGGTGCCCTCGGTGGGTCGGCGAACCTGCTGACCTGCCCGACGTCCTGAGCCCACCGCGGACGAGGCGCCGAGACCGTGCGCACGTGGGACTACGAGCCGGAGCGCTCGCCGCCCCCCGCGTGGCGACCCGCTCGCCACACCAGCACCGCCGCCCCGCAGCTCAGGGCACTGGTCACGACCATGATCCCGAGCGCCACGTCCCCGGACCCCTCCGTCGAGGCCACCCAGGCGCCCAGGTACACCGTCGGGTAGACGACGCCCCCGACGGTGCACCACACGGGGACCAGCGCCCACGGTCGCGCCCGCCATAACGCCCAGGCCGCGAGCGCAGACGACACGATCACCACGACGTCGGCAGGGAAGAACGCGTCGGTCACCTCCGGACGCGCCGGCACCAGCTCCAGCCAGGACCGCACCTGATCCGAGACGGCCACCCCGATCCACAGCACCACGCCGGCCACCGCCTGCAGGGCGAAGTACACCGCGGCGGCGGTCGCCGTCGGTGTCGCCACCCCGACGGTGGGCCGCCCGGCCGCCGGGGTGGATCCGGGCGTGGGGGTGGTCGTCACCCCCACAGCTTGCACGGATCGGCCCGGGCCCGGGGACCGGGTGCGCCCGATCTCAGCGGCGCTCCCGAGCGACCAGGGCGATGCGCCCGTGCGCCGCGAGGCTTCCCGCGGGGACCAGCACGACACGGCCCCGGCGGGCCAGCACGATCTCGATCATCTCGTCCACGGCGTCGTCGATGACCCCGGGTGCCTCGGGCTCGTGGCTGGGCTGCAGCCACCCGCCCAGCAGCAGGCGAGCCGGGTACTCGAAGTCCTCCTCGACGAGGAGGAGGGCGCCGTTCGTCCGCCGGGCCGTGAGCCACACCTCTGCCGGGCCCCACACGGCGCGGTCGCCGCTGATAGCCCGGTCGAGCTCGCGCAGCGCCGCCACGCGGCGCTCGGCCAGAACCTCGGCCACCACCGGCTGCACCCGCCGGGCCAGCGCCGCCCCGTCTGCATCGGGTGCCCGACGAACGACGCCCTCGACGCGGCCCGCCTGGCGCGTGATGCGCAGGAAGTGCGACAACGACGGCTCGGCGCCCACCACGACCAGGGGATCGTCGTCCTCGGCGAGCACCTCGCCGAGCACGACGTCGACGGCCCGGAGCCGTCGGGCCCGGCGGGTCTCGGCCACGTCGGAGCGGTCACGACCCCGGCGGGACCGAGGGTCACGCCGGTCCTCGACAGGGGTCGCCACGGCCCACGGCACGGGCACGAGGCGCTCACCGGTGCCCTGCCACAACCGGGGCCGGTCGAGAGACAGCGCCAGCACCCAGTACCCGGCCGCCCTGCTCTCGGCGTGCACCAGGTCCCTGGTGGCGAAGGTGTCGTCGACGACGACCCGCTCGCGCACCTCGACGTCGAGGGGCACCACCCAGGAGCCGGAGGCGTTGACGAACACCGCCACGCTGCGGGTCGCCACCCCGATCTCCACATCGCCCACGGTGTCGTGCAGCGACCGCAGGAGGTCCCGGTCGACGCCACCACCGAACTCCTCCCGGAGCCGGCGCTCGGCGGTGGCCGCGAGGTGGCGGAGGCGCTCCCGCCACGGTCCGTGCCCCTCGACGGGCAACAGGAGCGAGATCGACGGGTAGGTGCGCGCCGCCTGGGCGCTGGACGGGCTGATGACGGTCATGAAGACCTCCTGTGGGGACCGGCGCGCCGGGATCTGCGGCGCCGAGGGACGTGACTTCGCTCTCGGCGAAGGTCTCTCCCGCCCCGCAGGGCCGACACCACCGAGCCATCAGGCCGTGCTGACGGCGGCGCCGCTCGGGGATACTCCCCTTCGGGTGCCATCATACGAACTTTGTTTCGTGTATTGCAATACCCAGTTCAGGCTCGGCGCAGCCGATCGACGCCCGCCACCGCCGCCAGGCCCACGAGCGTGCCGAACCCCCAGCCCCCCACCACGTCGGCGGGCAGGTGCACGCCGTAGACGATCCGGGCCACGCCCACCAGCACGGCGAGCACCACCGCCACGGGCCGCCAACGGGCCGGCAACGCCGCCACCGCGATCACCGCGGTCGCGGCGGCGACCGCCGCGTGTCCGGACACGTAGCCCAGGCCGGTGCCGCTGCCCTCCCGGACGTCGATCTCGGGCAGGTACTCGAGCGGCCGGCCCCGCTCCACGAGCTGCTTCACGCCCTTGGCCCCGAACCAGGCGACGAGGCCGGCGGCGATCGAGGCCAGGGCCAGGAGGCGGTCACGGCGCAGGACCAGGATGGCGAGTCCCACCAGCAGCGGCGCCCACACGGTCCCGAGCTGCATGACCGGGTAGAGCGGCGCCGCGACCACGTCCGGGGCGTCGTTGATCCATCGGGTGAAGGTGCGCTCGGCGTCCGGTACCGGGTCCTGCACCGCGACGACGTAGGACAGCGCGACGGCCAGCCCGGCGACGCCGGCCATCCACCACGGGTGTCGGAAGGTGCGCGACGAGGAGCCCATCGGCGACGACCCTAGAGGCCCGGCATCCCCGCTCCGGGGCACCCCATCGGTCGGCCCTCACCCGACATCGGTCGGATGGACGCCGGTGCCGACGCATCCGCACGAAATCGGTCGGTTCCACGCCGGAGACCGACCGCGCAGGACCCGATTTCGGCGGAGGGGGGGGAGGGAGGGCGAGGGGGGCGAGGGCGGCACGGTCAGTCGGCGCCTTCGCGCACGACGCCGGCCGTGACGCGCAGCAACAGGATCGTCGACCAGACGAGGCCGGCGTAGCCGATGGCGTTGAGCAGCGTCGTGTCGCCGCTGAAGCCGGGCCCGGCATCGGACACGGCCAGCACCGCGCTGGCCAGGAGCCAGGCGCCCGCCACCAGCGCCAGCAGGGCGCGGTTGACCACACGGGTGACGAAGGCGCGCTCCTCGGGCGTGGAGAAGCGGCTGACCCGTACCCCGATCTCACCCCGGTTGAGGCCCGTCACGAGGCGGTCGAGCTGGCGGGGCAGGCGACGCAGCGAGGGCAGGTTGGCGATGAGCTCGTCCCGGGCGATCTCCTCGGGGGTGCGGTCGTCGACCGCGATCGCCACGAAGCGCTGGCCGAGGCGCTGCATGGCCTCGGCCAACCGGTAGCCCGGACAGAGCACGTCGAGGGTGCCGTCGAGGATGGCGAAGGCCCGGCAGAAGCTGGTGAGACCGGCCGGCAGCCGGATGCCGAACTCGTCGAGCACGTGCAGCAGATCGGTCAGCGCCGCGGCGTCGACCCCCGCGCCGGGCGCCACGTGCACCGCCATGAAGTGGGCGAGGGACCGCTCGAAGTCCTCGGGATCCGTCTCCCGGTCGACGACCGCGACCTGCGAGACGGCGTCGCGCAGGGCGGCGGCGTCGCGCTGGATGGTGGCGACCATCATCTCCACGAGCGCATCGCGCTGCAGCGGGTCGAGCAGGCCGCAGTTGCCGAAGTCGATCAGACCGAGGGTGCCGTCGGGGAGGACGAACACGTTGCCCGGATGCGGATCGGCGTGGAAGTGGCCGCGCTCGAACATCATGGTCAGGAAGGCCTCGAGCAGGCGGTCGGCGAGCTCGTGGCGGTCCACGTCGAGCGCTGCCAGGCCCTGACGGTCCCCCACCGCGGCGCCCGTGAGCCGCTCCTGGACGAGCATCCGCCGGCCGGTCCAGCCCTCGTAGACCCGTGGGATGCGCACCGTGTCGACGTCGGCCAGCTCGGCGGCGATGGCCTGGGCGTTCTTGGCCTCGATGGTGAAGTCGAGCTCGTCGCGCAACGACAGCGCGAACTCCTGGGCGGTGTCGAAGATGCGGTACCGGCGGCCGTAGGGCGTGCGGGTCTCGATGTTGCGGGCGAGCTGGAGCAGCACGCCGGTGTCCAGCTCCACGAGCCGCTCGATGCCCGGACGGCGCACCTTCACGACCACCTCGGTGCCGTCGTGCAGGCGGGCCACGTGCACCTGGGCGATCGACGCCGCGGCCAGGGGCTCCCAGTCGAAGCTGGCGAAGACCTCGTCGATGGGCCGCTGCAGGTCTGCCTCGAGCTGAGCCCGCACCTCCTCCACCGGTGCCGGCTCGGCGCTGGCCTGCAGCCGGGACAGCTCGGCCACGACCTTCGACGGGAGCAGCTCGGTGCGGGTCGAGGCCACCTGCCCCAGCTTCACGAACATGCCACCGCACTGCTCGAGCGAGCGACGCACCCGCACCTCGACGGGGTCGGCGTCGTGCACCGCCCGGTCGGCATGGCCGAGGAGGGGACCGAACCCGTTGGCCCGCAGGATGCGCACGATCTCGCGCTCACGGGCCACGGGCTCGAGGCGGGCCCGGGCGTCGCGCAGCGGGTGGGGGACGACGAACAGGCCCGCCTCCTCGCCGGTGGCGAGCGAGCCGGGCTTGGCCAGCAGGTCGAGGATCACCGCCGCGAACATCGTCGCCACCACCGAGAAGGCCAGGCCGGCAGTGACGAACCCCCGCTCGTGCAGGTCGCCGCCCGCCTCCCACAGGGCCAGTCCGAACCCGATCACCCAGCCCAACGCGCCCGACACGACCACGCGGACCCAGGACCGCGAGACGCCCGAGAGCCGGGCCGCCGTCCACGCCACGCCCAGCATCGCCGGCAGCGAGACCACCAGCACCGCGACGACCCAGACCGTCTCCATGTGCGCTCCCCCGGTCAGCGGCCGATCCAGCAGCCCGCCAGGATGGCACACGGGCGACGACGGGCGCCCCGAGCGGTGCGCGTGCCTTCCCGCATGCGAGGCCGGATCGGGACGGACGGCCCTGGCGTGGGTCGGCGGCACGACCGACGATGGCCCCGACGATCCGGAGGGGAGGCGCCATGGGCCACCTTGCGATGTTGCGCTCCGACGAGGAGTACCAGCTGCTCCAGCAGCGCCTGGACCGCCTCCCCACCGGTGCACCCGACTCCCCCACGTTCCAGGCCATCCTGCGGCTGCTGTTCTCCCCGGAGGAGGCCCACATCGCCCGGCACCTGCCGGCCTTCATCGCCCTCGACGAGCTCGAGGAACGGCTGGGCCTGCCGCTCGACGAGCTCGACGAGCGCCTCACGACCATGGCCCGCAAGGGCCTCGTCGTCGACCTCCACCAGGACGGCCAGCGGTTCGTGGTGCTGGCCCCGGTGGTGATCGGGTTCTACGAGTTCACCTTCATGCGCACCCGCGACGAGGCGCCGATGGAGGAGCTGGCCCACCTCTTCGAGCACTACTTCGCCGAGGGGGCGCTGCCCAAGGCCATCTTCCGGGCCAACACCCAGATCGGCCGGTCGATGGTGCGGGAGGAGTCGCTGCCCGACACTCCGCCGGCCGAGGTGCTCGACTGGGAGCGCACCAGCGAGGTCGTGCGCTCGGCTCGCAGCGTGGCCGTGTCGCTGTGCCCGTGCCGCCACCACGCCCGGCTCTTGGGTCGGGGCTGCGACGCACCCCTGCGCACGTGCCTGTCGTTCAACGGCGGCGCCGAGGCGATGGTGCGGGCCGGCATCGCCGAACCCATCACCAACGACGAGGCCATGCGGATCGTCGAGGAGTGCAAGGCCGCCGGACTGGCCCAGACCGCCGACAACGTCCAACAGGACGTGGGCTACCTGTGCAACTGCTGCGGATGCTGCTGCGGGATGATGACCTCGATCAAGGCCTTCGGGATCCCCAACGGCATCGTGAGCTCGAACTGGCTGGCCACCGCCGACCACGAACGCTGCCGGGGCTGCGGACGCTGCGTGAAGGCCTGCCCGGTCGACGCCATCCACCTCGAGCTCACCCACGGGAAGGGCCTGCGCCGCAACTGGGCGGTCATCGACACCCGCAACTGGGCGGTCATCGACACCGAGCGGTGCCTGGGCTGCGGGGTGTGCCACTCGGCCTGTCGCTACGAAGCCCACGCCATGGTGCCCCGGGCCGAGCGGGTGGAGGTCCCGGCGACGACGTTCGACCGGATCGTGACCATGGCCGTCGAACGGGGCAAGCTCGGCGATCTCCTGCTCGACCAGGTCCAGGGGTGGGGTCCGCACGCCCTGGCCCGGGTGCTGCACGTGCTGGAGCAGACGCCACCGGCGCGCGCCCTGGTCGCCATCGACCCGCTGCGGTCGGTGTTCCTCGACGCGCTGCTCGGCGCCGCCCACCGCCAGCTGGACGCCGCGCCGGGCTGAGGTAGCCGGCGCGACTCAGCCGGTGAGCCCGCCGAAGACGCCGGCGGCCCGCAGCCGCTCGAAGAAGGCCGGCTCGTAGGCCTCGGTCGGCGCCTGACGGACGAGGTCGTCGAGCACCTCGGCGTCGTGGCCCACGAGGATCCGCCACCGCCCGGCCCGCACGCCGTCGAGGATGACCGTCGCCGCCTCCGCCGCGGACGTGGGAGCGAGATCGCGGAACAGGTCGGCCTGCATCGCGGCGCCCTGACGGATGTCCTCGTCGCTCAGCGCGTCGGCGTCGATGCCCCGAGCGGCCAGCGTGGCCCGGATGCGGGCGAGCTGCCGGTCGTTCAACTCCTTGGCGCTGCCGCCGTGAGCCGAGAAGGTGTTGTGCACGATCGACGTGCCGATGTGGCCGGGCAGGACCACGTGGGCCTGCAGGTGCGGCGCGTTGACCCGGAAGTCCGTCACCAGGGCCTCGGTGAAGCCCCGCACCGCGAACTTGGCCGCGCTGTAGGCGGTGTGCGGGGTGTCGGGCCCGAGTGACGCCCAGAGCCCGTTGACGCTCGACGTGTTGACGACGTGGCCGGCCTCGGCGGCCAGCAGGAGAGGCAGGAAGGCCCGGGTGCCGTTGTACACGCCGCCCCAGCACACGGCGAAGGTCTTCTCCCACTCCGCACGGTCGTCGGCGACCACGCTGCCGCCCCCGCCGATACCGGCGTTGTTGAACAGCAGCTCGACGCGGTCCGTCTCGTGGGAAGCGGCCACGGCTCCGGCGAAGGCGACCATCTGGTCGGCATCGGCCACGTCGGCGACGTGCGTCGTCACCCGCGTGCCGGCGGGCGCCTCCTGCTCGCACCGCACCTGCGTCTCGGCCATGGCGTCGGGCGAGACGTCGCACAACGCGACGTGGCAACCCTCCGCGGCGAGCTGGCGGGCCAGCTCACGCCCCATGCCCGTGCCGCCGCCCGTGACGACGGCGCGGCACCCCTCGAAACGCTCCATGACTCCCCCTCGGTCCCGGGCCGAGGAGGAGTCTGGCACGTGGGTCGCCGCGGGGCTCCCGTCAGCCGCCGAGGATCTTCGCCTTCTGGGCGGCGAACTCCTCCTCGGTGAGGATGCCCTGGTCCTTGAGCTCGGCGAGCTGCTTCAGGGCCTCGATGTTGTCCATGGTGGACGGCGCTGCGGCCGCGGGGGGAGGCGGCGCGGCCGGCGGAGGCGGGGCCTGCTGCACCTGCTGCTGCTGGTAGGCCTGCTCACGGTCGGCGTAGATCTGCGCGTCGCGGGAGGCGTACTTCTCGGCCTGGCGGCGCTGCACGCGGCCCGACACCGCGGTGGCGGTGCCGGCGACGACAGCGGTGCGGGCCATCCCCCGGATGAGTCCTGGCATCGTCTGCTCCTGTTCTCGTGCTCGTTCGGTGTTCGTTGCCTCAGCCTGCGACGTCGAGGGCGTCGAGGGCGTCCATCACGTCCTTGGCGGGGATCCGGATGCTGGCGATCATCTCGCCGCCCGCCTTGCGGGCCGCGGCCACGAAGGGGCGGGCCCAGGTGTTCTCGTACACGATCAGCGCGGCGGCGGTGCCGGCCAACATGGCATCCGCGGCCTCGGCGAGGTCCTCGTCGCCGAGCAGACCCGAGCAGGCGCCCGAGAAGACGGCGAAGCCGCCGGCCTCGTCACCGGCGTCGTCGAGGGCCAGCCCCGAGAAGGTGCCGTCCTGGTCCTTCACGATCAGGACCAGGTCCAGCACCTGGACCACGCCCCGCTCCACCAGGTCCAGCAGCGCCTCGGCGGCCTCACCGGTCATCTTGTCGGGATCGAACTCGATCAGCACTGCGTCGATCGGCCCCACCACGTCCACATCGCTCATGCGGTCCTCCCTTTCGCTCGGCCGCCCATCATTGCCGATCGCGGGCGGGGACGTCGCACCGTGATCGTCGCCGACGCCACGGCGAGGACCTACCGTCTGCATCGGCCGTCGGGCCGCCCGGCGCGACGGCGCCGGACCGGCGCCGGACCGGCCCAGGAACACCGACGTCGAGGACACCCATGGCGAGTCACCGCTCCCCCGACGGGGGCACCACCGGCGGCCCCACCCCGCCCGAGGCGTCGAGCGCGCCGGCCCGCTCCCGACTCGTGCTGGGGACCCTCATCCTGGTGGCCGCGGTCGCCAACCTGCCCCTCGCCGTGGCCAACGTGGCGCTCCCCGACATCGGACGGGCCTTCGACGCCACCCAGACGCAGCTCGACCTCGTCGCCGTCGGGTACTCGCTCGGCCTCGCGGCCTCGGTGCTGTGGCTCGGTGCCGTGGGCGACCGCTACGGCCGCAAGCTGCTGCTGCTCGTCGGGGTGCTGCTCTCGCTGCCCGCCGGCCTCGCTGCGGCGTGGGCGCCGTCCATCCAGGTCCTCGTGCTGGCACGCATCGTGGGCGGCCTCGCCGCCGGCATGGCGTACCCCACGACGTTGTCGCTCATCACCGCGCTGTGGTCGGGGCCGGGTCGCACCCGCGCCATCGCACTGTGGTCGGCCATCGGCGGCGCTCTCTCGGCCCTGGGGCCGCTCGTCGCCGGCGTGCTGCTCGAGCACTACTGGTGGGGATCGGTGTTCCTGGTCACACTGCCCCTGATCGCCATCGCCGTCCCCCTCACCGTCAGACTCGTGCCGAGTCACGTGCACGAGACCGACGAGCCCGTCGACAACCTGGGCGGCATGCTGTCGGTGGTCGTCGTGGCGACGTTGGTCCTGGCCATCAACTTCGCCGGCTCGCCCGACGCCGCCACCCTGGTGGCGAGCCTCGCCGTCGTCGGCGTCGCCGCCCTGATCGGCTTCGTGCTCCGCCAGCGTCGTACCCCGAACCCCCTGTACGACCTGCACCTCGCCGGGCGACGCATCTTCTGGGTGGCGGCCTGCGCCGGCATCATCGTGTTCGGCTCGCTGATGGGCGCCATGTTCATCGGCCAGCAGTTCCTGCAGAACGTGCTCGGCTACTCGACGGTGGAGGCCGGCGCGGCCATCCTCCCCGCAGCGCTGTTCATGGTGCTGATCGCCCCCCGCTCGGCCCGGCTCGTCGAGGCCCGAGGGGCGCGCGTCACGCTGCTGGTCGGCTACGCGTTCGTGCTGGCCGGCTTCGTGACCATGGTGGCGCTGTGGGAAAAGGGCGCCCACTACTGGCAGGTGGGCCTGGCGTACGCCCTCGTCGGCGCCGGGGTGGGCTTCGCCGGCACACCCGCCTCGCACGCCCTGACCGGGTCGGTGCCCGTGACCCGGGCCGGCATGGCCTCGGGTACGGCGGACCTGCAGCGCGACCTGGGTGGCGCCATCATGCAGTCGATCCTGGGTGTGCTGTTGACCGCCGGCTACGCATCGGCGTTCTCCGGGCTCATCGCCGGCTCGCCCGAGGCCGACCAGGTCTCGGCACAGGTGGAGGCCCAGCTCACCAAGAGCTTCGCCAGCGCGGCCGACACCGCCGAGCAGTACCCCCAGTACACCGACCAGATCGTCGCCGCCGCTCGACAGTCCTTCGTCGACGGACAGCACTGGGCGTTCCTGGCCGGCATCGTGTCCGTCCTGATCGGTGGCGCCCTGGTCTTCTTCCTGTTCCCGAAGCCCGACGACGAGCAGCGCCTGCTCGAGGCGTACCGGGCCGAGGACGCGGCGGCCGCCGACCCGACCGGCTGAGCGCGGCGCCGCTACACCCACTTGCCGGGGTTCAGGATCCCGTCAGGGTCGAAGGCCTGCTTCACGCGCCGGGTCAGCTCCCAGACGTCGTCACCGAGCTGGGCCCGCAGGTGCGCGGCCTTCAGCACGCCGACACCGTGCTCGCCGGTCACCGTCCCGCCGAGCGACAACGCCAGGTCCATGATCTCGTCGAAGGCCGCTGCGGCCCGGGCCGTGGCCCCGGGGTCGGCGGCGTCGAAAGTCACCAGCGGGTGGAAGTTGCCGTCGCCGGCATGACCGATGACGGGGATGGCCGTGTCGTGGCGGGTCGCCACCCCCTCGACCGCGGCCAGCAGCTCGGGGATGCGGGGCACGGGCACGCCGACGTCCTCGATGAGCACGGTGCCCAGCCGCTCCACGCAGGGGATGGCCATGCGCCGCGCCCCCAGGAGCAGCTCCCCCTCGTCGGGATCGTCGGTGACCGCCACGTACGTCGCGCCGGCGGCCTCGCAGGCCGCACCGATCCGGTCGGCCTCGTCACGTCCGGCGTCGCTGCGGGCCAGCAGCAGCGCTGCGGTGTCCAGGTCGAGCCCCATCGGCTTGACGAGCTCCACGGCAGCCAGGGCGGCCCGGTCCATCAGCTCGAGCATCGCCGGGCGCACCGTCGACACGATGCCGGTCACCGCTTCGCCGGCGCGCACCAGGGTCGGGAACGTGGCCACCACGGTCGAGGCGGGGGGCGGCGCCGGCCGCAGGCGCAGCGTGGCCTCGGTGATCACGCCGAGCGTGCCCTCGGAGCCCACGAAGAGGCGCTTCAGGTCGTAGCCGGCGACGTCCTTGATGGTGCGACCCCCGAGGCGCACCGCCCGTCCGTCGGCCAGCACCACCTCCAGGCCCAGCACGTAGTCGGTCGTCACCCCGTACTTCACGCAGCACAGGCCGCCGGCGTTGGTGGCCAGGTTGCCCCCGATGGAGCAGATCTCGAACGAGGACGGGTCGGGTGGGTACCACAGGCCGTGGGCCCGCGCCGCCTCCTTCAGCTCGGCGTTGACGACCCCCGGACCCACCGTGGCCACCAGCGCAGCGGGATCGACGACCAGGGTCCGCATGCGCTCGGTGGACAACACGATGCAACCGTCGACGGCGGTCGAACCGCCGGACAACCCCGTGCCCAGGCCACGGGGGACGACCGGCACGCCGTACCGGGCGGCCACCCGCACCGTCGCCTGCACCTCGCCGGTGGCGCGGGCCCGCACCAGCGCCAGCGGGTGACCGGGCTCGACGGCGGTGGCCCGGTCCCGTCGGTAGGCGTCCAGCACGTCGGCGTCGACGACGACCGCGTCGGGACCGACCTCGTCCACCAGCGCGGCGCACACCACCCGCGGGTCGGCGCTCATGCCGGTGCCGTCGGCGGAGGGCTCGGCGGGATCGGGGCGCACCACCGGCGCGGGAGGCCAAGGGTCATCGGGTCGATGGCCCATTCCACCAGATCCGACGACCCGGCCCGGCGCCCACCCCGAGCGTCAGCTCGGGGGCGCGTCGGCAGAAGACCCCCGTCGTCGGTAGCAGAAGTCGCAGGTCGCCGCCCCCTGCATGATCGTGTGACGTCGCTCGAAGTCGATGTCGTCGAGCGCCTCGATGAACCAGTCGTCGTTCTCGCACACGAGGAGATGGCCGAGCTCCGGCTCACCGAGCTCCTGGTAGAAGCGGGCGTACTCGCAGCTGGTGATCTCGAGGCGGGCGATGTCGTCGGTGAACTCGAGCCACTGCACGGCGAGGTGGTCGCCCGCCATCGACTCCTCCGCGTGGGCCAGCAACGCACCTCGGGAGTCGCCGTGCTCGCGCACCAGGCCGCGGGCGCGCGCACGCCACTCGGCCCCCAGCGCCTCCCGCACGAGCTGGTGGGCCTCCTCGACGCCCAGCCGTCGCTCCAGGGCCGTGACCAGCGGGACGAGGACCTCGGCCTGGATGCGGACCCGGTCGAACAGCGGCACCTCGGGGAGCTGACGTTCCATGGTCGGACCTCCTCGTTCGCGGCACGACACGAGGCCCCACCCCGATGGTCGACCGCATCGCGGAGGCGCACCAGAGTCGAACGGCCCGGCCCCGCCGGGTGGGCCCGGCTCACGGAGCGTCGACGGGCCGGGGCGGGAGATGGGCCACCCACACGTCCTCGGCCGGCCACCGCCGCGCCCAGTCGGCGGTGACGATGTCGTAGTAGTCGTGGGTGCCCGCACCCTCGGAGGGGTGGAGCTCGTGCAGGGCGTCGATCACGAACCCTGCGCCCCGTAGCGCCGCGATCCACGCGCCGTGGCCCGGGTGGTGCTCGCGCCCCCCGCCGGGCCAGGTGATGTCGCCCAGGTCGCGCTGGGCCCGCAGGAGCCGATCCCCCGCCACCCCGCCCTCGGCCGGCACGCACAGCGCGGCGAGCACGCTGTTGGTGAGGAACACCAGCCGCCCGCCGGGGCGCAGCACCCGGGCCGCCTCGGCGAGCCACCGCTGCGGCTCGCACCACGGCGCGGCGCCGTACTCGCTCACGACCAGGTCGAACGTCTGGGCCCGGACCGGCAGCCGTTCCCCGTCGGCCTCGACGAGGCCGAACACCGGCCCGGATCGGGCCTGGCAGCGCGCCGCCGTGGCGAGCTGGTGGTGGCTCAGGTCGACCGCGACGACCCGGGCCCCGGCGCGGGCCAGCCACGCCGACACGTAGGCCGTCCCGGCACCGATCTCGAGCACGTCCAGGCCGGCGACGTCGCCGAGCAGCCGCAGGTCCCGCTCGGGGATCCGGAACAGACCCCAGGAGATCTCCGGCTCCGACCAGCGCGTCACCCCGTCGGCATCGGTGAAGTCCTCGTTGAGCAACGCCCACAGCGAGCGAGCCCGCCCGCGCCCGGAGGGGTCGTCGTCGGGTGTCACCGGGCGGCGCTCCCGGTCCGGGCGCGCCCCACCGCCGGGGACGGGATCACACCAGCACGCCGGCCAGGGCCCGCCACTCGGCGCGGGGCAGCTCCAGGTCGGACCGCAGCACCTGCACGCACACGTGGTCGGCACCCGCGGCGAGGTGCTGGTCCACACGGGCTCGGACCTGCTCGACCGAGCCCCACGCCACGATGGCGTCCACCAGCCGGTCGCTGGCGTGGTCGTGGTCGACCCAGTCGCTGTCGTCGAAGCCCAGGGAGCGCAGGTTGTTCAGGTAGTTCGGCGCCCGTAGGTAGACGGCCATGCCCGCCCGGGCGATGGCACGGGCCACCGCCGGATCCGTCTCGAGCACGCACATCTGCTCGGGCGCGAGCAGCGCGTCGGGGCCCAGGATCGCCCGGGCGCGGGCGGTGTGCTCCGGGGTCGTGAAGTAGGGATGCGCACCCGAGGCCCGGGTGGCGCTCAGCTCCAGCATCTTCGGCCCGAGCGCGGCGAGCACGCGGCCGGGATCCTCCGCCGGGCCCACGGCCAGGAACAGCGCCTGGTCCATGGCGTCGAGGTACTCCCGCATGTAGCTGTACGGCTTGGAGTAGTCGTGGTGGCGCAGACGGGCCACCAGGTGGTGATGGCTCACACCCATCCCGAGCAGGAAGCGCCCGGGGTAGGCCTCGGCCAGGGTTCGCTGGCAGGCCGCCATGGTCATGGGGTCGCGTGCGTAGATGTTGGCGATGCCGGTGGCCAGACGGAGCTCGGTGGTGGCGGCCAGGCACACCGAGGACGCCACGAACGGGTCGCGTCCCACCGCCTCGGGCACCCACAGCGTCGAGTACCCCAGCGACTCGATCTCGCGCACGGCCTCCTGCACGACCGGCGTGGGATGCGCGTCCAGG
>JALOLF010000221.1 GCA_025456085.1 Acidimicrobiales bacterium
CCAGCGGGCCTTCCTGCGTAACCTCAAGCGGGGCGAGGCCTACCAGGCCGAGGCCCCCACGCTGTGGGACGTCACCTTTCGCACCGCCGTCGCGCAGGCCGAGCTCGAGGACCGCGAGCGTCCCGGCGCCTACCACCGGGTGTCGTTCTGGACGGCGGACCCGTCCGCCCCCGACGGCCGCGGCACGCCGGTCTGGATCGAGACGACCCGGCCCGAGCTCATCCCGGCTTGCGTGGCGCTGGTGGCCCACCCCGACGACGACCGGTACCGCTCCCTGGTCGGTTCGACCGTGCGGTCGCCGCTGTTCGACGTCGAGGTGCCGGTGGTCGCGCACGAGCTGGCCGAGCCTGACAAGGGGTCGGGCATCGCGATGATCTGCACGTTCGGCGACCTCACCGACGTGGTCTGGTGGCGCGAGCTGGCGTTGCCGACCCGCCCGGTGATCGGCTGGGACGGGCGTCTGCTGCCCGAGACTCCCGACTGGATCGGCAGCGAGCCCGGTCGCAAGGCCTACGCCGAGGTGGCTGGCAAGACCGCGCACGCGGCGAAGCAGCACATCGCGGCCCTGCTGGTCGAGTCGGGTGACCTCGAGGGTGAGCCGCGGCCCATCACGCACCCGGTGAAGTTCTACGAGAAGGGCGACAAGCCCCTCGAGATCGTCACCACCCGGCAGTGGTACATCACCAACGGGGGTCGCGAGCCCGCGCTGCGGGAGGCGCTGCTCGACCGGGGGCGGCAGCTGGCCTGGCACCCCGAGTACATGAAGCACCGCTACGAGTCGTGGGTCGGTGGCCTCAACGGCGACTGGCTCATCAGCCGCCAGCGGTTCTTCGGAGTTCCGATCCCGCTGTGGTACCAACTCGACGAGCACGGCGCCCCGCTGTGGGATGACCCCATCGCCCCCGACGAGTCACGGCTGCCGATCGACCCGCAGGCCGACTGCCCACCGGGCTACCGCGAGGAGCAGCGCGGCGTGCCCGGAGGATTCGTCGGCGACGCCGACATCATGGACACCTGGGCCACCTCGTCGATGAGCCCGCAGATCGCCAGCGGGTGGGCCCGCGACCCCGATCTGTTCGAGCGCGTCTACCCGATGGACCTGCGCCCTCAGGGCCACGACATCATCCGCACCTGGCTGTTCTCCTCGGTCGTGCGCGCCCACCTGGAGTTCGACGCGCTGCCGTGGTCGCACGTCGCCCTGAGCGGGTGGATCCTCGACCCCGACCGCAAGAAGATGTCGAAGTCGAAGGGCAACGTCGTCACGCCGATGGGCCTGCTCGAGCAGCACGGGTCGGATGCCGTGCGGTACTGGGCGGCGAGTGGTCGACCCGGCACGGACACCGCGTTCGACACCGGCCAGATGAAGATCGGACGACGCCTGGCGATCAAGATCCTCAACGCCTCGAAGTTCGTGCTGGGTCTGGGCGCCCACGTCGAGGGTGCCGGCGCCGCCACGAACGCCCTGGACCAGGCGATGCTCGCCGCGCTGGGTGAGGTCGTCGACCGCGCCACGGCGGCCTTCGAGGCCTACGAGTACACCCGCGCGCTGGAGGCCACCGAGACCTTCTTCTGGACTTTCTGCGACGACTACCTCGAGCTCGTGAAGGACCGTGCCTACGGCGGACGCGGCGAGGCCGAGGCGGCCTCGGCCCAGGCAGCGCTCGCGCTGGGCCTGTCGGTGCAGCTGCGGCTGTTCGCACCGTTCCTGCCGTTCGCCACCGAAGAGGTGTGGTCGTGGTGGCAGCAGGGCTCGATCCACCGGGCCTCGTGGCCGACCGTGGACGAGCTGTCCGCCGCCGCCCACGGCGGCGACCCCGAGGTGCTCACCGCCGCCTCGGTGACGCTGTCGGCGCTGCGCAAGGTGAAGTCCGAGCGCAAGCTCTCGATGCGCGCCGAGCTCGCGTCGGCCCTCGTGCGGGGCCCGAGCGGTGAGGTGTCGCGGGCCCAGGTCGTCGAGCCCGACCTGCGGGCAGCGGGTCGGGTCGTGGGTGACTTCGCGTTCGAGGCCGACGGTGACGGTGTGCTGAGCGTCGAGGTCACCCTGCTGGAGCCGTAGTGCGCGTCCAGGTGCTGGACGACGTCCACGCGTTCGCCGCCCTGGCCGCACCGGCCCTGGCCCGGGACCCCGTGGGTACCACCATCGTCGCCTCCGCGATGGAGCGCGCGCTGGCGCTGCCGTCGAGCGAGCCGTCCTGGTGGTTCGTCGTCGTCGGGGACGACGGCCCGGTCGGCCTCGCGATGCACGACTCCCCCTGGCCGCCCTACCTGGCCCCCATGCCCGACGAGGCTGCCGTGGCGGTCGCGGACGCCCTGAGCGACGCGGCCGGAGAGGTGCCGGGCATCAACGGGGAGGAACGTGCCGTGCTCACGGCGCTGGCCCGCTGGCAGCAGCAGCATCCCTCGACTCAGGTCGCGTCCACGCGCGGGGTGCGGCTGTACCGGCTCGACCGCCTCGTGGTGCCGGCCGTGCCCGGCGTGGCACGTCCCGCCTCGTCCGACGACGTCGACCTGATCGTGTCGTGGTCTTTCGCGTTCGCGCAGCAGACCGACACGCCGGCCCACGACATCGACCGGCTGGTACGCCACCGGCTCGCCACCCCGGACGGCGGGTACGTGGTGTGGACGGTAGACGGAGAGCCGGTCAGCCTGGCCGGCTTCAAGCCGCCCTCGCACGGGGTGGCCCGGATCGGTCCCGTGTTCACGCCTGCCGAGAACCGCGGGCACGGCTACGGCTCGGCGGTCACCGCGGCAGCGTCGTCCCGGCTGACCGACAGCGGAGCCGACGAGGTGGTGCTGTTCACCGACCTGGGCAACCCGACGTCGAACAAGATCTACACCGCGATCGGGTACGCCCCCGTGCGCGACTTCGTCGAGGTGCGGTTCGCCCAGCCCCGTCACGCGTAGGCGAGCTGCGCCGAGCGGCCCCGATCTACTCAGGCACCCACTGGGCGCTCTTCGACCGGTAGATGCGCGTCGCGTCTGCTGAGGAGTTGACGTACGAGCCCTCGAGCCAGAGGCCGGCATCCACGGCTGTCTGTGTGCCCTCGTGCGGGGTCGAGCCCCACTCGACGTAGGCGCGCACGTCCTGGGCGCTGGAGACGTCGTCCGACGCGTACAGGCCGACCTCGCCGCTCTCGGCCGCAAGCGTGAGGCCGCCGTCGGAGGCGACGACGTTCTTGAGCCCGGCGCCGTCACCCATCGCCACCAGCGCCTTCGTCTCCGCCTTCACATCGGCGTCGGGGAGCGCGAAGCAGTCCGGGGGCACGCAGACGTAGAGCCCGGCCAGGCTCGCCGCGACGCCGGTCACGTTCGTGAGCGTCACGTACCCGTTGTCACCGAACCCCACCTCGGAGATCGCGAAGGAGCGACCGTCGTCGTCGACGAGGTTCGGGGTGGCTTCGACGGTCACCGTCGCATCGGCCGTCGCAGCTGGGGTCGCGGCGGAGCCGGCTGCACCGTTCTCGTTGCCCGAGCAGCCGGCGAGCGCGAGGGACACTGACCCGACGGCGATGAACACGAACCATCCGCTCCGACGTCTCGTTCTGGGCATCGCGCCGCCTCCGTCCGTGCCGCTCATCGGCACAAGTTTCCTTGGTTGTAGGTAGCCAGCAGATCGATCGTCTCGCGGGCGAGCGCATCAACTTCGGCGTCGTCGGCTGGACGGCTGCCGGCACCCCCGACTTCCCACCACTCGAGCAGCGCCCGACCCACGCGCAACGCGCCATCGAACGCTCGGCACGTCTCCGCACCCGAGGCGTAGTTCACCTCCGCTGCCAGTGACTCGGCTGCGAGCCGGGCGGTGACGTCGGTGCCTTCGGCCCCCGTGAGCACCATGACGGCATCGTCGCACGTGGTCATTCGCCTCCCCGCGAGGGCCACCCCGGGGGTCGCCAGCAGGTCGTCCAGCAGCACCCAGCCGGCCTCCCTTCCGCCGTTCGCGGTTGCCAGGTCGGACTTGCTGCCCGCGCCGCACGTGCTCCACGTGATCCAGTACTGGGCGCTGCGGGGTTCGGGAGCCCCATCGCTGACCCGGTCGGCCGGGTCGATCTCGCCGAGTGCAGCTGGCTCTGACTCGGCGGGCTGGACGGGGACCGTCGCCGTGCCCGCCGACTCCGCATCGCCGGTGGACCCGCAGGCGGTGATGAGCATCACCGACACCGCAAGCCACGGGACGAGCAGGAAGGCGACCCGGAGGGAACCCGGTCCGTGGACCGGGCTCCCTCCGAACGCGCTCCCTCGCGTCACTTCTTGGGTGGCTTCACCGGTGCCGGCGGTGTCGACGGGGCTGTGGGCAGCCCCGGCTTGGCCGGCAGTGTCGTGAAGTCGCAGTCGCTGTTGTTGTACGCATCCAAGTAGGCGGCCAACGACAGGGCGTATGCGTAGTCACCCGACTTCGTGGTCAGGTACGCCGTGGTCTTC
>JALOLF010000115.1 GCA_025456085.1 Acidimicrobiales bacterium
CGGGATGCTCTTCTTCGTGGCCGGCTCGACCAAGGAGCGCTACCACACCCTGGAGATCCGCCGGCTCGGCGGCCTGCTGGTGCAGGCGCCCCGCATGGGGTGGATCCTGGGCTTCGTGTCGATGGCCTCGCTCGGTCTGCCCGGCCTGGCCGGCTTCTGGGGTGAGTTCCCGGCCATCCTGTCGGCGTACCAGCCCGCGGCCGGCATCGACGAGGCCCTGTTCCGCGTCTACATGGTCATCGCCGCCCTCGGCACCGTGCTCGCCGCCGGCTACCTGTTGTGGCTCTACCAGCGTGTGGCCTTCGGCACGCCCTCGGAGGAGTTCGCCCACGACGACCACATCCACGACGTGACCCTGCCGGAGTGGATCGCCTGGCTGCCCATGCTGATCCTGATCGTGGTGTTCGGCCTGGCGCCCAGCCTCATCTTCGACATGACGAACCCGTCGGTGACCGAGATGGTGACCGCTGCCGGTCTGGGGAGCTGAGCCCGTGCTCGCCGCACTGCTCGCCCAGGCCCAGGCCGAGTTCCAACGCCCCAGCATCGACTTCCACGCCATCGCGCCCGAGCTGATCGTGGCGGGCACGATGTGCCTCATCCTGCTGATCGACGCCTTCACCGATGACGACCAGCGGTGGCTGTCCTCGGCGTTGGCCGGCGTCGGCCTGCTGGTGGCCCTCATCCCCGTGGTGTCGCTGGCCTACGACGGCGTCGACCGCATCCTGTTCGACGGCCGCTACGTCGTCGACGACTTCGCGCTGGTCCTCAAGGGGCTGTTCCTGGTCTCGGGCTACATCGTGGTGCTGCTGTCGACCAACTACATGGCCGAGGGCGACTACTGGGAGGGCGAGTACTACCAGCTCCTGCTGGCCTCGATCCTGGGCATGCTGGTCATGTCCTCGGCCCGTGACCTCATCACGGTCTTCGTGGCCCTCGAGCTGCTGTCCATCCCGGCCTACATGCTGGCCGCGTGGCGCAAGCGCGACGCCCGCTCCGAGGAAGCCGGTCTCAAGTACTACCTGATGGGCGTGTTCGCCTCCGCGGTGCTGCTGTACGGCATGTCGCTGCTGTACGGCGTGACGGGTTCGACCATGTTGGACCAGATCGGCCTCGCCCTGTCCGATCCCGAGACCTCGGTGCCCATCGTGGCCATGGGGATCACGTTCGTGCTCATCGGCTTCGGGTTCAAGGTGTCCGCGGTGCCGTTCCACACCTGGGCGCCCGACACCTACGAAGGTGCACCCACGCCGGTCACCGCCTTCCTGTCGGTGGCCTCCAAGACGGCCGGGTTCGTGGCGCTGCTGCTGATGGTGTTCGCCACCTTCCCTGACCGGGGCGAGATCTACGAGCCCCTGCTGTGGGGCCTGGCCGCGGCCACGATGTTCGTCGGCAACCTGATCGCCCTGCGCCAGACCAACATCGTGCGCATGCTGGCCTATTCGGGCATCGCCCAGGCCGGCTACATGATGGCCCCGCTGGCCGTGGCCGGGAACAGCGCCTCTTCGGCCGAGCAGAGCCTGCGCTCCATCGTCGTCTACCTGCTCATCTACGCGGCCATGAACCTGGGCGCCTTCGCGGTGGTGATGGCGGTGGCCCGCAAGACCCGCTCGGGCGAGATCGACTCCTTCGGTGGCCTGTTCTCCTACGCCCCCGGTCTGGCCGTGGCCATGACGGTGTTCCTGTTCTCCCTGGCCGGCATCCCGCCGCTGGCCGGCTGGTTCGGCAAGCTGGGCATCTTCCAGGCCCTCGTCGAGCCGGGCACGACGTCGGGCTACGTGCTCGCCGTCGTGGTCGGTGTCAACTCGGTCATCGCGCTCTACTACTACGCCCGGGTCGGCCGGGTGATGTGGATGGAGGAGGTGCCCGACGGCGACACGACGCCCATCCGGGTGCCGTGGTCGGTGAGCGCCGCCATCGTGCTGTGCGCCGCCTTCACCATCGTCGTGGGTATCGCCCCCGCCGTGGTGAGCGACCTGGGTGACGCCGCCACCGTGCTCGCGATCGGGAGCTGAACCGGGCCGGTGGTCGATCCCGGCCCGTCGCCGACACCCGGGGCGGGCGAGCAGGAGACGGATGGCGCCGCCGCGCCCGGCTCGAGCGGGCTCGAGGACGTGCTCGTGGCGCGTGTCGCACGACACGGGCCGGTCACCTTCGCCGAGGTCATGGAGCTCGCGCTGTACGACCCCGTAGCCGGGTTCTACGCCGCGACCGGCCACGCCGGCCGCCGGGGTGGCGACTTCCTGACCAGCCCCGAGGTGGGACCGCTGTTCGGCGCGGTGCTCGCCCGGGCCCTCGACGCCTGGTGGCGCGAGCTCGGCGAGCCCGAGCCCTTCGTGGTCGTCGAGTGCGGCGCCGGGCCGGGCACCCTGGCCCGGACGGTCCTGGCGGCCGACGCAGCCTGTGCGAACGCCCTGACGTGGGTCCTCGTCGAGCGCTCGGAGCGTCAGCGGCGACGTCACGGCGAGATCCTCCCGTTGGTCGAACCGGCCATGGCCCTGTCGGTCGCCGCGGAGGGACCCCGGTTCGTCTCCCTGCCGACCCTGCCGGCGCTGCGGGTGCGTGGTGTCGTGCTCGCCAACGAGTTGCTCGACAACCTGCCGGTGCGCCTGCTCGAGTGGCGCGACGACGCCTGGTGCGAGGTGCGGGTCGGGCTGGGGACACCGTCGGGCGGCCCGCCCGGCGCCGGTGCGCACCTGGCCGAGTACCTGGTGCCGGCCGAGCAGTCCCATGCCGAGCTGGCGACGCGCCTGGTGCCTGCGCCGAGTCCGGGCGCCCGGGTGCCCGTCCAACAGGTCGCCGGCGACTGGGCCCGCGCCGCGAGGGACCTGCTCGACGCCGGGCGGCTGGTGGTCGTCGACTACGGCGACAGCACCGCCGCGCTGGCGGCGCGACCCGTCGAGGAGTGGCTGCGCACCTACCGGAGTCACGACCGCGGCACCTCCCCCCTCGCCGACCTCGGCCGCCAGGACATCACCTGCGAGGTCGCGATCGACCAGTTGGAGCTGGTGCTGGGCACCGCGACCGCCTGCTCGCAGGCGGAGTTCCTGCGACGCTGGGGCATCGAGGAGCTGGTGGCGGAGGGCCGGCGCGTGTGGCACGAGCGGGCGCACCTCGGCGACCTGCGGGCGATGACCGCCCGCAGCCGGGTGCGCGAGGCCGAGACGCTGCTCGACCCGGCCGGCCTGGGCGCGTTCCGCGTCCTGGAGTGGCCCGTCGGGGAGCGCACCGAGCCGGGGCTTCCCACCCACCGCTGAACTCGGGCGGAGACGTACGCCGTACACTGCCGCCCATGTCGGAGGAGCCGCGCAGCCCACTCACCCGGGAGCGGGTGATCGACGCGGCCGTCGCCTACGTCGACGAGCACGGCATCGAGGCGCTCAGCATGCGCAAGCTGGGCCGGGTGCTCGGCGTCGAGGCCATGTCGCTGTACAACCACGTGCGCAACAAGGACGACCTGCTCGACGGCGTCCTGGGCCGGGTCATGAGCGGCATCCCGGTGCCCGATCGTGGCCTGGCCTGGGACGACCGGTTGCGGGCCGTCGCCCGCGGGCTCCGGGACGCAGGCCATCGCCACCCCGGTGCCTTCCCCCTGTTCGGCATGCGGGAGGTCCGGTCGGTGGAGGCCTTCGGCCCGCTGGAGGCGGCCTATGAGATCTTCCGCGACGCGGGGCTGGACGACGACGCCGCCCTCGACGCCTTCCTGGCCTCGGCCAGCTTCGTGATCGGCTTCGTGATCACCGAGCTCGGCACCTGGCGGGAGATCGCCGCCGCCGACACCATCGCCTTCGAACGCATCGACCTTCGCGAGCACCCCCGCCTGGCCGAGATGGGGCTCGCCCTGCGCCGCCGGGACGCCGAGCGGCAGTTCGAGTTCGGCCTCGCCGCGCTCATCCTCGGCCTCCGGGCCGTGGTCGAGGCACGGGTGCCGGCCCCGTAGCCGTCCCGGGGGCCGGGCGAGGTGCCACCCGGCCGGTGACCGGGGCCCCACGGCGTGGGTAGGCTCTCCCCGCCGGCGCCGAGGCCGAGGGGGACTGCACCGATGACCGAGCCGACCATCGAGGACTACTTCGTCGAGAACCGGACGTTCCCGCCGCCCCGGGGCTTCGCCGACACGGCGCTGGTCAGCGACCGGTCCCTGTACGAGGAGGCCGCCGCCGACCCCGAGGCCTTCTGGGCCAGGCAGGCCCGCGAGCTGGTGAGCTGGTTCGACGACTTCCACACCGTGCTGGAGTGGGAGCTCCCCTTCGCCCGGTGGTTCGTGGGTGGCACCCTCAACGTCTCCTACAACTGCCTGGACCGCCACGTCGAGGCCGGTCGGGGTGACAAGGTCGCCTTCCACTGGGAGGGCGAGCCCGGCGACACCCGCACCCTCACCTACGCCGAGCTGCTCGACGAGGTGTGCCGCTTCGCCAACGCCCTGAAGGGGCTGGGCCTGCAGCGGGGTGACCGGGTGGCCATCTACATGCCCATGATCCCCGAGCTGCCGGTGGCCATGCTCGCCTGCACCCGCATCGGGGTGGCGCACTCGGTCATCTTCGGCGGGTTCTCGCCCGACTCGATCATCGACCGGGTCAACGACGCCGAGGCCCGGGCCGTCATCACCGCCGACGGCGGCTTCCGGCGGGGTGCCCCGTCGCTGCTCAAGCCGAACGTCGACGCCGCGCTGCCCTCGACGCCCACGGTCGAGCACGTCGTGGTGGCGCGTCGCACGCACAGCGACGTCGACATGGTCGAGGGCCGGGACCACTGGTACCACGAGCTGATCGCCGGCGCCGGCGCCGACTGCCCGCCCGAGCGGATGCACGCCGAGGACCTGCTCTACCTGCTGTACACCTCGGGCACCACGGCCAAGCCCAAGGGCATCATGCACACCACCGGCGGCTACCTCACCCAGGTGGCCTTCACCCACCGCTACGTGTTCGACCTGCACCCCGACGACGACGTCTACTGGTGCGCCGCCGACATCGGGTGGGTCACCGGGCACAGCTACATCGTCTACGGGCCGCTGGCCAACGGGGCGACCTCGGTGATCTACGAGGGCACTCCCGACACCCCCGGCAGGGATCGCCTCTGGGACATCGCCGAGCGCTACGGCGTCACCCAGCTCTACACGGCACCCACCGCCATCCGCACCTTCATGAAGTGGGGTCACGAGGAGCCGGCCAAGCACGACCTGTCGAAGCTGCGTCTGTTGGGCTCCGTGGGCGAGCCCATCAACCCCGAGGCCTGGATGTGGTATCACACCCACGTCGGCGGCGGCCGCTGCCCCATCGTCGACACGTGGTGGCAGACCGAGACCGGCGCCCAGATGATCTCGCCCCTGCCCGGCGTGACCGAGCTGAAGCCCGGGTCGGCCACCTTCCCGCTGCCGGGCATCTCGGCCGAGGTGGTCGACGACCACGGGGATCCCATCGAGCGGGGGGGCGGCTACCTCACCCTGACCAGGCCCTGGCCGGGCATGCTGCGCGGCATCTGGGGCGACCCGGAGCGCTACGAGGCCACGTACTGGAGCCGGTTCCCCGGCCGCTACTTCGCCGGCGACGGCTGCAAGCTCGACGACGACGGCTACCTCTGGTTGCTGGGCCGGGTCGACGACGTGATGAACATCTCCGGCCATCGCATCTCCACCACCGAGGTGGAGTCGGCCCTCGTCGACCACGATGCCGTGGCCGAGGCGGCCGTGGTGGGTGCCTCCGACGACGTCACCGGGCAGGCCATCATCGGCTACGTGATCCTGAAGGGCCGTGTCGAGGCGAGCCCCGAGCTGGTGGAGGAGATCCGCCAGCACGTGTCGGTCAAGATCGGTCCCACGGCGCGCCCCAAGCGGGTCTTCGTGGTGCCCGATCTGCCCAAGACCCGGTCGGGCAAGATCATGCGTCGTCTGCTGCGCGACGTCGCCGAGGGGCGCGACCTGGGCGACACCACCACGCTGGCCGACGCCACGGTCGTCGATGCCATCCGCGCCGGCGCCTCCGCCGACGCCGGGGAGGACTGAGCCCTGGGATCGCCCGCCGAGCCGGACAACTGGCGCTGGCGCGCCGACGCGGTGCCCCCGGGTCCGGCCATCGTGTTCGACATGGACGGCGTGCTGTCCGACGCCGCCGGTCGCCAGCACTACCTCGAGTGGCCCTACCGCGACTGGGAGGCCTTCTTCCAGGCCTGCGGCGACGACCCCGTCATCGACGAGGTGGCCCGCCTGCTCGACGTCATCGGCCACGAGCACCACATCGTGCTGCTGACGGCCCGGCCCATCCGGGTGCAACCCCAGACCCTGGCCTGGCTCGAGCGGTACGAGCTTCGTTGGGACCTGCTCATCATGCGGGACTACGGCGACTACGGCGCGTCGCGGGAGTTCAAGCGGCGGGCGGTGCAGGAGCTGCGCGACTACGGGCTGGACCCCCGGCTGGCCTTCGAGGACGACCGGCGCAACTACCAGATGTTCCACGCCGAGGGCGTGCCCTGCATCTACATCCACTCCGGCTACTACGACTGAGGGCTCCGGCGTCGTCACGCCCGCGAGCTGCGAGCTGCGGGCCGCGAGCCGGTGTGGCCGGGCCGGCGGGTTGGTTCGGCGTGGGGCTGTCGGATTCCGACAGGAGATCGCGTTGCCAGCGGCGCCGGCGGGTTGGTTCGGCGTGGGGCTGTCGGATTCCGACAGGAGATCGCGTTGCCAGCCCGGGTTGCCGGCGGGGAGGCGGGGCGAAGCGGTCAGTCCCGGAAGTTCTGGAACTGCAGTGGGATGCCGAAGTCGTGCTCCTTCAGCGCGGCGATCACCGTCTGGAGGTCGTCGCGCTTCTTGCCGGTCACCCGCACCTGGTCGCCCTGGGTCTGGGACTGGATGCCCTTGGGGCCGTTCTCCTTGATGTACCGGTTGACCTCGCGCGCCTTGTCCGAGGAGATGCCGGCCACGATGGTCGACACCTGTCGGGCGGTTCCGCCGGCGGCCTCCTCGACCTTGCCGTGGTCGAGGGCCTTGAGCGACACCTTCCGCTTCACGAGCTTCTCCTCGAGCACCTGGCGCACGGCGTTCAGGCGGTCCTCGCTCACCGAGCGCAGCTCGATGGTGGCGTCCTTCAGCTCCACGCTCGAGTTGGTGTTCTTGAAGTCGAAGCGCTGCGAGATCTCACGCTGGGCCTGGTCCACGGCGTTGCGGACCTCCTGCATGTCAACCTCGGAGACGACGTCGAAGCTCGGCATGAGGGAACCTTACCGCCGGGCATCGACCATCCTGGGAGGCAACCATGCGACGACGGCACGTCATCATCGCTTCGACCGCGGCACTGGGCGTCGGCGTGGTGCTGGGCGTCGGATGCTCGGAGTACAACGACGAGCGCGGGCGCGGCGACGCCCCCATCGGCAAGTTCAACGACAGTCCCGCCTACGTCGTGAACATGCCCGACCAGTTCCACAACATCGCCATCCGCTGTGTGGGCGGCAACGGCATCTACGCCCACACGAGGGAGGCGGCTCCCACGGTGATCGTCGACGACCCCCTGTGCGCCGAGGGCGGCTTCATCGACCAGCTCGGACTGGAGCAGCGCGCCGACCAGTCGCCATGAGTCGCCGGGTCAGCCCGGCGCCGGCTCGGGGTGGTGACGACGCCAGGTGAACGACGTGACGAGACCGGCGACGAGGGGCAGTGCCAGCGTCAGCGCCCGGTAGATCAGCGTCGCCGCCACCGCTCCGGCGTCGTCGGCCCCGAACGACACGAGCAGCCCGGTGAGACCGATCTCGACGAACCCGACGCCGCCGGGGGTCAGCGGGATGGAGGCCAGGAGCCGGGCGAAGGCCCACGCCGCGAAGGCCTCGGTGACGTCCACCTGCTCGGCCGTCACCCCCACGGCGCGCAGCGTGACCAGCAGCACGAGGAACATGGTCAGCACGCCCACGGCCTCGGACAGGATGAGCCAGTACCACCGCTTGCGGATCAGCCCCAGGCTCCCGCGCCGGAAGTGCACGAAGCGCTCCGCGCTGCCCTGCACCGGGCCCCGCCGCACGAGGCGCAGTGCCCGGGTCCCCACCCGGTCCCACGTCCGGCCCACCCGACGGGCCTGGCGCTCGCTGTGGAGCACCGCCACCAGCGCCAGCACCATGGCGCCCAGGATCCCGAGTCCGATGAGGGCCGCCGCTTCGATCGTCGGATTGCGCTTGCCCTCGAGTGCCAGCAGGGCCAGGGCCAGCACCGGGAAGCCCAGGGAGACCAACTGCTTGAACACGCCGGTCAGCACCACGGTGCGTGCCACCGCGTTGGCCGAGAAGCCCCAGGTGCGCAGCATCTGGTAGCTGGCCGCCATGCCGGCCGGTCCGCCGACCGGGAGCGACGCGGTCACGGTGTTCGACGTGAGGGTGAGCTCCTGGGAGCGCCAGTAGCCGAGCCCCGGCAGTGCGGCGATCCAGATGAGCCCGAAGGTGGCGAGGTTGATGACCGCCGTCAGGGCGACGAGGAGCTGCTCGGCCGTCGACATGGCCTGGATCTGACGCCAGACCTCGCCGTAGTCCGCGATGGAGGGCAGCACGACGAAGAAGGTCAGACCGATCACGAGCAGACCCACCGCGGTGAGCAGCACGCCCCGGGCGTCGAGGCGCCGGCGCGTCGGTGGCGTCGGGTCCTGCTCGGTTGGCGGCATCGGCGCGGGGTCCCCCTGGCTGGCGCCGCCGGTGCGGGCGCGACGGCCGGAAGCACGCAGGCGACCGGGGAGGCCGCCTGCGTGCTCGTGCGGTGGGCCGGGGTGGATTCGAACCACCGTAGGCTGAGCCAACGGGTTTACAGCCCGTCCCCTTTGGCCACTCGGGTACCGACCCGCACGCCCTGACGCGCAGGGCACACGAACGATACTGCCTCCGGACCACGCCGCGAAACGCTTCGCGGTTCGCAGGTCATCCGAGCAGGGCGGTGTCGGCCCGGGCCCGTGCCGCCTCGATGACCGGCGACGGGCCCAACGCCCAGCGCACCGTCTCCGAGACCAGGTGCGCGGCCGGGCGCACCACGCCCACCTCGACGACGGGGAGGCGCCGGATCCCCAGCTCGCGACACGCCCAGCCCGGTAGCAGCTCGACCGCGGCGGCGACGACGAGGGCGTAGGCGACCCGCTCGGCCGGCCCCAGCCCGGGACCGCGCAGCAGGTCCCGCACCGTCTCGCGGGCCTGCCGGCCGCCGTCGAGCTCGGGCCGCACCCGGCGGAGGTAGGCGTCGACCTCGTCGGCGGTGCTCGGCACCCAGGTGGCGCCCAGACGGCGTGCGACCACGGCCATCTCGGTCAGGTAGGTGTCGCAGCCGGATGGGTCGAGCGGGCGGGGACCGTAGCGCTGGAACGCCCGCAGGAAGCTGTCGACCTCGGCGGTGTGGACCCAGCACAGCAGAGCCGGGTCGTCGGCGTGGTAGGGCCGGCCGTCGGGGGCCGTGCCGACGACGTGGCGGTGCACGAACCGGACCCGTTCGATGGCGGCCTCGGCGTCCTCGGTGGTGCCGAAGGTGGTGGTGCCCAGGAAGTCGGCCGTTCGCTGGAGGCGGCCGAGGGGATCGTCCCGCCAGGTCGAGTGCTCGGCCACGCCGGCCATGGCCAGCGGGTGCAGGGTCTGCAGCAGCAGCGCCCGCACGCCGCCGATGAGCATCGCCGGCAGGTCGGCGTGCACGGCCCAGGTCACGCTCCGGGGTCCGAACAGGCCGGCGTCGCCCTCGGACAGGTCGAACGGCGGCGGTGCGGCGTCATCGCCCGCCAGCGACCGGCGGATGGACCCGGCGACCGTGCGCCGGAGGGGACCCAGGACGGGAGCGGCGGCCAGCAGCCGCAGCGGGCAGGGGAGCACGCTCCATCCTCCCCCGTGCACGCCCGCCCCCGCCTGTCAACCGGCCAGTTCGTAGTCCGCGGCGAGGTGCGCCAGCACGACCCTGGCCACGAGCGTGCCCCCGGCGACGTTGAGGTGGATGCCGTCCTCGTTGCGCAGCACGACCGGTGCGCCGTCGGGCCCCGGCAGCGAGTCCGTGTAGTTCCCGGCATCGTCGGAGAGGTAGGTCCACGTGTCGATGTACACCGCGTTCGGATGCCGGCTCACCACGTCGGCGTAGACGCCGTTGAGCAGCGCCATCGTGGCGCTGTAGGCGGGGTCGCGGGCGATGGGCTGGCCGAGCCAGTACACCCGGACACCACGGCTCCCGAGGACGGCCAGCATCTGGTCCACCCGACGCCCGTACTCCTCGATCCAGGCCGGCGACCCGACATCGGCGTAGGGGCCGTCGGGGGGTCGCACGGGCTGGCCGTCGTTGGCCCCCATCGACACCAGCACCGCCTCGGGCAGCGGTGCGCCGGAGGCCGTGGTCGAGTCGAGCAGGTAGGCGAGGAAGTACGGCCAGTCGAAGAAGTCCGGTCGGGCCAACCCGGTCGACGCCTTGTAGGCGTTGGTGGTGCGGAACAGCCCGGTGGGGTGGGACTCGATCTCGAAGGTCTCCCCGATCGGCTGTGCGGTGGAGTCCCCGAGGGTCCACACCGCCAGCGGCGTGTCGCTCGTCACGGTCCGGATGGCCGGCCCGGTCGGCGTGATGCTGGGCGGGGAGGTGGTCCTGGCCGGCGGTGGCTGCGTCGTCGGTGCCCCGGTGGTCGGTGCCTCCGTCGTGGGTGGGCTTGTCGTGGTCGTCGTGGCGTCCGCGACGGCGGGCGCCGTCGATCCCGCCGGTGCGTCGGCGCCGGCGAGGTCCGGTCCGGCGTCGGCCGGGGTGTCGGACCCACAGGCACCCAGCCCGGGTGACGTGGCCGCCAGCGCCAGGGTGAGCGCCAGCGCTCGACGGCCCCGCCGGGCGCGGTGGTCAGCCGACATCCGGTCCCTCCGCAGCGGTCGGCTCGTCGACACCGAGCAGGCGCTGCATGAGCACCACATCCAGCCACCGTCCGAACTTGCGGCCGATCTCACGCTCCACGCCGACCAGCTCGAACCCGACGCTGCGGTGCAGGCCGATCGAGGCGTCGTGGCCACCGACGATGCGGGCCACCATGGCGTGGAAGCCGTGCTGCGTCGCGGTGTCGACCAGGCTGGACAGCAGCAGCCGGCCGATGCCCAGGCCCTGGCGGTCCTCACGCACGTAGACCGAGTCCTCGACCGAGGTCGAGTACGCCGGCCGGTCGCGGTAGGGGGAGAGCGACGCGAAGCCGACCACCGTGCGCGGACCGGCCTCGCCGTCGCCACCGCCGGTTTCCCGGTCGCCGTTTCGGCGCTCGGCGTCCTCGACGGCCACGAGCACCACGTGGGCTCCCGACCGTGCCTGCAGCCAGTCCTCCTGCTCCAGTCGGGTGCGGGGCACGAGGTCGAAGGTGACCGTCGAGGTCACCACGGCATGGTTGTAGATCTGACGGATCGCCTCGGCGTCGGCGAGGGTGGCCACCCTGACCTGCACCCGGGCAGGTTACCGGTCCCCGACGCGGTGGCGGACCGCGGTCGGCCGCGACGCCGGGACGACGAATCGGGCCGGCTCCTGGGAGCCGGCCCGATCCGTCACGGTCACGTAGCCGCCTGAGTAGCAGGCGGCGGGATGGAGGTTGACTCAGGCGGCGACGTGCCGAGATCCGTCGGGACGGGGTTCGTCCCCTTCGAAGGTGTCGTTGACGGTGTTGGGGATGGAGGATGCGGCGGGCTCCACGACGGCCATCGGCACGGATCGGGCCTCGGTGTGGGCCCAGGCCGCGACGTCGGGGTCGTCGGTCAGGAGCACGACCTGTTGGTCGGCGGAGGCCGTGACCAGCAGCTGCAGGAGGTGGTCGACCGTCTCGGCACCGAGCGTGTCGAAGGGCTCGTCGACGAGCAGCGGGAAGCTCTCGCCGTCCAGGCCGAGCCGGCGCACGGCGTCCAGCCGGTGCTGCAGGGCATGGCCCAGATCGGCGGCGAGGCCCTCTTCGGGGTCGAGGGTCGTGGCCATCGGGTTGCGCACCTCGAGGCTCGCCCGCAGCTCGGCAGCGGCGGCGCGGATCTCGGCCTGGTGCTCGACGGCCCAGTCGATCGGAACGGCCCCGGCCAGGACCTCCCACTCCGTCAGCGCCGACTGGTGGAACTCGGCCGCCTGCTCGAGCTCCCGACGTCGTTGGTCGTCGGCCGCCAGGCTGTTGGCCCGACCGATCTGGAACGACACGTAGGAGTCGATGCCGGCGGCCTCCAGCGCCTCGGTCTCGCGACGGCGGGCCTGCTGCAGCTTGGTGAGCTGGCGGATCGAGATCGCCGTGGCCGCCAGCGCCACCACGACCAGCGGGAGGAGCGCGTCGAGGCCCCACACCGCCGCGCCGGGCACCACGGCGACGGTCGCGGCGGCGGCCACGAGGAAGGCGACGGTGCGGACGCGCTCGAGTCGGATCTCGGCCTGCTCGAAGGCGGCGTGACGCCGCTCGATCTCCTCGGCGGCGGCGGTGTCGTGCTGCTCCGCCTCGGCGGCCTCGGCCAGCTCCTGGTGCCGCCACTCACGCAGTGCGACCTTCTCCGCCACGTCCCACAGCCGGTGCTGGTCCACCCGGGCCAGCCCCAGGAGCCAGTCCTCGGTGGTCGAGCGAACCTGGAGATCCTCGGCCCCGAGGCGCATCTGGCGTCGTGCGGCGCGCACCGTGAGGCCGCTGCCTGCGAGCAGGTCGACCCGGCCCTGACCGTCGAGGTACCGCTCCGTGAGCACCTCTGCGGTGTCCACGTCGACCACGCAGTGATGGCCACCGCGAGGCCGGAACACCGTGAGCCGCCGTCCGCCGGTCGCGACCTCGAGGTGCACCCCGTCGTCGCACGGGCCCAGGCTGGCGACGATCTCGTTCACCAGGCCCTCGCGCTCGAGGGGGCCGACACCGGCGATGACGGTCAGGCAGGGATGCAGGTTCAGGGAGAACGTCCCGGATCCCGCTTCGATGACCAGCCGTTCGACATGCACACCGAGGGTTTCGGCGGCTCCCCGGCTCGACTTGAGTCAAAAGGCCCACCCGGGTGGGCCCCGAGCCCCATGCCCCTGGGCCGTGAGCCCTACGCCAGGTCCGGGGCCGACTCGTCCGGGTTGGGCAACCCCGCCCGGCCGTGGCATGATGTCGCGCCCACCGCGGCGGCTCCGGCCGTTCGCGGCCAGCCCCCTTAGCTCAGTCGGCAGAGCGTTTCCATGGTAAGGAAAAGGTCGACAGTTCGATTCTGTCAGGGGGCTCCACCACCGGTCCGCTCGGGTGTCCGGCTCGCCGAGCCGCCCGCTCGGTCAGGCGGCGTAGCTCAGTTGGTCAGAGCACTCGGCTCATAATCGAGTTGTCGTCGGTTCAAGTCCGACCGCCGCCACGCAGTCTCCCGAAGGGGAGGCCGTGCGTCTCCTGCACATCTGCCCCGGACACCCGTCCAGGTCGAGAAAGGTTTGATTTCCCATGGCTCGTGAGAAGTTTGAGCGGACGAAGCCGCATGCGAATGTGGGGACGATGGGTCATATCGATCATGGGAA
>JALOLF010000116.1 GCA_025456085.1 Acidimicrobiales bacterium
CGGGACCCCGGCACCAGCGACCGAGCGGCGTCGTCGGCCTCGTCGGCCTCGTCGGCCTCGTCGGCCTCGTCGGCCTCGTCGGCCTCGTCGGCCTCGTCGGCCTCGCCGGGTCGCCGGGTCGCCGGGTCGCTGCGGCGCAGATGGCTAGGCTGCCCCGCCGGTGGCCACGGCGAAGCAGCGAAGGCAGCAACAACGGCGTCGTCGACCGACGTCCGGTGCGGCGTCGGGCGCCGCCGCGTCCCCCGCTGCCCCCCGGGCCGCGCCCTCCGGCGAGCGCCCCACCGGGGCCGGGGACCGCGCCACGGACGGCACGGTCGACCCGGAA
This sequence comes from Acidimicrobiales bacterium, assembly GCA_025456085.1. GTDB lineage: Bacteria > Actinomycetota > Acidimicrobiia > Acidimicrobiales > Acidimicrobilacustridaceae > JALOLF01. The sequence goes on from JALOLF010000116.1 coordinate 326, forward strand.
CGGGTGTCGTCGCCGCCACGGACCGTCGATGCCGCCGGTGACGACGCCGACTTCGGCCTGACCACCGCGAAGCCGGGTGTGGCCAACTGGATCATCGCCGTGGTGGTGATCGGGGTGCTGGTGGCGGTGGCGGTCGCCCTGTTGAGCGCCTGACGTCGGCGCCGCCCGGCTCGGCTCGTGGCTCGCGCCGAGCGTTCACAGCGTGGTGGACATGCCTCCGTCGACCGGGATCACCGTGCCGGTCAGGTAGGCCCCGGCCCGCGAGGAGAGGAACACCGTGATGCCGGCCATGTCCTCCGGGGAGCCGATGCGACCCAGCGCCACCTGGGAGCGGATGGCGTCGCCGAAGGCGTCGAGGGTGGCCTGCATCATCTTGCTCTCGAACGGACCCGGGGCGATGGCGTTGACGGTGATGTGCTGCGGCGCGAGCTTGCGGGCCAGCACCCGGGTCAGGTGGTGCACGGCCGCCTTGCTGGCGGAGTACGCGTAGGTGTCCAGGATCGGCACGTGCAGGCCGTCGATCGAACCGATGTTGATGACCCGGGCGGGGTCCTCCGGCGTGGCCGCCGCGGCCAGGGCCGGAGTCAGGTAGCGGGTCAGGTGGAACACCCCCTTCACGTTCACGTCGAGGCAGCGGTCCCAGGCCGCGTCCGGGAACTCCTCGTAGGGCGCTCCCCAGTTGGCGCCGGCGTTGTTGACGAGGATGTCGAGGCGGCCTCCCTCGCGCTCGGTCAGCCAGTCGGCCAGGCGCCTGCACTCGTCGTGGTCAGAGAGGTCCGCCCGGACCGGGATGCAGCTGCCGGGTCGGATCGCGCTCAGCTCGTCGGCCGCCTGCTGCACGACCTCCAGCTTGCGCGACGCGACGTACACCCGGGCACCGGCCTCGACGAAGCCCTGGCTGATCATGCGGCCGATGCCCTGGCCGCCGCCGGTGACGAGCGCGGTCTTGCCCTCGATGGAGAAGAGGTCGGCGGTCATGGCTGGGGTTCCTCCTGGTCGTCGGACGCGTCGTCGGGTCCCTGGGCGGCGGTGCCCTCCAGCGCCGCAGCGTCGAACAGCAGGTGGTGGCTCAGGTCGCCCAGCAGGGTCGGGCACATGCGCCGTTCGGTGAACCACCACCGGCCCTCGTCGTCGCGGTGGAAGCGATCCCGGTACCGGCCGGCGATGATCGGCTGCAGCGGGAGGTCGTCCGTGGCCTGCAGCACGGTGAAGGCCGACCGGGCCTCGGCTCGCCGGCCGTCGGCATCGAGCTCCACGATGACGTTGGTCGTGACGTGCAGTGTGCGCGGCGTGCCGTCGGGGTAGCGGCGTGTCGTGGTCCCGTAGAGCCCTGCGACCTCGTCGCTCCCGCGGGCCAGGGGCGTGCCGTCCTCGGCGGCGATGACGCCCTCGGCGAACAGCTCGCCGATGCCGGCGAAGTCGCCCGCGTCGATGCGTTCCGCGTAACGGAACAGCAACGACTGGATGTCCAGCCGGGGATCGGTCACGGGCGGCAGGCTAGTGCCGTGCCGACGGCCACGACGCCCGGCCGACGTCGGTGCGGCTCGGTGACCCAACCCTCCTCGACGGAGCTGGTCGGTGGTACCGTACGGGTCGTCTGACGTGACGCACGGCACCTGTACGGCTCAAGTTCCTGCCGGTTGCTGACGATGCACGCGCGAGGCCGCGTTCGCCGTGGCCGGTGGAGGTCGAGCGGGGTCCATGACGGACGGTGCCGAGCAGGCAGGCACGATGGCAGCACCTCGTGAGGGGGCGCGCGCCGATGACGTCCTGGCCCGGCACCTCGTGCGGGTCTGCGCCATGTTCGATGCCGCCCCCATGGGGGTGGGCGTGTGGTCCGTCGACGGCGAGCTCCTGCACGCCAACCCGGTGCTGTGCGACCTGGTGCACCAGCCCTACGGCGCGCTGGTGGGCCGCGCCTTCGTCGAGAGCTTCATCGACCCGGCTCAGGCCCACGCCGTGGTCGAGTACGTGCGGGAGCTCTGGGAGGGCCTGCGCAACCACTTCGTGTGCGACTTCCGTTGCAAGCAGCCCGACGGCTCGGAGCTGTGGGCGCCCGCCACCTTCGTCCCCATCTACGGTCCCGGCGGCCGTCCCGAGTACCTGCTGTCGCAGATCTTCGATTTCACCAACCGCCGCGAGGGCTCGGTGCACCTGCGCTGGCTCTCCAACGAGGTGCCCGCCCTGTTGTGGCTCATCGACGAGGACGGCATGCCCCGTGCCGGCAACCGGCGCTGCTACGAGTTCCTGGGTCTGGCCGACGGCTCGTCCCGGTTCCGCGACGCGCTGTTCGGGTCCATCCACCCCGACGACCTCGAGGCGTACCGCGAGGGCCTCACGGCGTTGGCCGAGCGGCACGAACCGCTCGAGTTCACCGCTCGGGCCCTTCGTCACGACGGCGAGTGGCGGTGGCTGCACCACCGGGCCCGACCCGTGCTGCGCGAGACAGGCGAGTTCCACGGCTACGCCGGTGCCAGCATCGACATCACCGAGCTCGAGTCGCTGCGTCGCGAGGTGGCCGAGAACCAGCGGTTGTTCGCCAGCGTCACCGAGGCAGGCCCCGTGGCGGTGTGTCGCACCGATCCCGCGGGCCGCATCGTCTACGTGAACCGCCGTTGGAGCGAGCTGTTCGACGACGCCGAGGACCGTCTGACGGGCTTCGGGTGGCAGTCGATGCTCATCCCGGAGCACGTCGAGGAGATCTACCGGCTCGCCGAGGACGCCACCCGCACCGGCCAGCCGTTCGCCGTGCGAGTGCGGGCGCTCGACTCGGTCGTGCCCGACCGGCTCATCGGTCCCGGCGCGCTGCGGACCCCCTACTGGGGTGATCTGCGGGTGGCGCCGGTGGCCGGCGCGGACGGCAGGCTGGAGGGGTTCGTCGCCACCCTCGTGGACGTGTCGGCCGAGATGTCGGCGGGGACGCGGGCCGAGCAGCTGGCGCAGGTCCTCGACGCCGGGACCGACTTCGTGCTCATCGCCGAGCGCAACGGCGCCATCTCCCACGTCAACAACGCCGCCCGCGCCGGGTTGGGCATCGACGCGCCGGAGCCCGGCCAGGACCCCTACTTCCTGCACGACGTGCTCGGCGACGAGTCCTTCGAGTTCTTCCACGAGGTCGTGGAGCCGGTGCTGCTCGACGGCGGCATGTGGCGGGGAGAGCTGACCTTCTTCGATCCCGACGGCGAGCCCCTGGAGCAGTCGGTGCTGGTGCTCGCACACCAGAACCCGTCGGGGCGGGTGGAGTCGATCTCCTTCGTGGCCCGTGACATCTCGGACCTCAAGGACGCGCAGCGCCGTATCACCCATCTGGCCACGTACGACTACCTGACCGGTCTGTCCAACCGGGTCAGCCTCGAGGACCACCTCGACCACGCCCTCGGTCGCCTGCAGCGACAGGGCGGCTCGCTTGCCCTGCTGTACCTCGATCTGGACCGCTTCAAGCCGGTCAACGACGATCTCGGCCACCACGTCGGCGACGCAGTGCTGGTGAAGGTGGCGGATCGCATCCACTCGGTCATCCGGGATTCCGACGTCGCAGCCCGCATCGGCGGCGACGAGTTCGCCGTCCTCGTCGAGGGCTTCGACGACCCTGCGATGCTCGAGGCGATCGCCGGCCGGCTCATCGACGCCATCAGCGAGCCGGTCGTGCTCGACGACACCACGGTCGACATCGGTGTCTCCATCGGGATCGTGGTCGCGGACGCCTCCGCCGATCCGGCGGCGCTGGTCGCCCACGCCGACGGAGCCATGTACTCGGCCAAGGACGCCGGTCGCGGCCGGTACTACTTCCTCCCCGAGGCGGTCGGGGGAGAGACGCCCCTCGGTGTGCCGTCCCGCTTCGCCGTCGTGGCGGAGGTGGCCGGCTCCGACGAGCCCGTCGCAGCGGCCCCGTCGAGTGCGGACCCGGAGGTGGTCGCGGGGCCGGAGGTCCCCGAGGGGGCGGGCCCGGTCGGGCCGGACGAGGCCGGGCTCCCCGACGTCGACGAGCCCTGAGGTCGGCTCGGTCGCGGGCTGGGACGGCGGTGCACCTCGCGCCTAGCCTGACGGGCGATGGCTGAGTACCGACCCCCCATGCGAGACATCTTCTTCACCCTCGACCAGCTCGTCGATCTCGACGAGCTGTGCCAGTTCGAGGCGTTCTCCCACACCGACCCCGAGACCATCAAGGGCGTGCTGGAGGAGAACGGGCGCTTCGTGAGCGAGGTGATCGCCCCGCTCAACCGCGTCGGCGACGTGCAGGGCAGCGTCCACGACCCTGCCACCAACAGCGTGCGCACGCCGGAGGGCTTCAAGGAGGCCTACGGGCAGTACGTCGACGCGGGCTGGGGTTCGGTCCCCTTCCCGACGGAGTACGGCGGCGGTGGCTTCCCGTGGCTCATGGGCATCGCCATGCAGGAGGTCATCAGCTCGGCGAACATGGCCTTCTCGATGGCGCCGCTGCTGACCCAGGGCGCCATCGACCTGCTCATGCACCACGGCAGCGAAGAGCAGAAGGAGCTCTACGTCCGCAAGATGGTGTCGGGGGAGTGGACCGGCACCATGAACCTGACCGAGCCCCAGGCCGGTTCCGACGTCGGCGCGGTCAAGACCCGGGCCGTCCGCCAGGACGACGGCACGTACCGCATCACGGGCACGAAGATCTTCATCACCTTCGGCGACCACGACATGGCCGAGAACATCGTGCACCTGGTGCTGGCCCGCACCCCTGACGCGCCGGCAGGCACGAAGGGCATCTCCTGCTTCGTCGTGCCCAAGTACCTCCTGAACGAGGACGGCTCCCCGGGGGCGCGCAACGACGCCTACTGCGTGTCCATCGAGCACAAGATGGGCATCAAGGCCAGCCCCACGTGCGTGATGTCCTACGGCGACGGCGACGGTGCCGTCGGGTACCTCATCGGCGAGGAGAACCAGGGCATGCGCTACATGTTCACGATGATGAACAACGCGCGGCTCTCGGTGGGCCTCGAGGGTCTCGCCCTGGCCGAGCGTGCCTACCAGGACGCCCTGGAGTACGCCCAGGAGCGCCGCCAGGGTCGTGCCCCCGGTGCGCCCGCCGGGGAGATGTCGCCCATCATCGACCACCCCGACGTGCGGCGCATGCTGCTCACGATGAAGTCCCTCGTCGAGGCCATGCGGGCGATCATCTACGTCAACGCCGAGGCCATCGACATCGCCACCTACCACCCCGATCCGGTCATCCGTGAGGCCAAGAAGGAGTTCGCCGACATCCTCACCCCGGTGTCGAAGGGGTGGTGCACAGACATGGGCGTGGAGGTGACCTCGCTGGCCATCCAGGTCTGGGGCGGCATGGGCTACATCGAGGAGTCGGGCGTGGCCCAGCACTTCCGCGACGCCCGCATCACCCCCATCTACGAGGGCACCAACGGCATCCAGGCCATGGATCTGGTCGGACGCAAGCTCGGCCTGCGCGGCGGGGAGGCCATCAAGGAGTACCTGGCCATGATCGCCATGCTCGACCCGGCGCTCATCCGTGCCGGCGACGACCTGGCCAGCGTGCACTCGCACCTGGCCGAGGCGCTGACGCTGTTGGCCGACACGACCAACTGGATGATGCACCACGGCATCCAGGACCCCCGTGACGCGCTGGCCGGAGCGACGCCCTACCTGCGCATGTTCAGCCTGGTCACCGCCGGCTGGCTCATGGCCAAGCAGGCGCTCGTGGCGCACCAGGCCCTGGCCGACGGCACGGGCGACGCCGACGCCAACCAGGCCAAGCTGACCACGGCACGCTTCTTCTGTGAGCAGATCCTGCCCCAGGTGCACGGCCTCGCGGCGCCGGTGACGGCTGGGCACGCGCCGCTCTACGAGCTCAGCGCCGCACAGCTGGCCGGCTGACCCCGGCGGTAGGGTGCCGGGAATGGTCCCTGCCCTGGTCGCCTCCCTACCGAGCCCCTCCGACAGCGAGATCGTGCTCGGTCCGCTGCACCTTCGGGCCTACGGGCTCATGATCGCCCTGGGCGTGCTGGCCGCGGTGGAGATCGCCCGTCGCCGCTGGGCCGCTCGGGGTGGTGATCCCGAGGACATGGTCGCCATCGCCCTGTGGGCGGTCCCGGCCGGTCTCGTCGGCGCCCGCGTCTACCACCTGCTCACCGACTGGTCCCGCTACGAGGGCCGGCGTGAGGAGATGCTGCAGGTGTGGAACGGCGGCCTGGGCATCCCCGGCGGCCTCGTCGCCGGGGTGTTGGTGGGGGTGTGGGTCGCGCACCGACGCGGCATCCGCCTGCCGGTCGGCCTGGACGCGGTGGCCCCGGCCATCCCCGTGGCCCAGGCCGTCGGACGGCTCGGCAACTGGTTCAACCAGGAGATCTTCGGCCGCCCCACGGACCTGCCGTGGGCGCTGGAGGTCGACGATGACATCGCCAGGCGGGCGGGGGAGGCGGCGGGGACCACCTTCCACCCCACCTTCCTCTACGAGGGGTTGTGGAACCTGGCCCTGGCCGGGTTGCTCGTGCTGCTCGACCGCAGGCGCGTGGTGCGGCCCGGTCGGATCTTCGCCCTGTACGTCGCCGGCTACGCGATCGGGCGCTTCCTGGTCGAGTCGCTGCGCATCGACGAGGCGACGGAGATCCTCGGCCTGCGGGTCAACACCTGGACCAGCCTGGTGACGTTCACGGCGGTGGCGATCTTCCTGGCGGTGCGGGGGCTGCGTCGACGCCCCGGCGACGACGACGTCCCCTACCTCGACGGCCACCGCTTCGACGGGTCACCCGAGGAGCCGTCGCCCGAAGAGGCCTTGCCCGAGGCGCCCATGCCCGAGGTCGCGTCGCTCGAGGAGCCGTCGCCGGAGGTCGCGTCGTCCGGCGATCAGAGGGAGGACGCGAAACCGGAGCCGTAGTCCGGCTCGTCGAAGTGCAGGTCCATGGGGTCGAAGGTCATGTTGCCGGCCAGTCGGTGCAGATGGCTGCGTCCCCGCAACGTCCGCTCCAGGCGGTTGTGGGGATGGTGCTTGGACAGCTCGTGGGGCGGTCGCGGCGGGGGGAACAGCAGGAGCTCCCGCACGTCGTACGCGATGCAGTAGATCTGCGTCCGCTCGAACTCGTTCGGGAAGTCGAACAGCTCGGGGTACTCCTCGGCCAGCCACGCCGGGACCTCGACGTAGTCCTCGGCCCGGGTCAGGTGCTCGTAGTCCTCGGCGACGTGGAGGTACGGGTAGGCGCAGAAGCGCAGGAAGATGTCCAGATCGAGGTCGGGCGGCCCGGCGCGCGCCCACTCGAAGTCGAGCAGGCCGGTGATGGCGTAGCCGTCCCACAGCACGTTCTCGAAGTGCAGGTCGCCGTGCACGAGCGTCGGCACGTCGAAGGGCTCGATCACCGAGCACGTGCTCAGCACCAGCTCGCGGGTCTCCCGGATCAGCCGGGCGTCGACGTGGGGGAGGGCGCCGGCGCGGTCCAGCGCGTCCAGGAGGGGATCGACGGCCCGGAACGTCGTCGGGCTCAGGAGCTGGGGCGTGTCGATCTCGACGAGCTCCTCGGGCGGGACGAAGCGGTGGAGGTGGCGCAGGATGGAGGCGAGCTGGCGAACGGCCTCGCGTCGCTCGTCGGGGGTCATGGCCGGCCAGCACCGGCTCAGCACGTTGCCGGGCATGCGGCGCACCACGAGCCAGTCTGCGCCGAGCTGGCCGCCGTAGGCGACGATGGGGGGATAGCGCACCTCGGCAGGGAGCAGCGGCGCCAGCGCGGCCTCCCGGCGGAGGCGCTGGTTGGGATGCCGGTTCACCCGCACCACGAAGTCGTCGGAGAGGAACACCTCGTTCGTGACGCTGCTGGCCCGGGTCAGGGGCGCGCGCATGTCGAGGCCGGCTTCGTCGAGGGCGCGTCGGGCGCGGGCCAAGGCGAAGGAGTCGCTCATCGCGCTCGTCCCCGATCGGCCAACCTGCCCTGCCCTTCCCTGGCGGCCCCGCCGAGCCGTCGTCGCCGTGTCCGCTGTCGACCAGCGAACACGATTGTGGCACGGCTGGGGGATCCGCGACGGCGTCGTCGCACACGGCCCCGGCGGGCCGTTCTCCACCTGACCGGTCGACGCTCAGGCGTCCCAGACCATGCGGTGCTCGGTGGACGGGGCCAGCATCTCGAGGGGACTGCGCTTGTCGATGTGGCCGATCAGGCCGTGGTACACGCCGTAGCCGACGAGCTCCTGGAGCCGGCGGGGGAACGTGGCCACCAGCTCGCGGTCCAGGCCGAGCTGCTGGTTCTCCTGCTGACGTAGGTAGCCGGCGCAGTAGTTCATGGCGATACCGACCCGGCGGCGGTCGGTGCGGTTGGCGCCGCCGCCGTGCCACAGGCTGCCGTGCCAGACCAGGACGCTGCCCCGAGCCATCTCGGTGGGTTCGGTGGCGATGGTGGAGGAGGGGTCCGGGTCGTGGTCGGCGCGGTGTGACCCGGGCACCACGCGCGTGGCGCCGTTGGCCTCGGTGAACTCGGTCAGCGCCCACATGGTGTTGCACACCACGGCGGGGTGGGGCTTGGGCAGCGGGATGAGCTGGTCGTCGGCGTGCAGCGGCTGGGCCCGCTCGCCCGGTCCGATGGCGATCGAGGACAGCGAGGACACCAGGCAGCCCCGGTCGAGCACCCCTTCGACGACGGGCAGCACGGCGGGGTGCACGGGGATCTGTCGGAAGCGCTCGCCGTGGGCGAGCAGGTTGTAGATCCGCCAGGTCCGGTGTCCCTCGAAGCGGTTGGTGCACGGTTCGATGCCGAGCTCGAGCTCCAGGCGGTCGAGGTCCTCGAGCAGGCCGTCGAGCAGGTCGGTGTCGATGGCGTTCTCCACGATCGTGTAGCCGCGGTCGGCGATGCGGTCGAGATGGTGCGCTACCGCTACCGTGTGGTCGGCCATCGTTCCCCCTCTGCCCCCGTCCGTGGGCCGACTGCGCCCAACCGACGGCCGCAGCTTAGGGTGGACCATCCCCCACCACAGGAGCCCTTGCGCACCGGCATGACCGAGACGACCTTCGAGGCGCTCGGGGTGTCCCCCGATCTGGTCAGACATCTGGCCGACCAGGGGATCACCCGACCCTTTCCCATCCAGACCCTGACCATCCCCGACGCCCTGGCCGGCCGTGACGTGTGCGGCAAGGCCAAGACCGGCTCCGGCAAGACGCTCGCCTTCGGGCTCCCGCTGGTCGAGCGCATCGAGCGGGCCGACCCCGGACGGCCCCGAGCCCTGGTGCTGGTGCCGACCCGCGAGCTCGCCCTGCAGGTCCACGACGAGCTGGCACCGCTGGCCACGCTGCGTGACCGCCGCCTCGTCGCCATCTACGGCGGCGCCAGCATGGAGAAGCAGATCAAGGCCATCGGCAGGGGTGTCGACGCCGTCGTGGCCACGCCGGGCCGTCTGATCGACCTGATCGACCGCAACGAGGTGTCGATGGCCGACCTGGAGCTGGTGGTGCTCGACGAGGCGGATCGCATGGCCGACATGGGCTTCATGCCCCAGGTCGAGTGGATCCTGCGCCAGGTCACCGACAAGCACCAGACGCTGCTCTTCTCGGCGACCCTGGACGGTGCCGTCGACGGCCTCATCCACCGGTACCAGCACGACCCGGCCATGCACGAGGTCGCCTCGCAGGGTCAGACCGTGGAGCAGATGGAGCACCGCTTCCTGCTCGTGCACGAGATGGACAAGGTGAAGGTGGTGGCCGCCATCTCCCGCCACGTGTCGCGCACCATGGTCTTCACCAACACCAAGCGGGCGGCCGATCAGCTGGCGGCCAAGCTGCGCCAGGAGGGCGTCGACGCCGCGGCCATCCACGGCGACCTCGCCCAGCGCGACCGGGAGAAGGCGCTGCAGCGGTTCTCGTCGGGCGAGCTGCCGCTGCTGATCGCCACCGATGTCGCTGCCCGGGGCATCCACGTCGACGACGTCGACGTGGTCGTGCACTACGACCCGCCGGACGACCCGAAGTCCTACCTGCACCGCTCGGGGCGCACGGCCCGCGCCGGGGAGTCGGGCGTCGTCGTCACCCTCGTGCTGTGGAACGAGGAGCTCATCGTGCGTCGCCTCGTCCGGCGACTGCAGCTCGACCAGCCGCTCGTGGAGGTCTTCTCCAACGATCCTCGCCTGGCCGATCTGTCGGCGTGGGACCCGTCGGCCGACGCCGCGCCGGCCTGAGCGCCACGCCCGTCACCGCTCGCTGACCCTGCGGGGATCCGGGTCGGCGACGTTGCCGTCGCGGTCCCGGGAACCGGCCGGGCGCGCCGCCACGTCCAACGGTCGACCCGTTCGAGGGAGGACCGATGCGACGACAGCACGCCTTGCGCCCGACAGCTTCGACACGCCGAGCCCGTGGGCGGCTCGTGACCGTCCTCGTCGTGGCCCTCGCCCTGGTGGTGTCGGCGTGCGGTGGGTCGGGCGACGAGGACCGCGCCGGGGAGCCGGCGGTGGCGATCGACGCGTCCGGGGACAGCGGCAGGTCTGCTGCGGGCTGCCCCGACGGACGGTGCGACGAGGTGTCGACCCCGGCGGAGGGCCGCTCCGCCGAGGGCGCCGAGAGCCTCGACGCCAGCGCGGCTGCGCCGACGACCACGGCGCCCGGGTCGTCCGCCGAAGCCGACACGTCGTTGCGGGCCGGTAGCGTCGACGACAACGCTCGCTGGGACGACTACCTCCGCTACCGCCAGTGGTTCGACACGACCGGCATCCCCGTCGAGCGCATCGAGGTCGAGGGTCGTCAGGTGCTGAGCGTGGTCGATGCCGCCGGTCGGCCGGTGCTCGGCGCCGAGATCGAGGTCCGGGACGCCGCGGGGGCGACGGTGGCCCGCCTGCGCACCTACGCCGACGGCAGAGCCCTGTTCCATGCGCCGACGGCGGCCGACCCCGACACGCAGGATCGACCGGTGTACGGCGCCGTGGTCCGACTCGGTGACACCACCACCGAGGTGCGGCTCACGCCGGAGCAACGGGAGTACCAGATCGTGCTCGAGGTGTCCCAGGCGGATCTGGCGACCAGCCTCGACGTGCTGTTCCTGATCGACGCCACCGGCAGCATGAGCGACGAGATCGACCGGTTGAAGGCGAACCTGTCGAGCGTCGCGGAGCAGATCGCGGCGTTGCCGAGCGTGCCCGACGTGCGCTACGGCCTGACCGTCTACCGGGATCGCGGCGAGGAGTTCGTCACCCGCACGGTGCCCTTCACCGGCGACCTCGCGGCCTTCGCCTCGTCGCTCGCCGAGGTCCAGGCCGACGCCGGAGGAGACGACCCCGAGGACCTCGCCGCGGGCCTCGCCGATGCGCTGACCGCGCCCGGTTGGCGGGGTGCGGACACGGTGAAGCTGGTGTTCCTGGTGGCGGACGCCCCACCACACCTCGACTACGACGGTCCCCGCTACAGCGAGTCGGTCATCGACGCGGCTGCGGCGGGCATCAAGATCCTGCCCGTCGCGTCGAGCGGCCTCGACGCCCAGGGCGAGTACGTGTTCCGTCAGCTGGCGCAGATCACGACGGGTCGGTTCGTGTTCCTGACCTACGGCGCCGACGGCCGGACGCCCGGCGACAGCACGCCCCACCAGGTCGACGACTACTCGGTGCTGTCCCTCGACGCGCTCGTCGTGCAGCTCGTGACCGAGGAGCTGGCCTACCGTGATTAGGTCGCAGGGACCACTCCCGGGCGACGACATGGGCCGTATGGCTCAACAGCAGGGAGCGATCTGCCGAAAGGAAGGGGCCCGGGGTGACACCTGCGGCCGGAGATTCGGGCAAGAATGCGCGCTGGGCGCACCGGGCCGGACCTGGTTCCCGTACCCCGTCGACGGAGAGGTGATGGTGGCAGGGCGATGAGCGACGTGAACGACAGCAGGCTCACCAAGCCACCCAAGACCCTTTTCTCCCTCGGGCGCCCGGGCGGCGATGAGCCCGAGCAGGTCGACCAAGGCGCCGCGGCGGCTGACGAGGCTCCTGCGAGCGAAGGAGGAGCCTGCGCCGCCTGCGGCTCAGCGCTGTTCCCCGACGCAGCCTTCTGCGGCGAGTGCGGCACGCCCGTGGGGCAGGAGGCGGTCGACGACGGGGCGGGCGATGCCTCGGGCGTCGCCGGAGCGGGCGCCGTTGGCGGGGCGGTCGCCGCCGGTGCGGCGGTGTCCGACCAGAGCTACGCCGAGCAGGGCTACGCGGACGGTCAGTATCCGCAGCAGGGTTACGCGGAGCAGGGCTACGCGGACGGTCAGTATCCGCAGCAGGGTTACGCGGAGCAGGGTTACGCGGAGCAGGGTTACGCGGAGCAGGGTTACGCGGAGCAGGGCTACGCGGAGCAGGGTTACGCGGAGCAGGGTTACGCGGAGCAGGGTTACGCGGAGCAGGGTTACGCGGAGCAGGGTTACGCGGACGGTCAGTATCCCCAGCAGGGCTACGCGGAGCAGGGCTACGCGGAGCAGGAGCCGGCCGGCGCGGAGCAGGAGCCGGCCGGCGCGGAGCACGACCACCTCGGTGCGGCGCTCGCGGGTGGCGTGGCCGCGGCGGGTGTCGCGGGTGTCGCCGGGGTGGCCGCTGCGCAGGACGCGACCCAGCCGGCGGCGACGCTGTACGCCGATCCGTCGGTGGTGGAACCGCTGCCGCCGACCCCCGAGGGCAGCTTCGGGGTGGCCGACCCGGTGATGGGTACGGCCGCCGGTTACGAGGAGATGCCCACGGCGGCCATGCCGGCAGCGGCGCCGGTCATGCCACCGCCACCGACCCCCGTCGGTGCCCCACCTCCTGTCGCTCCCGCCGGCGTACCACCATCGGGATCGAAGGGCGGCGGTCGCGGGATCTGGATCGCCGCGGCTGCGGTGGTCCTGGTGATCGGGCTCGTCGGCGGCTTCCTGTTGTTGTCGGGCGGCGGCGGAGACGGTGGCGGCGACGACGTCGAGACGGCTGCCGTGGATCGGGACGACACGACCGACGACGAGGCGGATGAGAACGGGGACGCCGGGAACGGGTCCGACGACGAGGACGACGACGGACCGGACAGGAGCTCGACGACCACCAGCACGGAGGCGCCCGCGTCCACCGAGACGACCGCCGCCCCGGACACCACCCAGGCGCCCGTCACGACGCAGCCTCCTCCGACCACCCAGGCAACCGTGCCGCCCCCGGTGCAGACCACGATCA
>JALOLF010000222.1 GCA_025456085.1 Acidimicrobiales bacterium
CCGACCGCACCTCCCGCCACTCCGGGATGCGGTCGGCGATCGAGTGGGTGGTCGTCATCGTGGGGGCGGTGCTGGTGGCCACCGTGATCCGCATGTTCGTGATCCAGGCCTTCTACATCCCCTCGGAATCCATGGTGCCGACGCTCGAGAAGAACGACCGGGTGCTGGTGAACAAGCTCAGCTACCGCCTCCACGACGTGAACCGGGGCGACATCGTGGTGTTCGAACGGCCCGAGGGTGCCGGCGGGTCGGACGTGAAGGACCTCATCAAGCGGGTCGTGGGCCTCGAGAACGAGCAGATCGTCATCGAGAACAACACCGTCTACATCGACGGCCAGGCCCTCGACGAGCCCTATCTGCCCGAGGGCACGATCACCTCGTCGTCCGACGGCGTCACCTGCACCCGCCAGAGCCCGTGCACGGTGCCCGAGGACCACGTGTTCGTGATGGGCGACAACCGCACCAACTCCCAGGACAGCCGCTACGTCCAGGTCGGCCCCATCCCCGAGGACGACATCGTGGGGCGGGCCTTCGTGATCATCTGGCCCCCGGGCCGCATCACCTGGCTGTAGGGGGCGCTCAGCCGAAGCGGGCGATGGCCTCCATCATCCGCTCCACGTCGTCGCAGTAGACGCCGTCGATGCCGGCGTCGAGCACGGCGTCCAGGGTGCGCTCGAACTGGGCGTCCCACGCCAGGGCGAACAGCCCGAAGCGGTGGGCCATGGCGACGAGACCGCCGGACCAGTCGCTGTGGTGGAGGCTGAGGGCGTCGAGGCCGGCGTCGCTGAGAGCAGCCGCCCGGCGCTCCAGACCCTCGCTCAGGTTGCGCAGCCGGTCCGAGGCCACGAGGCGCACCCGCGACGACAGGGCCCGGCACGAGGCCAGCATCCGCCAGTCGTTGCTGCACAGCCAGAGCCGCTCCTCGGCGTCCACGTCGCGGGCCAGCGCGATCACCTCCGCCGCCGCGGCGGGGTCCTTGAGGTCCAGCGACAGCTCGAAGTCCGTGCCGCAGGTGGCGTACAGGTCGCCCAACGCCGGCACGTGGTCGGGCAGCTCGGCCCGGGCCAGCGCGGCGATCGGCCGGCGTCGCAGCCGCCCGCCCACGACGCCGTCGTGGTCGAGCACGGCCTTGCCGTCCGCGCTGAGCCAGACGTCCGCCTCGAGCCCGGTGGCCCCGAGCCGCAGCGCCAGCGTGAAGGACTCCAGCGTGTTGTCGGGGGCATGGGCCCGCGCGCCGCGGTGGGCGAAGCCGATGGCGGGGTGGCGCAACGGGGGCAGGCGGGGCGGCACGACGGTCATCCTGTCATCCTCGATGCACCGAACGGATGCCCGGCGCACGCCCGTCACTCCCCGTGTCCGTCGATCGCGCCAGGCGCGCGCAGGAGCGGGGAAATGGTCCGATCGGCCCACGCCGAGCCCCTCAAGGGCCCCGGTCGGGGTGCCGACACCCCTCCTAGACAAGGCAGGAGGGGTTGGCATGGCGACCATCCGGGCGAGTTGCTACGACTGCGGGGACGTCGAGCTGACCACGTCGGACGTCCAGGTGCGAGTCTGCACGATCGACAACCAGGGCACCTACTCCTTCCGTTGCCCCCACTGCGAGATGACCGTCGTGAAGCCGGCGGAGCCCCGCACGGTCGACCTGCTGGTCGCGTCCGGCGTGGCCTACTCCACCTGGAGCCCGCCGCTGGAGCTGTCCGAGCCGCGCGGCTTCGGGGCACCGATCACCCACGACGAGCTGCTCGAGTTCCACGAGCTGCTCCACGACGACGATCGCCTGGCCGAAGCGCTCGTCGAGCTGCGCCGCTGACGGCCCCGACCAGGCGCCCGGCGGTAGCCTCGGCCCGTGAGTCCCTGGTGGATCCTGGCCCTGGCCGTGCTGTGGCTCGCCGCGCTGGCGGCGCAGCTCAGCGCTCGACGGCTACGGCGGGCCGGCCTCGCGCTCGACGCGGAGCGGCGCGGGTGGGAGCACGTCCGCGCCTCGCAGCGGGCCCTCGATGCACAGACGGCGCGCACGGCCGAGACGCTCGACGTCGCCGATGACGCCGTGCCCGCGCCGCGCAGCATCTAGACTCCCGGCCGTGTTCAACGTCGGCGGTGGGGAGATCCTGGTCATCCTGCTCATCGCGTTGCTCGTGCTGGGGCCCGATCGCCTGCCCGGTGCCGCCCGCGAGGTCGGCAAGCACATGGGCCAGTTCCGTCGCATGTCGCAGAGCTTCCAGCAGGAGATGCGCTCGGCCATGCAGGACCTGGACACCTCCAAGCCCGGCTCGGGCACCGCCAAGCCGTCATCCACGACCGTGTCGGCCTCGAACCCGCCGGTGGTGCGACCGGCCGTGCCGGAGGCGCTGCCGCCGGGCTCCGCGGGCGGCGACGCGGGTGGCACCCCACCGCCCGGGCCGACCTTCGAAGGGCCGTCCGGTTCCTTCAGCTGACCTCGACCCGATGAGCGACGAGCGCGACGCCGGGACGGCGCCCCCACCCGAGGGTCACATGACCCTGTTCGAGCACCTGGCGGAGCTGCGCAGCCGGCTCATGAAGGTGATCGTGGCCGTGATGGTCGGCGCCATCGTGGGCTGGTTCCTCTACCCGCAGTTCCTCGAGATCATCCTGGTGCCCTACGAGAACCTCAACAAGAACAACGAGCTGCTGCTCACCACCGACATCCTGGAGCCCTTCACGACCCGGCTCAAGGTGTCCGGCTACCTCGGCATCGCCCTGGCCATGCCGATCATCCTGTGGCAGGTGTGGCGCTTCGTCACGCCGGCGCTGTACCCGCAGGAGAAGCGCTACGCCGTGCCCTTCGTGGCGTCGTCGCTGCTGTTGTTCTTCCTCGGCGCCAGCATCGCCTACTACACCCTCGAGCCGGCGCTGAACTTCCTGATCAGCGTGGCGGGCGCACCGGTCGACGTGCGCTCTTCGCCGGGCAAGTACGTGAACTTCGTGACCTACATGATGCTGGCCTTCGGCATCGGCATGGAGTTCCCCGTCCTGCTGGTGGCGCTGCAGCTCATCGGGGTGCTGCGCCCCCGCCAGCTCCTGGGCTGGTGGCGCCAGGTGACGGTGGTGATCGTGGTGATCGCCGCGGTCATCACCCCGTCGGGCGACCCCATCTCGATGCTGGCCCTGGCCGTCCCGATGTACGTGCTCTACTTCGTGGCCATCGGCGTCGGGGTCCTCGTGCTGCGCCTCCGTCGACGTGGTGAGGCGAAGGCCGCGAGGGCGGGGAACCCGCCGCCCGCGGCGTAGCCTGAGCCGGTGAGCGACGGCGACGCCGCCCCGGCCACCGGGTGGGGGTTCCTGCTCGACCCGTTCCAGCAGCAGGCCATCGACAGCCTCGACCGTGGCGAGTCGGTGCTGGTGGCTGCACCGACGGGTGCGGGCAAGACGGTGGTGGCCGAGCACGCCGTGGCCCGAGCGCTGCGCGAGGGCGGCAAGACCTTCTACACGACCCCCATCAAGGCGCTCTCGAACCAGAAGTACCACGACCTCGTGTCCCGGCACGGGTCCTCGGCGGTGGGTCTGCTCACCGGCGACAACAGCATCAACGGCGACGCACCGGTGGTGGTGATGACCACCGAGGTGCTCCGCAACATGATCTACGCCCGGTCGGGCGCGCTGGCAGGCCTGCGCTACGTGGTGCTCGACGAGGTCCACTACCTCCAGGACGCCTACCGGGGCCCGGTGTGGGAGGAGGTCATGATCCACCTGCCCCCCGAGGTGCGCCTGGTGTGCCTGTCGGCCACGGTGTCCAACGCCACCGAGCTGGCCGAGTGGATCACCACCGTGCGCGGCCCCACCTCCGCGGTCATCGAGACCGAGCGTCCGGTCGAGCTGGATCACCTCTACCTGGTGGACGATCGCACGAGCGAGGAGCTGGTGCTGATCCCGACCCTGGTGGAGGGTCACCCCAACCCGCTGGGGGAGCGCTTCGACGTGGACCCCACCCTGGTGGTGCGGGGACGGCGCCGACGCCGCTTCGCCACACCCCGACGGGTGGAGGTGGTGGAGCTGCTCGCCGAGCGCGACCTGCTGCCGGCCATCTACTTCATCTTCAGCCGGGCGGCGTGCGACGACGCCGCCCTCGCCGTGGCCCGGGCCGGTCTGCGCCTCACCGCGGCGGGCGACGCGGGCCGCATTCGGGCCATCGCCGAGCGCCACACCGCCGCGCTCAGCGACGGCGACCTCGACGTGCTCGGCTACGACCAGTGGCTCGCCGGCCTCGAGGCCGGGATCGCAGCCCACCATGCCGGCATGGTGCCCCCCTTCAAGGAAGCGGTGGAGGAGTGCTTCGCGGCCGGATTGATCCGGGTCGTGTTCGCCACGGAGACGCTCGCCCTGGGCATCAACATGCCGGCCCGGTCGGT
>JALOLF010000223.1 GCA_025456085.1 Acidimicrobiales bacterium
CGCGGCGAGGTTCATCACCGCCCGGACCAGCGGTGACTCGGCGGGATCGGGTCGTGGTCCGTCGTCGGTCATCACAGCTCCCTGTCGCGGCGTGGGTCGTTCCTCGGGCATCCCCGCACCGGTCATCATCGCTCGTCGCCGCCGTGGCCGCCCAGGACCTGGGCGCGCTGCGGTGCCCGCACGACCGCCATCCCGCGTGGCTCGCGGCGAGGCCCCTGCCGGGCCAGACTGCACGGTGCCGGCCGATCCCGGCCCTCGAGGAGGGCGACCCGTGAAGATCAACATCGTGAGCGTCCTGGTCGACGACCAGGCAAAGGCGCTGCGCTTCTACACCGAGGTGCTCGGCTTCGTGAAGAAGCACGAGATCCCACTCGGCCCGTACGCCTGGATCACCGTCGTGTCGCCCGAGGACCCCGGCGGCACCGCGCTGTCGCTCGAACCCGACGCGCACCCCGCGGCACGACCCTTCAAGCAGGCGCTGGTGGCCGACGGCATCCCGTTCACCTCCTTCGCCGTGGCGGACGTGGCGGCCGAGTACGAGCGCCTGGTCGGCCTCGGCGTGCGGTTCACCCAGCAGCCGACCGACCTGGGGCCGGTGACCACCGCTGTGCTCGACGACACCTGCGGCAACCTGATCCAGATCGCGGCCGAAAACGGCTGAGCCGTTCCGGTCGAGCGTCGCGTCGTCCGGCGTCGCGTCGTCCGACGGCGGTCAGAGGCGCTCGCCGGGGAGCCGGCTGGCCTGCTCCACCCACGACACGAACTGGTCCTCGTCGAAGGGCCCGTCCTCTCGGATGTCCAGATACCGGGTCTCGGCGGTCTTCGACGGCCCCGGGGGGACGGGATCCAGCGAGGTCCCCCGGAAGAACGTGACCTTCACGTAGCGGGGGTAGCAGTGGAAGGCGAGGAACCATCCCCCGCCCGCGACGCCGTAGAACGGCGTGTTCCACTTCACCGCCTTCTGCACATCCGGGACGGTGGCCATCACGAGACGGTCCAGACGTCGGCCGACGTCCTGCTTCCAGCCCGGCATGGCGTCGAGGTAGGCCTGCACCGGGGCGTCCCCTTCGCCCTTGGGGATGCGGGGGTTGCCGCCCGCCAGCAGCTCGGGTGTCTCGTCGGACATGGACCGCCACCTTGGCACAGCGCCCGTTGCCTCGCTCCCCGGACGGTGACAGGGCGCTGCCCCACCGCAGGTGGACGGACGCCGCTGCACCCGGCTCGAAATCGGTCGATCCGACGCCGGAAGCCGACCTGTGAGGACCCGATTTCGGGGGAGGAGGGGGACCGACCACCGAAATGGTGCGCCTCGTGCGTCCGCGTTGCGTCTCGACCTCGACGGCGAACCCTCGTTGCGCGGTGAGCTGGTGATCGGCGCGGCCCTACCGGTTGTTCGCACGGCCGTCGGTCTGGACGGGGCGCTCGGCTCGGGCCCATTCGGGGAAGCCGGTGTCGAGCCGACGGGCGCGGAAGCCGTGTCGGCGAAGCAGCCGCACGGCGTCGTCGGCGTAGACGCAGTAGGGGCCGCGGCAGTAGGCGATGATCTCGCGGCTACGGGGCAGCGCGTGGACGGCGTCCGCGAGCTCGTCGAGGGGAACCGAGCGGGCACCGGCGATGTGCCCTGCCGCGTACTCGACGGCGGGGCGCACGTCGATGACCACCGCCCGCCCCCGCTCGAGCCGCTCGGCGAGCTGGTCCGGGGTGACCGCCTCGATCTCGTCGCGGTCACCCAGGTAGGCGTCGGTGAGCAGGTCGATGTCGGTGACGTGCGTGGCTGCCACGTCGCGCAGCGCGGCCCACGCCTCGGCCACCCGTTCGCTGGTCAACCGGTAGATGACGTGCTTGCCGTGGCGTCGGGTCTGCAGCAGGCCGGCTGCGGCCAGAGCGCGGAGGTGGTGGGAAGTGTTGGCCATGCTCTGGCCGATCTCCGACGCGATCTCCTCCACGGATCGCTCGCCCTGGGCGAGGACGTCGACGATCTCGGCCCGGTGCCCGTTGCCCAGCGCCCGGGCCACCGACGCGTAGGCCTCGAACAGCTCGTCCTTGGCCCGTCGACGTCGCGCATCGCCCACACGTTCAAACTAGCACTTGAACGTTTCCGCCGGCGCGCCTATATTCAAGCCACGATTTGAGTGTCGTCTCGGGAGGTGGTCGTGTCGGTTCCGGCGGTCGACGGCGCAGGGCGTCCGTTACGGCTGGGCCTGCGGGAGAACCTCTCCCAGTTCCTGTTGCTGGTCGGGGTCAACGCCCTCGTCGGCGGGATGATCGGACAGGAACGCACCGTCCTGCCGCTGCTGGCCACCGACGTGTTCGGTCTCACCGCCTTCTCCGCCACGCTCACCTTCATCGCCGCCTTCGGCGTCGTGAAGGCCGTCACCAACTTCTTCGCCGGCACCCTGTCGGACCGCTACGGCCGCAAGCCGGTGCTGGTCGCCGGTTGGCTCGTCGGCGTCCCGGTTCCGCTGCTGCTCATGTGGGCGCCGACCTGGGGATGGGTGATCTTCGCCAACGTGCTGCTCGGCGTGAACCAGGGGCTCACCTGGTCCACCACGGTGGTCATGAAGATCGACCTCGTCGGCCCCGCCAAGCGGGGTCTGGCCATGGGGTTCAACGAGGCCGCCGGCTACGGCGCCGTCGCGCTCACCGCCCTGGCCACCGGGGTCATCGCCTCCCGGTACGGGCTACGCCCGGAGCCCTTCTACCTCGGAGTGATCTACGCCGCGCTCGGCCTGGGCCTCTCCACGGTGTTCGTGCGCGAGACCCACGGCCACGCCCTCCACGAGGCCGCCACCCACGTCGTCGGTGCCGAGCACCTCCGCGGCGGGCTCTCCACCGGCGAGGTCTTCCGGCTCACCTCTTTCACCGAGAAGGCCCTGTCGTCCGCGTCGCAGGCCGGACTGGTCAACAACCTCAACGACGGCCTCGCCTGGGGCCTGCTGCCGCTGTACTTCGCCGCCGCGGGGTTGTCGGTGGCCCGGATCGGCGTGCTCGCCGCGCTCTATCCGGCGGTGTGGGGACTGGGCCAGCTCGTCACCGGTGCCCTGTCCGACCGGATCGGCCGCAAGCCGCTCATCGCCGGCGGCATGCTCGTGCAGGCCGCTGCGCTCGGCCTGTTCGCGGTCGCCGACGGGTTCGGTCCCTGGGCGCTGGCGTCGGTGCTGATCGGCGCCGGCACCGCCATGGTGTACCCCACGCTGCTGGCTGCCATCGGTGACGTCGCCCACCCGTCCTGGCGGGCCCGGTCCGTGGGCATCTACCGGCTGTGGCGCGACAGCGGCTTCGCCGTCGGGGCGCTGCTGGCCGGGCTGCTCGCCGACGCCTTCGACATCCGTGTCGCCATCTGGGCCGTCGCCGTGCTCACCGCGGCGTCGGGCGTCGTGGTGGCCGTGCGCATGTACGAGACCCACCCCCGCCACGACCGCCTTCCCGTACCCGACGACGCCGACCTCGAGAGCTGACCCCGCCTGCGTCGGTGGCCGAAGCCGAAGCCGATCCGGTCACGGTTGCCGGACCTGCGAGCCGTCGATCACCTCGACCTCGGGGAGGCGGCGTCGCTCGGGGAGCAGGCAGCGGATGGCGAAGATCCCCTGGTGCAGGCCGCCGGTGTCGAGCCAGTTCGTGTGACCGGGGTCGTCCGGTGCCAGGACCAGTTCGTACGTGCCGTCGGCGTGGAGCTCGAGCTCGTCGAGGGTGCGGTAGCAGCGGTGGGTGGGGAAGTCCGGGGTGTTGAACCAGCGGTCGTAGAAGACGAACGAGACGTAGCGCGCCACGGGAGGGCGACCGCGCAGCCGCAGCGCTCGGCCCGGCTGGAGGTCGACGAAGAACCCGTCGTAGGCGTTGTCGAGCGTCGGGAACAGCGCGCCGGTGAAGCGGGGCAGGTGCACCGGCGCGTCGGCGGGTGGGTAGGCGTTGACCCCGGCGGCGCGCAGCGCCTCGGCGACGGCCAGGGTCGAGAGGATCTCGTCGCGGAAGAACCGCTCGGCGGTGGCGGCCCGCTCGGTCGTCGACCTCGGGGTCGCCGGCGTCGGGTCGGTCCGCTCGATCGTGAACGACGGGACCGTGTGCGGCGGGGTGCGGTGGTAGATGCGGACCATGACGAGGTAGTCATCGGCCGCCAGCGGGAGCCAGGGCCGTCCGTCACCCGGTGCGTCGCCGCCGATGGCGGCGTCGACACGGCCGTCGGCGCCGACGAGGTCGGTGTCGGAGAGGTTCGCCGAGGGCGCGTTGTAGCCGGGTCCCCTCGTGTAGAGCTGCACCCCGGCGTAGACGGCGTCGCCGATCTCGCCCTGCAGCCGGTAGCTGTGCATCGGATGGACGGGAGCGCTGAGGTAGGTGGTGGTGGGGTTGTCGCCGCCGTACTTGCGCCACCGGGGCCGCCGGATCCCCCTTCTGGAACCACAGCTCGGTGGCGAGGTCGTACGCGGCGAGCACGAACTCGGTCGCGCGCGCGGCTTCGATGGGGCCACGCCCCTCGACGTCGGGTCGGACCCGTTCGTGGGCGTCCAGGAGCGCAGCGGCCAGGGCGGGCACGGGATGGTCGCTCATCGGATCCTCCTTGCGGTCGGTCGGCCCAACGGCGATCGGCGCCGGTCGCGGCTTCGGGAGCGGGTCGGCGCAGTGCTCGCCGTTCAGGCGCAGGCCGGGGCGTCGGTGGGTTCGACCACGAAGGCCACGCTCGCCGGAGGCACCGTCACGGCACCGGTGGTGACCTCGCCCTCGATCGGAGGCAGGGTTCCGTCCTCGGCGGCGACGAGCACCGTGCCGTTCAGCGAGATGGTCTCACCCTCGAGCGACTCGCCGGTCAGCAGGTACACGGTTGCGCCACCGGAAGACGTCGCCACGGTGCGCCCCTCGGTGGCCGAGGAGTTGACGACCGCGTAGGTCACGCTCGGTTCCCCGGCGTTCGCCGTGCAGTGGGCGTACACCGAGAGGTCGGGGGTGCCGGCGTCGTCCTCGACGACGAGCACGGTGGGGCCCATGAGCCGGGCCCACAGGACCGCGGCCCAGTAGTCGGGTCGGGGTTCGAAGCCCTCCTCGTCGATGAGGCCGTAGTCGCTCGCGGCCAGGGTGTTGTGGAACACGACGTCGCCGTCACCGTCGGCCAGCCGGCCGAGCTCGTCGACGTAGCGGATGACGTCGAGGTACGTCGCCGCCCACCGGTCGCCACCGCACCCGGCCTGGGCGGTCTCGGTCACCCACATGGGGGCGTCGGGGATGTACGTGTCGCGCAGGCCCTCGTAGTACGCCTGGTCGGCCTCGACCCGGGTCAGGAACTCCTGGGTCAGCGCGATCTCGGGCCCTTCGGTCGAGCCGCACCGCTCCGAGACCTTCGGGTAGAAGTGGTAGCTGAACACGTCGAACGAGGAGCCGACCGCGTCGAGCAGGTCGGTCGCCGCGATCGGCGGCGGGTCGAACACCAGGGGGGTGACGTCCTCGACCGCGCCCGGTCCCACGATGTCCAGGTCGGGCATCACCTCGTCCACCATCGCCTCGAAGACGGCGAAGTCGCGGGCGAAGGAGGCCGCGTCGTAGCCGGCCGGCACGCCGATGTTGAGGCTGGGCTCGTTGTAGAACTCCGCCGCGACCACCGGGACGTCGTTGTCGAGGCTGAACTGCAGCACCGCCCGGGCCTGGTCGTCGAGCCACACGCCCTGGGCGTCGCGCACGCCGGTGTTCGACGCGAACGAGGTGACGATCTCACCGTCGACGGCGTCGGCGAACGCTCCGACGCCCTTCCACTGGTCGGTGGTGAGCACGCCCCCGAACCCCTGGGGCGGCACCCCGCCGGAGGTCCCGTCGACGTCGAAGAAGGTCGAGTTGGCCCAGGTGCCGCTCACCCGGATGTAGGCCGGCCCCAGACCCCGGGCCAGGTTGCGGAGCCGCTCCGAACCCAGGTCGATGGGCTCGCGCACGATCCTGGCGTCACCCGCGTCGTAGGGGGCCCAGAACTGACCGCCGGTGACCTCGACCATCTCCACGTTGTAGGACTGGAAGCGGGGGTCGAGGGTCGCCACCGCCTCGCCGTCGCCGATGGTCAGGACGCGGTCCACGTCGGCCGGAGGGCTCTGTGACGTGGTGCTCTGCGCGGCATCGTCGTCGGATCCCGAGCAGCCGGCCATGGCGGCGGCAAGTGCCACCACGCACAGCACGCCCGCTGCGACTCGCCTGTTCAGGTCCCGGGTCTTCCTGTCCACAACGTCGTCCTTTGCCGGAGCAGTGCTTCGTGTGTCCGGCGGCGGGTCCGAGCGTCGGGCTCGGTCGCTGCCACGGGATCGATCGAGCGGCCGTACTCGCCGCCGTGGCCGCCACCGTAGGCGGGTCGGGGTGGTCGAAACGGGCGCACGTCGGGAGCGGCCCGCGTGCGCTGACCGCGACCGGCCGGTGCGGTCGTCAACCCGGGTTGATCGCCGCGCCCTCGGTCAGGAACGTCCACGGCTTCGGGCCTTGTGCGTAGCGCGACTCCAGGCGCTCGATCTCGAACCCGGCGGCGCGGACCAGGTCGCCGGGGTTGCGGGTCAGGTGGCAGCCGTCGGCCAGCAGCTTCTGGGCTGGCTCGAGGCGTCGCTGCCACGAGGCGACCGACGCATCGGGTGACAGGCCGTGCTCGAGGAAGTGGAAGCGGCCGCCGGGGCGGAGCACGCGCCGGACCTCGGCCAGCGCCGCCTCGACGCCGGGGATGGTGCACAGGGTGAAGGTCGACAGCGCACCGTCGCAGCTGGCGTCGTCGAGGGGGATGGACTCGCCCTGCAGGCCGATGTGCTCGACGTGGACGTGGGACTCGGCGATGCGCTCCTCGGCCAGGCGTCGTGCCGTCATGGCCGGTTCGACGGCGTAGACGAGGTGCACCTCGGGCGGGTAGGCGGGCATGTTCAGCCCCGAGCCGAACCCGATCTCGACGACGGTCCCCGACAGCCCGGCCGTCACCTGCCTGCGCCAACGCCGCAGCTCGCCGGTGCCACAGGCACGATCGACGAGACGGGGCAGGACGTGTTCTCGGTAGAAGCCCACGGGTCACCCTCCTCGTGCGTGCGTGTGTCGATGTCCACCGTAGACCCCGTGCGGCCGAGAGCCTCCGGCGGTGGTCGGTGGCTGGTCGTGCACCGGTCGCCTCGCGCCGACTCGCCGTCGACGGGGCGGCGTAGCATCCTCGCCACATGGTCGAGGCGCCCCCGTACGATGGCTGCGTTCGCATCGGCGGCGCGAGGTGAGCGGCACGGGCCGCTTCCGACTGCGTCGCCGCACCCTGCGCGAGGACGGTGTCGCCGGCCTGGTGCTCGGCGTGCAGAGCGTCCCCGACGGGCTGGCCACGGGGTTGCTGGCCGGGGTGAACCCGCTGTCGGGGCTGTACGCCTACCTGGTGGGCACCGTCGCCGGCGCCCTGGCGACCTCGTCGACCTTCATGGTCGTGCAGGGCACCGGCGCCATGGCCATGGTGATCGCCGACGTCTCGGCGGTGCACGACTCGTCGGATCCCGCCCGGTCGCTGTTCACGCTGTCCGTGCTCACCGGCGCGGTGATGCTGACGGCGGGCCTGCTGCGGCTGGGCGCGGTCCTGCGCTTCGTGTCCAACGCGGTGATGGTGGGGTTCATCAACGCCGTCGGCGTGAACATCGTGCTCGGCCAGCTCACCAACCTCACCGGCTACGCCGCCGAGGGCGCCAATCGCGTGGCGCGGGCGTTGGACACGTTCCTGTCGCCGGGCGAGCTGCACTGGCAGAGCGTGGCGGTGGGACTGGCCACCATCGGGCTCATCCTGCTGTTCGATCGCACGCCGGTCGGCTCGCTCGGTCTCGTGGTGGCGGTGGTCGTGACCTCGGTCGCCGCCGCAGCGGCGGGGTGGTCCGAGGTGGCGACGCTCGACGACCTCGGCGTCGCCATCGACGGCCTGCCGACACCGCAGTGGCCGGTGCTGCGCGAGGTCCCGGCCCTGCTCGTGCCGGCGTTGTCGCTGGCCTTCGTGGGCCTCGTGCAGGGAGCCGGGATCTCCGCCAACTTCCCCAACCCCGACGGGACCTACCCCGATGCGTCACGGGACTTCGTCGGCCAGGGGGTCGCGAACGTGGCCTCGGGGGTGCTGCAGGGCATGCCGGTCGGCGGATCGGTGTCGGCGTCCGCGCTGGGCAAGGCCGCCGGCGCCCGGTCCCGGCAGGCCCCGCTGGTCGCCGGGCTCGTCATGGCGGTGGTGATCGTGGCCTTCGGCGAGGCCGTCGGCTACGTGGCCATGCCGGCGCTGGCCGGGCTGCTGATCCTCATCGGCGTCCGCACCGTCAAGCCCGCCGACCTGCAGTCGGTGTGGCACACGGGCACCGTGCAGAAGGCGGTCCTGTCGGTGACGTTCGTGCTCACCATGGTCATCCCGCTGCAGTACGCGGTGCTCGCCGGAGTGGGGCTCTCGGTCGTGCTGCACGTGGTCCGGCAGTCGAACCAGGTCACCGTGCAGCGGTGGGTCCGCGACGAGCTCGGCCAGGTCATCGAGACCGATCCGCCCGCAGACCTGCCACCCGGCGAGGTGGTGGTCCTGCAGCCCTACGGCAGCCTGTTCTTCGCCGCTGCACCGGTGTTCGAGTCGGCGCTGCCCGCGGTGAGCGAGCGGTCGAGCGGCTCGGTGGTGATCCTGCGACTGCGTGGCCGCTCCGATCTGGGGACCACGTTCATGGACGTGCTGCACCGGTACGCGGCGTCGCTGGACGACGTCGGG
>JALOLF010000026.1 GCA_025456085.1 Acidimicrobiales bacterium
CCAGGCCGCCCAGCGCGCGGCCCAGCAGCCCAGCCAGACCACCGTCGCCCCGGCACCGGGCAGCCAGCCGGGAACCAGCCCCACCACCGCCACGACCGGGACCACCGGCTCGCCCTCGCCCACCGCGCCACCCGCCACCCAGGCCCCGGCCCCGGCACCGGCCCCCACACCCCCACCCACGACGGCTCCCGCTCCCCCGCCGGCACCCGCCCCGGCGCCGGTGGCGCCGCCGGTCAGCGGCGGGGCGGCGGCGGCGGTCGCCGCGGCCAAGACCATGATCGGCGTGCCCTACGTCTGGGGCGGCTCCTCGCCGTCGGGCTTCGACTGCTCCGGCTTCACCATGTGGGCCTGGGCCCGGGGCGGCAAGAGCCTCGGCCACTTCACCGGCAGCCAGTGGGCGCAGTCCTACCCGATCTCCATGGGTCAGCTGCAGCCCGGCGACCTGGTGTTCTACGGCCAGCCCGAGATGCACCACGTGGCGCTCTACGTGGGTGGTGGCCAGATCATCCACGCCCCCGGCCGCGGCAAGTACGTGCGCTACGACAGCGTCTACTACTGGAACGAGCTGGTCGGCGCCCGACGACCCCTGTGACCACGCGGGCCCGTTGACGCCGCACGCCGTGCTCCTGCACGGCTTCCAGGACGACCCCCGGGAGCTGGCGGCCCTCGCTCCCTCCCTCGTGCCGCACGGCTGGCGGGTGAGCGTCCCCCGCGCACCGCGGGACACCCCCGCCGGGCCGACGTGGTGGGACCACGACGCCGACGGCACTCCGGTCCCCGACACGGTCCTCGAGGCGCTGGGCGTCGTCGAGCGGGTGGTCGGCACCGGGACGGACGGGGCCCACCCCACGGTGCTGGTCGGCTTCTCCCAGGGTGGGGCACTGGCGCTCGCCGCGGTCCTGCGACGGGGCGCCGTCGCCGCGCACGGCGCGGCCTGCGTCTCGGGCTTCCTGCTCGATCCCCATGCCGTCGACTACGACGTGCGCGCCGCGTCCGACCGGGGGACCCGCGTCCTGCTGGCCCACGGCGACGACGACCGGGTCGTCGATCCGCAGCTGGCCCGCAGCGCGGCCCGCCTCCTCGGGCGCCACGGCGTGCCGGTGGAGCTGACCGAGCAGGCGGGCGGCCACGTCCTGTCGGCTGCGTTGTGCGAGGAGGTGCGGCGCTGGCTGGGCGCCTTCGCCCCTCAGCCGCTGTCGGAGTCGACGCTGTCGGAGTCGAGGTCGCTCAGCAGATCCGAGAAGCCCTCGAGGTCGGACTGGAGCGGGCCGAAGTAGTCGTCGGACATGGCCCGGTCGGAGAAGAAGTCCTCGTCCACGAAGAAGTCCTCGGCCTCGACGGTGCGGTTCGCCCACGCCTCGACGCTCAGGTAGGCCTCGTTGCCGGCGTCGCGCTCGCTGTCGCGCACCGGTTCCGGGGCCTCGGCGGTCTCGATGGTCAGCGTGTACGACCCCACGGTGTCCTCCCACCCGCGGACCAGGATCGTGTAGACGGCGTCGGTGAAGGCCACCTCCCAGATGGCCTCGGGCTCACCGGAGAGGTTGACGTCGATCGCGTACAGCAGCTCGATGTCCTCGGGCACGTCGCCACCGCTGAAGAAGTCGGCCCCGGTGCCGAAGGGGAAGTCGTTCCAGTAGTCCTCGTCGTAGGCCTCTTCCGCCATGGCCAGTCCGAGCTGCGGGTCGAGATCCGGGTCGTCGGGGACCACCTTGACCCGCAGGAGATCACCCGCCCGCAGCTCCACGGTGACCGACTCGAACTCCCCGGCGCTCAGCTCGCTCTCCTCCACGCGCGTGCCGTAGTCGAGGTCGCTGTCGCCGCCGTCGTCACCACCGTCGTCACTCGCCTGCTCGGTGGTGCTCGGCGTCGACCCGCCGTCCTCACCGCGCCCGAGCACCAGGAACAGCCCCACGAACACGGCGACGGCGGCCAACGCCCCCAGGCCGACGATGAGCGCCATCGGCGGCCCCTTGCGGGGCGGCGGGCCGCCGGAGCCCCCTGCGGGCGGCGGGCCCAGCGGGTCGACCGCCTGGATGCCCTGGTCGGCCACCTGGTCGGTCCACTGCACACCGTCCCAGTACCGGCTCTGATGGCGACCGGCCGGGTCGGCGTACCAGCCGGAGGGCTGCGCGGTGGGTCCCGTCGGTTGCACGTCGCTCCTCCTCGTCCGGCTGCCCGCACAATAGCCAGGCCCCACCGGCTACGGTCCCCGCCATCGACGAGACCGCCCCCCGCCGCCCCCGTCGCCACGCCGGTGACCGCCGCACGGCCGCGGTCGCCGCCGTCGTGGCCGCCGCCGCCGTGGTCGGGCTGGGCCTCGGTCCGAGCGTCGACGACAGCCGGCTCCGCGAAGAGCAGGCCGCCGCCGATGCCCGGAGCTGTCTGAGCCTGCTGGAGCGGAGCTCGGCGGCCAGGGTGGGCCCGGCCCTGGTGGATCCCGCACGGGGCGGGGCCTTCGCCGATCGCCTGTGGCTACCGGCCAAGCGGATCGACCTGGACCCGACGGCCTTCTACGACCGGGCGTCGGCGACGCTCGACCCGTCGCGGTTCCAGGGACCGCCCCGGGGCAAGACCGCCCTGATCGAACGGTGCGGCAAGGCCACGACCGCGCTCTGAGGTGGGGACCGCCCCTCGCGTTGGCGGCCCTCACCCTGCTCACGCGGGGCTGGCGACTCGGGCTGCCGGCCACGTACGTCTACGACGAGATCTACTACGCGCCCAGCGCCGCGGATCTCCTGGCGGGCGGCGTCGACCGCACGGGCACGGTGCACCCGCCGATGGGGCCCTGGGTGCTCGCAGCGGGGGTGCGCATCGGCGGGTACGACGCGCTGGGCTGGCGCCTGGGGGCCGTGGTCGCAGGGGTGGCGGTGGTGGTGGGCACCTACGCGCTCGCCCTGCTCGTGACCCGTCGACGGCCGGCGGCGACGGTCGCCGGCCTGCTCGTGGTGGTCGACGGACTGGCCCTGGTGACGTCCCGACTCGCCCTGCTGGACGGCATCCTGACGGCGTTCTGGGTGGCCACCGCCTGGTGCACGGTGCACGCCTGGCTGCACCCCAACGACAGCCGGACCCTGCGACGTGACACGTGGTTGGCCGCGCTCGCCCTCGGCGGCGCGGTGGCCACCAAGTGGAGCGGCGCCGCCCTGCTCCCGATCGTCGCCGTGACCTTCGGCCGTCTCGCCTGGCGGCGCTGGCCGCCGGGCGGACCACGGGCACGACAGGTGGCCGCCACCCTCGCCATCGTGTTCCTGGTACCCGTGGGCATCTATGTGGCCGGCTACCTGCCGCGGCTGGCGGCACCCGACGACGGTGGGGTCGCGTCCTGGGTCGACGATCAGGTGGCCATGGCCCGCTTCCACCGCGACCTGCGTCCCCGCACCTCGGGCGCCCACCCCGCCTGGACCTGGGCCACCCAGCACGAGCCCACCGTGCTGTTCGCCAAGGAGTGCCGGCCAGCGCTGGGCCTCGCCCCCGACGGGTCGAGCGACGGGATCTGCCCGGCCCGACCCGACACCACCACCGCCCGCATCCTGGCGGTGGCGAACCCCGTCGTGTGGTTCGCGGGGCTGGCGAGCGCCCCGGTGCTGGCCTGGCGGGCCGTGGCCCGCGGCGACCGCGTCGCCCGCCTCCTGCTGGCCTTCGGGGCGGCGGTGTGGATCCCGTGGCTGCTGGGGCCCCGCGAGGCCCTGTCGTTCTACGCCGCGGCCCTGGTGCCCTTCCTGGCCCTGTGGACGGTCAGCGCGCGCTGGCCCCGGCCGTTGGTGGCCGGCATCCTGGTCGCGGCGACGGCCGCGGCCGTGTGGCTCTGGCCGCTGTGGACGGCCATCCCCCTCGACCCGGCGGCGGCGCATGCCCGCGCCTGGCTGCTGCCCGGCGGCTGATCATCCCTCGGCAGGCACCCCGGCGAGCGCCTCCACCGGCCCGCCCGCCTCCGCCAACCAGCCCCGGAGCGACTCGACCTCGGCCTGCCACTGCTCACGAGTCAGGACGAGCTCGCCGTCCACGACAGGTGCGCGGCTGAAGTTCTTGGGCGAACGGCGCGACTCGACCCGGGCCGTCCAGGTGCCCGACGTGGGGGCGCCGGCCCGCAGCTCCAGGCGGTAGGGCCCCGCAGATGGTGCCACCCAACCCAGGTGCTCGGTCCCGCCCGCCGGCGCGTCGTCGGCCGTCACCAGCGCCCGGGACAGCGCGTCCAGCTCCACGTCGGTGCCCACCAACTGCCGGTAGAAGTCCCGCTCGAAGGCGTCCGGCTCCACCTGCAGGACGGCCACCACGTCGAGGCCGGCATCGGGTCGGACCTCGATGCGGACCGCCTCACCGGCCTCCAGGGAGAACACGATCTCGGCCGAACCGCCCTCGGGGAGCTCACCGGTGAAGACGCCGGGCTCGAGCGCCGCGACGCCGTCGGGCTCGTCACGCGGGTCCTCCTCCTCGACGGCGATGCGCACGCCCGTGGCCACCATCGCGACCAGGACGGCGACGAACGCCAGCCAGCTCAGGACGCGCAGCGGACCGGGGACTGCGGCGGGCACGGCGCAGGTTACCGTGGCCCGATGCTGTCGCCACGATGGCGGATCCTGCGGGCGTTGGCCGCGGGCGCCTACTGCGGCGCCCTGGCGTTCCAGCTGTGGGCGTGGGGCCTGCCCATCGACCGGGAGCAGGTGCTGGCGTGGATCTGCGGCGCCCTGGTCGTGGCCGGCCTGGGACGTCCCTGGCGCAGCGCGCTGCGGCTCGTCGTCGACTGGATCCCGCTGGCGCTGGTGCTGCTGGCCTACGACTTCTCCCGGGGCGCCGCCGACGGGTTGGGGATCTCACCCCACGTGGCGCCCCAGCGCGACGCCGACCGGCTGCTGTTCGGCTGGCTGCTCGGTGGGGACGTGCCCACGGTGTGGCTCCAGGAGCACCTCCTGCAGCGAACCACCGCACAGTGGGAGCTCGTGGTGGCCCTGCTCTACGTGTCGCACTACTTCGTCGTCTTCGTCGTCGCCGGCGTGCTGTGGTTCCGCGATCGAGCCCGGTGGGTCGGTTTCGTGTCCCGCTTCGTCACCCTGAACGTCGCGGCGGTGGCCACCTTCGTGCTGTTCCCCGCCATGCCGCCGTGGCTGGCCGCCGAGCAGGGCCACCTGGGGACGGTCGAGCGGGTCTCGACCCGGGGCTGGCGTCTGCTCGAGCTGGACATCGCCAGTCGCCTGCTCGAGAAGGGACAGGCCTCGGTCAACCTGGTGGCCGCCATCCCCTCGCTGCACGCCGCGTACCCCATGCTGGTCACGTTGTTCTTCTGGCGCGTCGCGGCGCCGTGGCTGCGGGCCGTGCTCGTGGCCTACACCGTCGCCATGGGGTGGGCGCTGGTGTGGAGCGGGGAGCACTGGGCGGTGGACGTGTTCCTCGGCTGGGGCTACGCCGCGGCCACGATGGCCCTGTGGGGCGTGATCGAACGGCGCCGGTCCACACGTCGCCGTTGCGCACCCGACCCGGTCCTCGCTACCGTGAACTGAGAATTATTCTCACTAACGAGCCCCCGGAGCACCGATGCGCCGCCTGCACCCGACCCTGGTCACGATCCTCGCCCTCCTGACGCTGGCGACGGCGGCCTGCGCCGACGACGACGACGCCGCCGACGGCCCCGACACCACGGCACCCACGATCACGGTGGTCGCCACGACCTCCATCCTCGGCGACATCGTGGCCAACACCCTGGGCGACGAGGCGACCGTCGAGGTGCTCATCCCCAACGGCACCGATCCCCACGAGTTCGAGCCCTCGGCCCAGGAGGCGGCCGGCCTGCGCGAGGTCGACCTCGTGGTGGCCAACGGCGTCGGACTCGAGGAGGGCCTTGCCGACACCCTCGACGTCGTGGAGCAGGAGGGTGTGCCGGTGCTGCGGGTGGGTGACCAGCTGGCGCCCATGCCGCTCGGCGACGAGCCCGACGTGGCCGACCCCCACGTGTGGATGGACGTGGACCGCATGAGCCAGGCCGCCAGCCTCGTCGCCGAGGAGGTGGGGACCCTGCCC
The DNA here is from genome assembly GCA_025456085.1 of Acidimicrobiales bacterium. GTDB lineage: Bacteria > Actinomycetota > Acidimicrobiia > Acidimicrobiales > Acidimicrobilacustridaceae > JALOLF01. The sequence goes on from JALOLF010000026.1 coordinate 6,013, forward strand.
GGTGTCGACGCCGCGGCACTGGACGCCTCGCTACGGGCCTACCAGGACGAGCTGGCCGCCACCGACGAGGAGGTGCAGGCCACCCTGGCGGGGCTGCCCGACGAGCGGCGGGTGCTGGTCACCAACCACGAGGCGCTGGGGTACTTCGCCGACCGCTACGGCTTCGAGGTCGTCGGCGTCATCATCCCGGGAGGCTCGACGCTGGCCGAGCCGAGCGCGGCCGAGCTCGACGAGCTGGCCCAGGTCATCGTCGAGCGTGACGTCCCCGCCATCTTCGGCGAGACCACCTCCTCGGGCGAGCTGGCCGAGGCGCTGGCCGACGAGGTGGGCGGCGACGTGGCCGTCGTGTCGCTCTACACCGAGGCGCTGGGCGACCCCGGCTCCGGGGCCGACAGCTACACGGGCCTGCTCACCACCAACGCCCGCCTCATCGCCGACGCCCTGGGGGGCTGAGCGGTGGACTGGCTGGCGGAGCCGTTCGAGCAGGCGTTCATGCAGCGGGCGCTGATCGCCGGCGTGCTCGCGGTGCTGGCCACCTCGATCATCGGGACGTGGGTCGTGATCCGGGGCCTGGCCTTCATGGGCGATGCCCTGGCCCACGGCGTGCTGCCCGGTGTGGCCCTGGCCTTCCTGTGGGGCTTCAACCTGACGATCGGCGCGTTGGCCAGCGCGGCGGTGATGGTGGGCGGCATCTCCCTGGTGCACCGCCGGGCCCGGCTGGCGGAGGACACGGCCATCGGCCTGCTGTTCGTGGGCATGCTGGCCCTGGGCGTCATCATCGTGTCCCGGGCTCGGTCGTTCGCCACGGAGCTCACCGGCTTCCTCTTCGGCAGCATCCTGGCCGTGTCCCCGGGCGACCTGCCCCTGCTCGTCGTGGCCGCCGTCGTCGTGGTGGCCGGCGTGCTGGTGATGTACCGCCCCTTCCTGGCGCTGGCCTTCAACTGGGAGAAGGCCGAGTCGTTGGGGCTGCGGCCCCGATTGGCCCACGTGGTGATGCTGGGCCTCGTGACGGTGGCCATCGTCGCCTCGTTCCGCGTCGTGGGCACCCTGCTGGTGTTCGGCCTGCTCATCGCCCCCCCGGCCACCGCGCAGCTGCTGGTCAACCGGGTCCCGGCCATGATGGCGACGTCCATGGCCTGCGGGGTGGCGGCGGTGGTCCTGGGCCTCGAGCTGAGCTACCACTACGACCTGGCGGCCAGCGCCACCATGGCCCTGGTGTCGGTCGCCGGCTTCTTCGTGGTGCTGGTGGCCCGCGAGGCGTGGTCGTCGGTGGGCCGCAGGCGGATCAGCGGCTGAGCACGGCCGAGAGGTGGCTCGCCGCGTCGCGGCCCAGGGCCACCCCGTCGTCGCCGACGCGGCGGTCCCGGACCACGGTGGCACCGTCGGTCGTGGCCAGCAGCGTCTCGAGCTGCACCCGACCGTCGTCGCCGATGGTGGCGTAGGCGCCGGCGGGCAGGTCGCAGTCACCCCCCAGCTCGGCCAGGAAGCCCCGCTCGGCGTCCACCGCCCGGCGCGAGGGCCCGTGCTCGAGCGCGGTGAGCAGGTTCCGCGTGGCGAAGTCACGGGTGCGGCACTCCACGGCGAGGGCGCCCTGGCCCACCTGGGGCAACAGCACCGAGGGCTCGAGCACCTCGGCGACGTGCCCGGACAGGCCCAGCCGGTCCAGCGCGGCTGCCGCCATCACGATGGCGTCGTGGTCGGCGGCCCGGGCCAGACGGGTGGCGATGTTGCCCCGCAGACCGGTGAAGGTGAGATCGGGGCGGAGCCAGGCGAGCTGGACCCGACGGCGCACCGAACCCGTGGCCACCTGCGCCCCCGGTGCCAGCTCCTCGAGCCGGCTCCCGACCAGCACGTCACGGGGATCGGCCCGCTGCGGCACGGCCGCCAGCGCCAACCCGTCGGGGGTGGTCGAGGGTAGGTCCTTGGCCGAGTGCACCGCGAAGTCGGCCCGCCCCTCGAGCACCGCGGCCTGGACCTCCTTGACGAACACGCCCTTGCCACCCATCTCCCAGATGGGGATGTCGAGTCGGCGGTCGGCGGAGGTCTCCACCACGACGGGCTCCACCACCACGGCCAGGCCCTGCGACGCAGCGGCCTCCGCCAGCAGGGCCGCGACGTGGTCGGTCTGCCAGCGGGCCAGCGCGCTCCCGCGGGTGGCGGCTCGCAGGAGCAGCCGGCTCACAGGTCGAACAGGTCGCGCAGCGCCTCGGCCAGGCGCTCCCCGCGGGGCGAGCCCGCCGCACCCTTCAGCCCCACGGTGGGGTCGTGCAGGAGCTTGGCCACGATGCCCTGGGTGAGCGCCTCGACCGCTGCCGCCTGCCGGTCGTCGAGCTCGCCGAGCCGGCCGCGGTAGCGCTCGAGCTCCGCCCGGCGCACGGCGTCGGCCCGCTCGTGCAACGAGGAGATGAGCGGTGCGACCTCTCGGGCGGTGGCCACGGCCACGTAGCGCTCGACCTCGTCGGCCACCATGGCCTCGACGGCGACGACCTCGCGCCGTCGCTCGGCCTGGCCCGCCTCGGCGAAGGCCCGCAGGTCGTCCATGTCGAGCAGGGTGACGCCGGGCAGGTCGGCCGCGGAGGGATCGACGTCGCGGGGCACGGCCACGTCGACGATGAGCAGCGGGCGGCCGTGGCGGGTGCCCATGACCCGGGCCAGGTCGCCGTGCTCGAGCATGAGGGAGTGGGCGCCGGTCCCGGTGAGGAGCAGGTCCACCTCGGCCAACGCGTCGTTCAGCTCGGCCAGGCGCACGGCCCGCCCGCCGACCCGAGCCGCCAGGTCGATCGAGCGCTCCCAGGTGCGGTTGGCGATGCGCACGTCGTCGACACCGGCCGCCACCAGGGCCCGGACCATGCCCTCGCCCATCTCGCCGGCACCCAGCACGAGGATGCGGCGGCCGGACAGCCCGTCGAGGCGGCTGTCGGACATGGCCACCGCCGCGGTGGACACCGAGGCGATGTTGCGCCCGATGCCGGTCTCGGTGCGGGCCCGCTTGCCCACCTCGAGGGCGTGGCGGAACAGCAGGTTGAGCGCCGAGCCGCAGGCCCCCTCGTCCTGGGAGCGCTCCCAGGCGGTGCGGACCTGCCCGAGGATCTCGGCCTCGCCCACCACGGCCGAGTCGAGGCCGGCGGCGACCCGGAACAGGTGATCGACGGCCTCCTCGTCGAAGTGCACGTAGAGGTGGTCGGCGAACAGGTCCGGGGGCAGGTAGGCCAGCTCGGACAGGAAGTTGCGCACGTCGGCGTAGGCCCCGTGGAACCGCTCGGCCATGACGTAGATCTCGGTGCGGTTGCACGTGGAGAGCACGACCGCTTCGCTGACGTGCTCCCGGCCCACCACGTCGTGCAGCGCCTTGGGCAGGCGAGCGTCGTCGACCGTCACCCGCTCGAGCAGATCGAGGGGCACCGTGCGGTGGTTCAGCCCGATGACGACGACAGACACGACCGCAGCCGCTCCTTCGCTTCGGCGAGGTTGCCCTCGCGGATCTGCTCCAGCATTCCCGAGTCGAGCGCCCGCTGCCAGTCGAGGCCCTCGGTCGAGCGACCCGACCGGCGGATGGCATCACGTTCGGCGGCCAGCAGCTCGATCAGGGTCACGTACTCGGGGCCGAACTCGGCGCTGAAGCGGCGGCGCAACCAGGTGCTCAGCGCGGGGCTGCGGCCGCCGGTGGAGAAGGTGACGAGCAGCGGACCCTGCCGGATCCGGCTCGGCAGCGTGAAGGCGCAGTTCCCGGGGTCGTCGGCGCTGTTCACCCACACCCGGTGTGCCTCGCCGTCGTCGTGCACGGCCCGGTTCACCGTCGGGTCGTCGGTGGCGGTGATGACCAACCAGTAGTCGGCGACCTCGCCGGCACGGTAGGGACGCTGCTCCCACGTCACGCCGGGCAGGGCGCGGATCGCGTCGCCGACCACCGTGGCCACGACGTGCACCCGCGCCTCGGCGTCGAGCAGGCCGGCCACCTTCTGGGCGGCGACGCGGCCCCCGCCCACGACGAGGCAGGCCTTGTCGCGCACCAGCAGGTTGACGGGGTAGGCGTTCAGCTGCCCACCGCCTGGTTGGGGCCCCGCTGCTGGTAGAAGCTCAGGATCTGCAGCTCGACCGCCAGGTCGACCTTGCGCACCGACACCGACGGGTCCACCGTCAGCACCGCGGGAGCGAAGTTGAGGATGGACCGCACCCCGCCCGCCGCCAGCAGGTCGGCGACGTCCTGGGCCACGGGGGCCGGGGTGGCGATGATGCCGATGGCCACCCCCGAGGCCTGCACGACGCGGGGGATGTCGCGCTGGTCGAGCACCTTCACCCCGGCGATGGTGGTGCCGATCTTGGCCGGGTCGGAATCGAACAGCGCCACCACCGGGAAGCCCCGATCACCGAACCCGCCGTAGTTGGCCAGGGCGGCACCCAGGTTGCCGGCACCCACGATCACGACCGGCCAGTCCTGGGTCAGGCCCAGCTCGCGACTCACCTGGAACAGGAGGTACTCCACGTCGTAGCCCACGCCACGGGTTCCGTAGGAGCCCAGGTAGGAGAGGTCCTTGCGCACCTTGGCGGCGTTCACGCCCGCCAGCTCCGCCAACCGCTCCGACGAGGTGGTGCTCACCCGGTCGCCGGCCAGCTCCACGAGGCTGCGCAGGTACACCGGCAGCCGGGCCACGGTGGCCTCGGGTATGCGGCGGCGGGGGCGCTCGGCCATGGTGCGATCGATACTAGGAGCCTCGTGCATCCGTTCACAAAGTCTAGATTGCTGGGCACATGACGCTCCACGCCGCCCTGGCGGCCGCCGCCACCCTCGTCTCGCTGGCCTTCGCGCTGTCGACCCTGGAGCGCTACCTGCGCCGGGGCAAGCGCCACGAGCTCATGTGGACGATCTCGCTGTTCCTGTTCGCCGCCGGCTCGGCCGCGCTCTGGGCCGGCGCCGCACTGGGGTGGGGCGAGTGGGACTTCAAGGCCTTCTACCTGTTCGGCGCCATCCTCAACGTGCCCTTCCTGGCGCTCGGCACCGTCTACCTGCTCGGCGGCACCCGCGTCGGGGACCGCTGCGCCGCCGTCGTGAGCCTGCTGGGCGCCTTCGCCGCCGGCCTGGTGGTCGCGGCCCCGCTCCTCACCACGATCGAACCGGACGTGCTGCCCCGGGGTTCGGAGGTGTTCGGTCCCGGGCCGCGGATCGCGGCCGCGCTCGGTTCGGGCGTGGCCGCCCTGGTGCTGTTCGGCGGCGCGGTGTGGAGCATCGTGCGCCGCGCCCCCGGGCGCCTGGCCCTCGCCAACGGCTTCATCGCCGTGGGCACGCTCGTGCTGTCCGCCGGCGGTGTGCTCAACTCGGTGCTCGACGAGATGGATGCCTTCGCGGTCAGCCTCGTCGTGGGCATCACCATCATCTTCGTGGGCTTCCTGATCACCAACACCGGCGACGCGGACCGCCCCGCCCGCGTCGAGCCCTGGCAGCTGCCACCCGAGTTGGAGCACCGCCTGGCGGCGTGACGGTGCTCAGGCCTCGAGCGCCCGGCGCAGCACCTTGCCGGTCAGCCCCTTGGGGAGCTCGTCCACGAACATGACCTTGTCCGGGCACTTGTAGCGGGCCAGCCGCTCGCTGCACCACGCCACGATGTCGTCCTCCTCGGCGGAGCGTCCCGCGGCGAGCACGACGTAGGCCTTCACCGCCTCCCCCGTGTAGGGGTGCGGCACCCCCACCACGGCGACCGCCTCGACGGCGGGATGCTCGATGACGACGTCCTCGACCTCGGCCGGGTAGACGTTGAAGCCCGACACGATGATGAGGTCCTTGGCGCGGTCGACGAGGAACAGGTAGCCGTCGTCGTCCACCACCGCGATGTCCCCGGTGCGCAGCCACCCGTCGTCGGTGAGGGCGTCGGCGGTGGCCACCGGGTCGTTCCAGTAGCCGGCGAAGATGTTCGGGCCGCGCACCCAGACCTCGCCGGCGTCGCCCACCAGCACGTCCTCGCCGTCGCTGTCGACGAGCCTGACCTGCATGCCCGGCAGCGGCGTGCCCACCGAGCCGAGCGGCGCGCCGGTACCGGTGGCGGTGCTGATGACCGGGCACGCCTCGGTGAGGCCGTAGCCCTCGGAGAGGCGGACGTCGAAGCGGTCCTCGATGTGCTGGGCCACCTCGACGGGCAGCTTGGCCGCCCCCGACGCCGCGATGCGCACCGAGCGCAACGCCCGCGGATCGGCACCGGGCAGGCTCGCCCAGGCCGTCCACATGGCGGGGGCACCGGAGACCACGGTCACGCCGTGGTTCACGATGGACTCCAGCGCCGACGCGGGGTCGAAGCGCTCGACGAGCAGGACGGCGGCCCCGGCCAGCAGCGACAGCCCCAGCGCCACGTTGAGCCCGAAGATGTGGAACATGGGCAGCACGCCGAAGGTGACGTCGGTGGGTTCCATGCGGCGACCGGCGTGGCCCTGGAGCTGGTGCAGGTTGGCCAGCAGGTTGCCGTGAGTGAGCATGGCGGCTCGGGGCGACCCGGCGGTGCCGCTGGTGAACATGAGCACCGCCAGCGCGTCGTCGTCCACGTCGAGCACCGGCACCGGCTCCGCCTCGAGCAGGTCGTCGAAGCCGATCGCACCCTCGAGCTCGACGCCGGACAGCGCCACGAGGTGCGCCAGCCCGGGGAGTCGGGCCTGGTCCAGCCCGCCGACACCGGCGGCGACCGCCGGGCCGGCCACGAGTGCCCGGGCACCGGTCTCGGCCAGCTCCTGCTCGAGCTCGCGGGCGGGAGCGCCCGGGTTGATGGGCACGGCCACCAGTCCCGCGCCGAGCGCCGCCAGGTAGGTGGCGACGAAGTACCAGTTCGTGCCGCAGGCGATCGCCACCCGGTCGCCCGGTTCGAGCCCCAGCCCCACGAGGCCGCCACGCAGGCGGGCCGTCTGGTCCCGCAGCTCGCCGTAGGTCGTCTCGCGGTTGCGGCTGATGAGCGCCACCGCATCGGCCGGATGCGGATCGATGATCGTGGCCAGGTTCACGCTGCCTCGCTCGTCCCCCGTCGTGATGCGGCCGCCACCCTAGCCCGGTACCGTGGGGGCGTGAAGGGGAACGCCGCGGTGCGTGGGGCACGGCTCGCCCTGGTGGTCGTCGTGCTCGTCGCGCTCGGCTGGTGGGTGCCGGCGTCGCCGGCCTCGGCGGCGGACGTCGGCGACTACCTCGCCCTCATCAACCAGCTCCGGGCGTCGCGGGGGCTCGGCGCACTGGTGCTCGATGCCGAGCAGTCGGCCCTGGCCCAGCAGCGGGCCGAGATCAACGCCGCCAACGGCGGGTTGGCCCACACCCCCGACCTCTCGGTGGGCGTCACGGCCAACTGGGCGAAGCTGGGCGAGAACGTGGGCCTCGGGCCGTCCACACCGGTCATCTTCGACGCCTTCGTGGCCAGCCCCGCGCACTTCGCCAACCTCGTCGACCCCTCGTTCACCCACGTCGGCATCGGTGTGACGTACCTCGACGGCCGCCAGTACACCGCGCACCGGTTCCTCGCCGTGTCCTCCACCCCCGTCGCCGCGCCCTCACCTCCCCCGCCCGCACCATCGGCGCCCACACCGAGCGTCGTAGCCCCCGTCGCCGCTCCCCCGGCCCCGACCACGACCACGACCGTCGCCGCGCCGCCACCGCCCGAGCCGCCACCGGCCGAACCGGCCCGGGTGGCCACGGTGCTGCAGGCGCTGATCCTGCTCGCTCCGTGAGCGGCACCCGATGAGCGACGCCATCGACGCCCGGGAGATCACCCGCGCCTTCCCGTCCGGCCTGGCCTTGGAGCGGGTCTCCTTCTCGCTGCCCGCCGGGGAGGTGCTGGCCCTGCTGGGCCCGAACGGCGCGGGCAAGACCACGACGGTGCGGGTGCTCAACGGCGTGCTGCGCCCCGACGCCGGCGTCGCTCGCGTCCTGGGGCTCGATCCCACGGTCGACGGCGAGGAGGTGCGGCGCCGCACCGGTGTGCTCACCGAGAACGCCGGTCTCGACGACCGCCTGACCACCCGGGAGAACCTGGAGCTCACCGCCCGCATCCGTGGCTTCAACACCCGCGGGGCGCGGCGCCGGGTCGACGGCCTCCTGGAGCGCTTCGGCATGGCGGAGCGGGCCGACGACCTGACCCAGGGGTTCTCGACCGGGCAGCGCAAGCGGGTGGCGCTGGCGCGCGCCCTGCTGCACGACCCCGAGCTGCTGTTCCTCGACGAGCCCACCTCGGGGCTCGACCCCGCCGGGACCCGCGACGTGATCGACCTCATCCAGACGCTGGCCGCCGAGGGCCGCAGCATCGTGCTGGCCACGCACTTCCTGGGCGAGGCGGGCCGACTGGCCGACCGCATGGCCGTGCTGCACCGTGGGCGGCTGCGCGCCTTCGGTCGCCCCGACGAGCTCGCCGCCGACATCTGGCACGGCATCGGCGCCGAGATCGACCTGGGCGGTGGGCCGGCCGAGACCACGCTGGGAGCGGTCCGGGGCCTGGCCGGCGTGCTCGAGGTGCGTCCCCTGGGCCACGGGCTCGCACTGCGCATCACCGACCGCACGGTGGTGCCGCGGTTGCTGGCCCTGCTGGCCCAACGACACATCGACGTGTTCGGCGCCCAGGCCCGGCCGCCGTCGCTGGAGGACGTCTACTTCGAGATCGAGCGTCGCATCGTGGCCGAGGAGGGCGCGATGGTCACCGACGGGTTCCTGGCCACGACGGAGACGGGGACGTGAGTCGCCGACCCGACGAGGCCGAGGCGCTGCGCCCACCCACCCCGCCCGGGCGACGGGACTGGGAGGCCATCCGCACCGTGGTCCGCAAGGACCTGACCGCGGTGCGCCGCTCCAAGGCCATCGTGCTGCCCATGATCCTGGTGCCGTTGGTGCTGCTCGTGGCCATGCCGGTGAGCCTCGGCCTGTTCGCCCGATCGGCCGACTCCTCACAGGTCTCCCGGGTGCTGTCGTCGCCGGTCGTGTCGAGCGTGACCGTCGACATCGTGGCGCTGCCCGAGCGCGAGCAGCTCGTGGTGCTGGTGCTGGGCTACCTGCTGTCTCCGTTGCTGCTGGTCATCCCGCTCATGGTGTCGGCGGTGCTCGCCGCGGACGCCTTCGCGGGCGAGAAGGAGCGGCGCACGCTCGAGAGCATGCTGCACCTGCCCATCAGCGACGGCGACCTCTACCTGGCCAAGATCCTCGGGGCCTACCTGCCCGCGGTGACCATCACCTGGGTCAGCGCGGTCATCTACGCGGTGGTCACCAACCTGGTCGGCTGGCCGGCGATGGGGCGGCTGTTCATCCCGTTCCAGCAGTGGACGGCCATGATCGTGTGGGTGGCGCCTGCGGTCGCCCTGCTGTCGCTGGGCCTGCTGGTGTTCGTGTCCTCCAAGGCGCGGACCACCCAGGAGGCGAACCAGCTCGGCGGTGCGGTCATCCTGCCGCTCATCTTCGTGGCCGCCAGCCAGGCCACGGCGCTGCTGCTGGTGCCCCTGCTCGGCGTGGTGCTCGCCGGCCTGGTCCTGTGGGGCGTGGCGTTGGCTCTGGTGGCGGCCGGCAGCAGCCGCTTCACCCGGGACCGCCTGGCGACGAGCGCCTGAGCACCTAACGGGCCAGCACGAACAGCTGCAGCGTGGCCGCGAGCAGGATGGCCAGCAGCAGCAGGGCCAGCACGATCGTGGTGCCCTTCCTCATCGACCCTCCTCGGTGGGCTCGGGACGGCGCACCGACAGCGACACCGCAGTGGTGACCGCCTCCCGGGCCGCGGGCTCGTCGTCGGCCGGCGCCAGGTGCACGCCGGTGGCCGGACCGAGACCCAGCTCGGTGGCCGCCGACCCGCGGTCGGTGGCGATGGACAGCAGCCCGTAGGAGTCCACCACCAGGCCCACCTCACCGGGGCCGAGCTCGGCGTAGCTCGCCACCCGGCGGGCGGTTCGGGTACGCCCGGCGAAGCGCAGCCGGAGAGCCGGACCCAGGTCGTCGACCTCGGCCGGGTCCACGTTGAGCTGGGCGTTGCCGTAGTGGTCGACCCACAGCACTTCGGCGACGAGCTCGCCGTCGTCGGTGTGGGTGACGGGCAGCACCCCCGGAAGCAGACCGGCGGGATCGATGGGTGTGCCGAGCTCGTCGAGCGGCACCCCCCGGCACAGGTGCGCGGCGGCCGGCGCGAACACGTCCCGGCCCGCGAAGGTGGGTCCCGGTGCCGGCAGGTGATACTCGTCCGCGGTGAGCTCCACGGCCCGGTCGGCGCCGCCGCACAGGGCCACCGCCAGCGCCAGCAGGCCGTTGTCCGGGCCGACGAGCACCGACATGCCCCCGCCCACCTCGACCGCCACCGCCCGGCGTTCGCCGCCGACGCCCGGGTCGACGACGGCCAGCACCACGCCCGGGCACAGGTACTGGGCGGCGCGGGCCAGGGCCAGACCGCCGCCCCGCACGTCGAAGGGCGCGATCTGGTGGGTGAGGTCGATCACGGCCACCTCGGGGGCCAGCGATCGGATCACCGAGTGGACCACGCCGACGAACTCGTCGACGAGCCCGTAGTCGGACAGGAAGGTGACGGTGTCGTAGCGCACCCTCGGCTCCTCAGCTCCCCAGCTCACGGGCGCGGCGGGCAGAGGCCTCGACCGCGCCGAGCACCGCGGCCCGCACGGCCCGTTCCTCGAGCTGGCGCAGGCCGGCGGCGGTGGTGCCGCCCGGCGAGGTGACGGCCTCGCGCAGCGCAGCCGGGTGCTCGCCGGTGGCGTGCAGCAGCCGAGCCGATCCCAGCAGCGTCTCGACCGCCAACGTGGTGGCGACGTCGCGGGGCAGGCCCACCAGCACGCCGCCTTCGATCAGCGCCTCGGCGACCAGCATGACGTAGGCGGGCCCCGAGCCGGACAGGCCGGTGACGGCATCGAGTTGGGACTCCTGCACCCGCACCACCACGCCCACCGCCCCGAGGATCGACTCGGCCCAGGCCAGGTCCTCCTCGGCGGCGGCGGCACCGGCGGCGACGGCCGCCGCGCCGCAGCGCACCAGAGCGGGGGTGTTGGGCATGGCCCGCACGACCGGGACGCCCGCACCCAGCACGCGCTCCAACGCCTGGGTCGACACCCCGGCGGCGATCGACAGCACCCGGCCGACCCCGGCCGCGGCCAGCGCAGCACCGGCGACGGGCACGTCGCCGGGCTTGACCGCCAGGACCGCGCCGTCGGCCGGAACCACCTCGTCCACGACGCGCACCCCCGGGAACCGCCCGATGAGCTCCTCGCGCCGGGCGGCCAGTCGCTCCACCACACAGCACTCGCCCGGCTCGGCCCAACCGGCCTCGAGCAGGCCGGCCAGGAGGGCCTCCCCCATCCGTCCGCCACCCACGAGCTCGAGACGCACCATGGTCCGCACCCTATCGGGACACCACGAGTTGAGCGGCCAGCAGGGCCACGCACACGACGGCGCCCAGCACGAACACCGAGGACGCGGCGTGGGACCCGAGCAGGGCGCCGGTGGCGAGCGGCCCGACCGTCTGACCGGCACGCGCCGCACCGACCCACAACGCCACCACCGCTGCCCGACTGGCCTCGGGGGCCTGCCCGGCCACGACGTCCTGGGCGGTGGGGATGGACATGCCCTCTCCCACGCCGTACACGAGCGCCCCGAGCAGGACCACGGCGACCGTCGGCGCGAACCCGATCGTGGCGAAGGCCACCACGAACAGCACGGTGGCCGCCAGCAGCAGGCGTCGCCCGCCGTATCGGGCGCGCAGGCGTCCCAGGTTCAGCGCCACGACGGTCGAGCCCGCAGCGGGCACCGACAGGATGAACCCCCGGGCGCCGGCACCGAGACCGAACTCGTCGTCGAGCAGGATGGGCAGGGCGGTGAGGAACAGCCCGAAGATGAGCACGAACAGCACGAACCCGAAGGAGATGGCACCCGCCACCGTGCGCCGGCGGACCACCGCAACGGCGTCGCGCAGCTGGGCCCGCACCGTGGTGGTGGTCCGCCCCGCCGAAGCGGGCAGCCAGATCGCGACCGCGACGGCGGTGAGCAGGGCGGTGGCGTAGGGCACGAACGACCACCGCCAGCTCCCGAGCTCGGCCAGCGCGCCGCCCAGTGCGGGGAACAGCGCCACCGACACGGTGAGCACGGCGGCGTTGTAGCCGATCAGGCGGGCCCTTTCGATGCCTTCCCAGTGGTCGGCGATGAGCACCACCGCCAGGTTGATGAGCCCGGCCGAGCCGAAGCCCTGGGCGAGCCGCGCCAGCACCACCAGGGCGAAGCTGGGAGCGACGGCGGCGGCCACCCCGGCCAGGCCGAAGGTGACCAGACACGGCAGCAACACCCGTCGGCGGCCGTAGCGGTCGGCCAGGATGCCGATGACGGGCGCCACCAGGATGCCCGGCAGCGAGGCCGCCGCCACCAGCACACCGGCCTGGCTGTCGGGCTGATCGAAGTACTCGAGGATGTCGGGCAGCGGGGCGTTGATGAGCGTGTTGGCCAGGATCCCCGTGACCGTGATGGCGAAGATCAGCACCAACGGGGGCCCGGGCGAGGTCGCCGGATCACCCTCTTCCCCAAGGGGGTCGGCCGGGCCCTCGCCCGGACCCGGCGTCAAACTAGCCCCGGAAGCACATGAAAGTCAATGGGATGCATTGAAACGGGAGGCGAACCCGATGCGCAGCGCCGGCCGGAAGCACTGCTCGACGTAGGCCCACGTCTCACCCAGGATGCGGTCGAGCTCGCCCTCGTCGACGGCTCCCACCGGTAGCTGTCCGACGAGGAACACGGCGTCCTCCTCCCCGATGGCGAAGGCCATGCCGTTGAAGGTGCGGTTGCGGCGCAGCAGGTGCTCGTAGAACAGGGCGTGGTTCTCCTCCGGCGCCGGCAGGACATAGGTCTCCCACTGCAGGGTGCGCTGACCCAGGGTGAGCCACAGGGTGAACACGTCCTTCTGCTCGCCCCGGAGGCGCACGTACCACCGTCGCAGCGCCCGCTGCGGGTCCCGTTCGACGGCGGCCACCGCGGGGTTGGTCGCCTGCTCGGCGGCCAACCAACCGTCGACGAGCGCCTCCACGGCGACCAGACGGTCTTCGGGCACCAGCTCGTCGGCCATGCTCAGCACAGCTCCAGGGTGCGGGCGGACAGGTCGGCGTAGAGGCGCCGCAGCCGGGCGGCCGTGACCGACCAGGTGTAGCGACGCGCCTCGACGGCCGCCGCCTCGCCCATGGAGCTCGCCAGCACCGGGTCCACCAGGATCTCCACGATGCGGGCCGCGTAGTGCAGCGGGTCGCGACCGTCGACGAGGAACCCGGTGCGCCCGTGGTCGACCAGGGTGGTCAGACCGCCCACGTTGGCCGCGACGACCGGCGTGCCGCAGGCCGCGGATTCCAGCGCCACCAGGCCGAAGGACTCCGAGCGGCTGGGCACCACGGTCACGTCCGCGGCCCGGTAGTACGAGGACAGCAGGTGGTGCGGCTGCGGGGGCACGAAGCGGACGCGGCCCTCGAGGCCGACCTGACGGACCAGGGCGTGGGCCCGGGCCTGCTCGTCGGCGCCGTCGGGGCCCGATGCCCCGCCCACGACCAGCAGCACGGCCCGACGGTCGGGCAGGGCGGCGAGGGACCGGATGGCGACGTCGAGCCCCTTCAGGGGCTGGATGCGCCCCACGAACAGCAGCACCGGTCCGTCGCCCAGGCCCAGGGCCTTGCGGGCGCCGTTGCGGTCGCCCGGCGAGAAGAAGGCGTGGTCCACGCCGGGTGGCACGAGCTCGATGCGCTCCGGGCGCGCGTCGTAGTGCTCGATGAGCCATCGGGCCTCGGCCTCGCAGGAGGCGAGGATGGCGTCCGAGCAGCCGATGACCTCGGCCTCGGCGTCGCTGCGCCGCTGCGGTTCCGGATCACCGGTCACGGCCTTCACCCGGGCCAGGGTGTGGAAGGTGGAGACCAGGGGCAGGCGCAGCTCGTGCTTGAGACGGTGACCGGCGACGCCGGAGAGCCAGTAGTTGGCGTGCAGGGCGTCCACCTCGCCCACGCGCTCCAGGTGACGGCGCACCCCGGCCGCGAAGGCGTCCACCGTCTCGGGCAGCGCTTCCTTGGGGAGATCGGGCGGGCCGGCGTCCACGTGCACCACCCGGAAGCCGGGCTCCACCTCGACCACCTCGGGCAGATCGGCCCGCCAGCGACGCACGAACACGCTGGAGTCCACGCCGGCCTGGGCCAGCGAGCCAACCAGCTCGCGGACGTAGACGTTCATGCCCCCGCTGTCGCCCGAACCCGGCTGGGCCAGCGGCGAGGTGTGCAGGGAGAGGACGGCGAGGGTGCGCACGGGGATCAGAACACCTCGGAGGCGCCGGTCAATTCCGACGCCGGGCGGTTCGGAGCCGGGCGGGTCCCCTCGTGCTCGACCCGGAAGGCCTCGTAGATGTGGACCAGCGTGCGCTTCTGCTCTTCGCTGATGAACGGGTCGCGGCGGATCTCGGCGACGAGGTCGTGCTCCTCGTCACGTTCCTCGAGGATGCCGGCCCGGATGTAGAGCGTCTCCGAGGAGATCTCGAGCGCCCGGGCGATCTGCTGGAGGATCTCCGCCGACGGCTTGCGCAGGCCGCGCTCGATCTGGCTCAGGTAGGGGTTGGAGATGCCCGCCATCTCCGAGAGTCGCCGCAGGGAGAGCTGGCCGAGACGGCGCTGCTCCCGGATGAACTCGCCCAGATCGAGCCAGCGCTGGTCCAGTTCGGTCATCGTCCCAGGCTACGGCTCGTCAGGTGGGGTCCGTCAGCAGCGCGTCGACGGACGCCTCACCGCAGCGGTAGCGACGGGTCAGCTCGGTCTGCAGGGCGTCGATGTGGCCGAACAGCTCGGTGCGCCGGGCCGAGATCCGCGACTCGAGGGTGCGCAGGGCGTCGAGCAGCTCGGCCAGCTCGACCGCGCCCAGCTCGCCGAGCTGGGCCAGGCGACCGCCGCCGGCCAGCTCCTCGTAGGCCTGCGAGAACCCGGGGTCGAGCTCGACGGGTTCGAGGGTCCGGGGCAGGCGGCCCACACCGGGTGGGCGGGGCACCTCACCGAGGATCTCCGGGAGGCGTTCGACCAGGCCGGCCGCATCGACCGGGTCGCCACCCTCGGCCCGACGGGCCAGCTCCTGGTTCACGATGTCGACCGCGCCCTGCACGAGACGACGCTGGTACGACACGCCGGTCTCGACGGTGACGTAGTCGGCCCGCAGGGACCGGATCTCCTCGATGGGCAGCGCCGTCAGGTCGCCCTCCAGGCTCATGACCACAGCCTAGTTGCTAGTCGATGTAGGCCCACAGGGCGACGGCCAGCGCCAGCCCGGTCACCGACAGCGTGTCGAGTCGGCGCAACGCCGGCGCCCAGGCCGACGCCCGGGGCAGGCTGAGCGAGGCCGCGACCTGCCCGAGCGGTGCGGTGACCGCCACCAGCACGCCGAACACCCACGCGGCCCGGTCGCCGTCGAAGGGCGGCAGGCGGAACACCCACAGCGACGCCGTCAGCACGACGCTGGTCACCATGCCGGCCACCACGCCCTCGACGGGGTTGGAGGCGCCGGCCCCCACGACGAAGCAGCCGGCGTCGTAGGCCGACACCAGCGCGAACACGATGAGCACCGCAGGCACGTCGAGCCGCTCCAGCGCCAGCAGGGCCACGCCGGCGGCCGCGGGCACGACGACGCAGCGCACCGTCAGCCCCGCAGCGGCGAACCAGGGGGTGCGGGATCGGGCGCGCAGGCGCTGCGCCCCCGACGCGGCCACGGCCACGACCACCACGACCAGCAACGCGGCGCCGGCCAGGGCCGTGCCGGCGGCGCCGGCGGCCACCACGACGAGACAGCCCACGCCGGCGACCAGGGGGTCGGGCTCGCCCCCGGCGACACGCCACGCCCGCGCCGTCTGCAGCGCCGCGGTGCCGGCCACCACGGCCAGCAGCGCAGCCAGGGCCACGGGCGCCAGCCCGAGGCCGGCCACGACGGCCACGAACCACGCCACGCCGAGGCTGACCCGAGGACCGCGGTCCTCCGGCGCGGCCAACAGGCGCGTGCCGGGGCCCGAGCCCGTCGTCGGCGCGCCCCGGGTCACCCGCTCAGCCCGCGCCACCGGACACCGGCGGCAGCACCGCCACCTCGTCGCGGTCCCCGACGGCGTCGTCGAGGCCCGCTGGTTCGCCGTTGACCCACACCCGGCTGCAGGCCAGGACCTCGGCGAAGCGGGGACCGAAGCGGACGCAGGCGTCCTCGAGCACGGCCCCCACCGTGGTGCCGCCGACCTGCGCACGCGCGGTGCCCGCGGCATCACGGGCGGAGGCGAACAGACGCAGGGTCGGCACGGCGGCAGGCTACTTCGGAGGTACCGTTCGAGGATGACCCGGATCCTGGTGACCCGACACGGGCAGTCGACCTGGAACGCCTCGGGCCGCTGGCAGGGGCAGGCGAACCCGCCGCTGTCCGACCTCGGTCGCCGTCAGGCCGCCATGGCCGCCGAGCGGCTCGGGACGGTCGACCTGATCGTGTCGTCGGACCTCGACCGGGCGCTGCACACCGCCACCATCATCAGCGAGGCGCTGGGTGTGGGTCCCGTCGTGGTGGAACCCGGGCTGCGCGAGCGCGACGCGGGCGAGTGGTCCGGACTCAGCCGACACGAGATCGAACAGGCCTGGCCCGGGTACCTCGACGCCCACCGACGACCACCCGGTTTCGAGGGCGACGAGCCCTTCCTGGCCCGCATCCACGAGGCGCTGGCCGCCATCGAGGTCGAGTACCGGGGGGCCGAGCTGCTGGTGGTCAGCCACGGTGGGGTCGTCTACGCCCTCGAGCGCGAGCAGGACATCCCCCACGAACACCTCCCCAACCTCGGCGCTCGTTGGCTGACCCACCACGGCGACCGGGTCGTGCTGGGCGAGCGCATCCTGCTCGTCGACGACGACCACGTCACGACGGTGCCCGTGCAGATCTGACAACGGCCACGGCGTCGGCCGGGTGCACGTCAGGCGTCGGCGACCTCGATCCGGTCACGCCCGGCCCCCTTGGCGCGGTAGAGCGCGACGTCCGCCCGTGCCATCGCTGCCGTGATCGGCTCACCGGGACGACGGCGGGCGAGCCCGATCGAGCACGTGCTGCCGGGCGGCATCGACGCGCGCAGGCGCTCGGCCAGCTGCGCCGCCACCCCCGTGGGGGCGTCGAGCACCAGGAAGGCGAACTCCTCGCCGCCGATCCGTGCGAGCAGGTCGCCCCGCCGTAGCACACCGACCCACCCCTCGGCGGCGGCCCGGAGCAACTCGTCACCAGCCCCGTGCCCGTGGGTGTCGTTGAAGGCCTTGAAGTGATCCAGGTCGATGATCCCCACGTCGAGCGGGCACCCACCATCGGCCCCTTCGGCGCCGAGGCCGCCGATCCATCCCTCCCAGGCCCTGCGGTTGGGTAGGCCGGTCAGGGCATCGCGCTCGGACACCTCCTGCAGGGAGGCGTTCTCGTCCACGAGTCGTTCGTGGACCAGGGCGTTGGCCAGCGCGAGAGCGCCGATGTTGCCGATGGTGGCGATCCGCGTCACCCGGTTCGCCTGGGCCAGGCCGCGACGGCTCGTGGCGCCGAGCACCCCGTAGAGCGCCCCGTCGACGAGGAGCGGCACGTAGACGTGCGTGCCCTCGAGACGCGCGGTTCGCTCACGGACGGCGGTGGCCAGGTCGTCGTGGTCGGCCAACGCGAAGCGCAGGCCCAGGGCACGCCGACCGGTCTCGTCACGCTCCGCAGCGATCTCCACCGAGTCGCCGTCGATGCGGAACAGCTGCGCCCGCCGATCGCTCTCGACCGGCCCGGCGAGGTCCACGACCGCCGCCAGCATCGTCTCGACGACCTCGTCCGGGGTGCGCAGGCCTGCCAGGACCTGGGAGGCCCGCTGGAGCAGCACGACCTCACGGCTCTGCTGGCGAAGGACCTCCATGGCCGTGTACGTCGCCCAGCCCACCAGCCAGGCCACGCCCGTCATGATGACGACGCGACGCCACTCGCCCGACGGGTAGGCCTCACCACCCACGAACAGGAGCGGCGCCGCGAGCGTCGACGCCACCCCCCCGATGGCCACGACCACGTGGGCCCACGCCCCGTACAGCGCCAGCCACACCACCGGCACGAGGTACAGGGCGGCGTAGCCCGAGACGGCGCCCCCCTGGCTGTCACGCAGCACGGCGACGAAGAGGAAGTAGGCGAGCGGCGGCACGGCGTCGGTCCAGCGCGGCAGGCGGTCCCAGGGAAGCCACACGATGGCGGCCGCGATGGCGATCACCGTGCTCAGCGCCACGAAGGCGGCGACGACGCTCGGACGGGGCGGGACGACCACCATGGCGAAGCCGACCGCCGTCACCGCCGCGAAGGGCGCGATCCGTCCCGCCAGGCCGTCTCGCCGGAACGGCCGAGGTCGCAGGTCGTGCTGGAACAGGTCGGTGGGCTCCCCCGCCGCGGGAGTCATGTCCTCCCCATCGGCAGCGATCCGACGCCCGTGAGGTCAGCGCCCCCGCCAGGCCGCCTCGAGCGCACCCAGCTCGGTCACCGGCGGCGCCCCCTTGCGGTACTCGGCCAGGATCCCCCGCCAGCGGTTGTGGGCGTCGAGACGACCGAGCAGCGCGCTCACCCCCCACACGAGGCGGTCGATGACCACGAACGAGGGAGGCATGTCGAGTGCCCGGATGACGTCGGCGTAGGGACCGGCCAGGTCCAGCAGCTGGCCCAGCGCCGCACCCGTGAAGTCCGCGGTGAAGGCGAACTCGTCGCTCAGGTAGGGGCGGTAGGGGCCGCTCACGAACTCCCACACGTGCCGGGGATCGAGCCCGTGGTCGGGCACCAGGAAGCCTGCGTCGACCATGGCCCGCACGGTTCCCTCGGGATCGCGGTCGAGCACCACGTCGATGATGGCGTCGAGCACCGCGAACTCCGTCGGATCCCACTGCTTGACCAGACCGAAGTCGAGGAAGGTCACCGAGCCGTCGGGGTGGAACTTGTAGTTGCCGGGATGGGGGTCGCCGTTGAAGGTCAGGTAGTGGAACACGCTGGACTGGGCGAAGCGGAAGATCACCTCCGCCGCCCGTTGGCGCAGCGGCTCGTCGGCCCGATCCAGGAACTCGCTCCACGTCCAGCCGTCGACCCAGTCCTGCGTGAGCACCCGAGCCGTGGACAGCTCCGCCACGACGTCGGGGACCCGGATGAAGGGGTGGCCGCGGAACCGCCGGGCGAACGCGGCCTGGTTGCGCGCCTCGACCGAGTAGTCGAGCTCGTCCTTCATGCGACCGCGCAGCTCGTCGGCCAGGGCGTGCACGTCCACGTTGCGATAGGAGAAGGCGCCGACGAGGGGACCCAGCAGCTCGGCGTTGTCGAGGTCGGCGGCGATGGCCCGGCCGATCCCCGGATACTGGACCTTGACCGCCACCAGCCGACCGTCGTGCAGCACCGCCCGGTGCACCTGGCCGATCGAGGCCGCGGCCACCGGCACCGGATCCCAGTCGAGGAACAGGCGATCGGGAGCGGCGCCCAGCTCGTCGCGCACGACGGACTCGGCCAGGCTGGGTGCCATGGGCGGCACGTCCTGCTGTAGACCGGCCAGCACGGCCTGCGCCTCCGGGGGCAGGCCGTCGTTGACGTAGGACACCATCTGGCCGATCTTCATGACCGCGCCCTTCATGTCACCGAGCTCGCGGGCGACGTCCTCGGCCGAGCGCACGACGAACCGGGACTCGAGCTCGGCGCGTCGCTCCTCGTCGAGACGGGCGCCGCGCAGCTTCACCGCCGCGAAGTGCCCCGCCCGCCGGGCCGTGAGCCGCACGACGCGCTCCTGGCGGCGGAGCCGCTCTCGCGTCGCCGGCGCCGCCCGGCGCCATGCCACGGCACCCGCGCCGGCCACCGCGGCCACGCCCAGGGCCAGGCGCGCCGGCTTCACCCCGTCGACTCCCCGGCCCGGGCGCGGGGCGTGGTGCCCACCAGCACGATCGACAGGCCGAAGGGCAGGCGGAACCGGCGCAGGAGACGTCGCTCCAGCGCCGCCAACACCGCGAAGGCGCGGTCGACGAGCGGGTGCACCGAGCTGGCCTCCTCATCGGTGGCCCGCACGAGGCGCCGCAACGGGGTGCGACGCAGCAGCACCGCGGGCGGGACCAGGAAGGTGAAGAAGTAGCTGACCCGATCCACCTCGATGCCCGCCGCCCGAGCCGCAGCCTCGAGGCGCCCGGCCGAGTACCGGCGCCGGTGGGCGGCCTTCACGTCGTGGTCGCTCCACAGGAAGTCGTACGCCGGCACGGTGAGCAGGATCGGCGAACCCGGGCGCAGCACCCGCACGTACTCGGCCAGGGCGGCGACGTCGTTGTCGAGGTGCTCGATCACGTCGGTGCTGATCAGCGCCCCGGCCGATGCCGTGGCGAAGGGGAGGTGCTCGGCCACGCTGCGCACGACGCGCCGGCGCGCCGTGCGGCGGGCGAAGCCCAGGGCGGCCGGGCTGAGATCGGTGCCGGCGGCGGCCCGGGCGCCGAGCGACTCGAGCGTGTCGAGGGTCTCGCCGGTGCCGCATCCCACGTCGAGGGCGACATCGACGCCCCGCACGCGCCCCGCGAGCAGCTCGGCGACGAGGGCCCGGCGGGCCCGGTACCACCAGTGGGTCTCGGCCACCGAGGCCATGAGCTCGAAGTAGGCGTCGTCGGGTTGCGGGCCGACCCCGGTGGTCACGACAGCGTCCGCTCCCGACGGGCCACCAGCAGGTGGTGCGGGTGGGGGTAGCCGCGGTCCACACGACGCCCGTGCACGGCGAGGCCGGCCCGGGAGAGCCGTTCGGCGAACACCGACGGCGCCTCGAAGGCCACCTCGTCCCCTTCCGTGATGCGCAGCACCCGCGTCGCCACCAGCTCCTGGGCCACGGTGAGCGCCCCCTTCCAGCGGGGCAGGCGATCGGTCTCCTTGAGCACCAGCACCCCACCCGGGGCGAGGCGCTCGACGGCCGCGTCGAGCAGCGCGGCGCGACCCCGCTCGCCCAGCAGGTAGAGCACGTCGACCACGACCACGGCGTCGAAGGGACCCGCCGGGAGCCCGTCGGGGTCGACCACCTCGAAGTGGAGTCGGGCCTCGCCGGGAGCCAGGTGGGTGGCGGCGGCGCGCGCCAGCGCGATCTTGTCGGCGTCGATGTCGACGCCGAGCACGTCACGACCCGGCGCCGCCAGCGCCAGGTAGGCGCTGACCAGGCCGTGGCCGCAGCCGATCTCCAGCACCCGTCCCCGGCGGGGAACGGCCCGTTCGACGGCGTCGACGGGGCACGTCCACCAGCGCCCCCGCACGTGGGTCCGCTCGGCCCGGGGCGCGTCGTCGTAGAGCGCCAGGGCCCGCCGGGCGACGCGGCTCGAGGGAGCCCTCACGCGGCGTCGCTCCGCGACCCGACCAGATCGGCGAAGGTGCCGAGCCGCCAACCCTGCTCGTCGACCGCCCGACGCAGGGCCGCCGATCGGAGGGCCTCGGCCTCGTCGGCCCAGCGGTATCCCCACACGTAGCGTGCCAGGTCGGGGTCGTCGGGACTGCCGGGATGGGTGGCGAGCTCGGCCGACCGGGCGCCGCGGGCGGCGAGGCGGAACACGGCGTCGATCATGCGCGGGGTGTCGAGCCCACCGGCTTCGTCGAGGCCGGTGGCGGCATCGGGGAAGTGCCATCCCCGCGCCTCGGCCACCGCCTCGAAGCGCGTGGCCAGGGCCCGCACCGTCGAGCCGACCACGGTTCGGGCGGTGGAGCGCGTCACCCGCACCGCCCGTACGCCGTGGGTGTCGCCCACCTCGAGCACCACGTCACGCACCTCGGGCCACAGGTGCAGGTTCTGGTGGGTGTCCACGTGGTCCACCTCGATGCCGGCGGCGCGGATGCGCTCGAACTGGGCGGCGAACTCCCGGCGCAGGTCGTCGCGATCGATCCGGCCGGCAGCCATGCGGGGCAGGAACACCCGCCACGAGTGGGGCAGCCGCCCGCGCCCGTCGACCAGCGACGGGATCTCCCGGGCGCCGAGCAACGGCGGGTCCTCGCCCACGGCGGCCAGGTGGGCGCCGGCGCCCAGCGTGGGGTGGCCGGCGAGCCAGTGGGCGGTGCGCTCGAAGGCGGGACCCAACGCCAGCACCGAGGTGGAGGTCACCACGCCCCGGTCGTGGGCCTCCAGGATGGCCCGCGACACCCCCGTGGTGAGGCCGTAGTCGTCGGCGTTCACGATGAGCAGCCGGCTCACTCACCCTCCCCGGGTGAGCAGTCGACGGCGCTCCTCGGCGGGCAGGGGCCGCAGGGTCAACAGCTCGCGTCGCAGGGCCCACAGCTCACGGACGATCTTGAGGATGACGGCGTTGGACGACAGCGTCGACACGCCCCGGGTGCGGGGGAAGTAGTCGACCCCGAACTGCACGGTGTGGTAGCCGAGGCGGTCGGCACGCGCCAGGAGCTCCACGTCGATGAAGGAGCCCTCGCTCTTGAGCTGGACGTGGTCGAGCACGGCCCGGCGGATCAGTTTGCCAGCGAAGTTCACGTCGCGGACGCGCAGCCCGAACAGGAGCTGCACGAGGTGGTTGTAGACGAAGGAGTAGACGAGCCGGCGGGGGCCCTCGCCGGTGCGATCGAAGCGGTAGGCGCTCACGATGTCGGCGTCGTAGATGCGCAGCAGCCGGACCGCCTTGGACACCTCGGCCATGTCGAAGGGCAGGTCGGCGTCGGTGTAGAGCACGACGTCGCCGGCAGCGTGGGTGAACCCGGTGCGCACGCTGCCGCCCAGCTTGCGGTTGACGGGGTGGTGCACCACCCGGACCCGGGGGTCGGCCGCCGCCAGCGCGTCGGCGATGGCCGGCGTGGCGTCGGTCGAGGCATCGTCGATGACCAGGACCTCGTAATCGGCCACCTCGCCGTCGGCCACCAGTCGGTCCCCCGCCTCGACCGCCGCCTCCACGGCGCGCTCGAGGGTGGCCTCCTCGTTCCAGGCCGGGAAGAAGATGGTGAGCAGGTCGAAGTGGGGCACGGTGGAGGAGATGATACGGGTCCGTCCGCTCAGGCGACGTAGTAGCCCCGGGCATAGAGCGAGGTGAGCAGCACGAGCGCCAGGGTGCCCCCCACCAGCGCGGCGCGACGCAGGGCCGGGCGGGGCTCCAGGGCCTGGGCAACCACCAGGAACACCGGGAAGGCGGCGAGCAGGTACCGCCCGCAGCCCTGGAAGTCCTTGCTGCCGAGCAGCGGGATGCCCATGACGGCGGCGACGTAGAGCGCATAGCCCCAGCCCAGGCGGCGGGCGATGCGGGGGACGAGCAGGAACGCGCCCAGCACCAACAGCCCCTGGAACACCGTGCCGAGGGTGTAGAGCACCGAGCTCCACGGCGAGTACCCGAAGATGCCGGGGTTGTCCACGGCGTCGCCGATCCACTGGGGGAGGTGGCGGATGTTGTCCACCAGCGTCACCTTGAACCAGGTGTGCGGCCCGCCCTCCTGGTCCCATCCCGACGCACCCTGGATCTTCGAGAACAGCAGCGGGTCGTCGAAGCGCACCCACAGGTAGGTCGACCACGCCGCCAGGCCACCGATGCTCGTCAGCACCGCGGCGTCCGACCAGCGCAGCCGTCCCCGCCACCGATCCACGAGGCCCCGGGCCGGCGGACCGGGGCGATCGGCGGCACGCTGCAGGGTCACGGCGACCAACCCCAGCACCACGGCCACACCCACCGGACGTGCCGCGGTGGCGACGACCCCGGCCAGTCCGGCCCACACCGGGTGCCCCCGGTCCAGCAGCACGAAGGCGCCGAGCGCCGCGGCCAGGAACACGGCGTCGGCGTAGACCGCCCCGAACAGGTACCAGACGTACGGGTAGGCGAGCAGCACCGCCACGGCCGCCCGGGCCAGGTCGGGCCCGACGCGCTCGCAGCACCAGCGGTGGAACAGCACCACCGCGCCGCACCCGGCGAGCGCCGTGACGAGGATGCCGGCCAGCACCGCGTCGCGCACGACCACGTCCACGACCCGCACCAGGAGCGGGTAAGCGGGGAAGAAGGCCACGTTCGCCTGCTGGCCGGGGGCGTTCAGGCTGTAGCCCCTCGTCACGATCAGCTCGTACCAGTTGCCGTCGTAGCGGAACCAGCCCTCGAGCAGCACCGACCCCCGGAACGACGCGGGCGGCTTCGGGTAGTACGAGTACCGGGGCAGGAGCTCGGTCGACGCCCACACGACCACCGCCAGCAACGCCCCGGTGCGCAGCCACGCCAGCAGCGGCACGCGGAGCATGGCCCGCGACCACGGTGCCGGGCGTTCGGTGACCGTCTCCATCGACGTGCACCCTACGACGCGGTACGGTCCCGACGGGAGGGCACCCGCTGCGGGGAGGTCAGCCATGGCTACCGTGCTGTTCACCGGGTTTCCCGGCTTCCTGGGGGTCCAGCTCCTGCCCCGGGTGCTGCGACGTGCCCCCGAACACCGGGCGGTGTGCGTGGTCCAGGCCCGCTTCGCCGACCTCGCCCGCCGCCGTGTGACGCAGCTCGAGACCGCGGACCCCTCCCTGGCGGGGCGCATCGAGCTCGTCGAGGGCGACATCACCGTGGCGGGCCTGGGACTGCAGGACCCCGTCGCCCTCGCCCGGGACCTGCACCAGGTGTGGCACCTGGCCGCGGTGTACGACCTGGGGGTACCTCGTGCGGTGGGCGTGCGGGTGAACGTGGACGGCACGAGACACGTGCTGGACCTCGCCGAGCAGGCAACGGCGCTGGACCGCTTCCAGTACGTCAGCACCTGCTACGTGAGCGGCCGGTGGGCGGGGGTCTTCCGCGAGAGCGACCTCGACGTGGGCCAGCGGTTCAACAACTTCTACGAAGAGACGAAGTTCCTGGCCGAGGTGCTCGTGCAGCAGGCCCGCGACGGCGGGCTACCCACGTCGGTGTACCGCCCGGCCATCGTGGCCGGCGATGCCGGCACCGGCGAGACGCAGAAGTACGACGGGCCCTACTTCGCCTTGCAGTGGCTGCTGCGCCAACCCCGGCTCGCCGTCATGCCCGTCATCGGCGACCCCACCGCCTTCCGCATGAACGTCGTGCCCCGCGACTTCGTGGTGGACGCCATCGCGGCCCTCTCGGGCGAACCCTGGTCTGCTGGACGGGTGTACCAGCTCGCCGATCCCCGCCCTCTCACGATCGACGAGCTCCTCACGGCGATGGCGGGCGCCACCGGCCGCCGGATGATCCGCGTGCCGTTGCCGCGCCGGCTGGCCATGTTCGCCCTCGACCACGTCCCGGGCGTGGAGGCGCTGCTGCGCATCCCGTCCAGTGCCGTGCCGTACTTCACCCACCCGACGTACTACGACACCACCCGCACCGAGGCCGACCTGGAGGGGACCGAGGTGGCCTGTCCCGCGCTGACGGACTACCTGCCCCGACTGGTGTCGTTCATGCAGGCCCATCCGGAGGTGTCGGCCCACGCCATGGTGTGAACCTCAGGTGCGAAGGAGGCAGTGCTCGTCGCCGTAGCCGTTGGGCTCGCGGTCGTCGGCGTTCTCGTCGTCGAAGAAGACGCCGCCGTCACCCAGGTAGCGGAAGCGGTAGGTCTGGTTCTTCTCCAGCTTGAGCACCGCGGAGCGCGTCCCGTTGGAGCGGGCCTTGAGCGGGTTCACCGACGGGTCCCAGCCGTTGAAGTCACCCACCACCGAAACCGGGCCCACCTCGGCCGGCAGGGCGAAGGTGATCTTGACCTCACCGTTCGTGCTGGCGGCTCGCTTGATCATGCCGTCCTCCTGTTCGGTACCAACTGGCGCGCCACCCTAGGGGGACCAGCAGCGCGCGTGATGCACACCCGGCTAAGCATCTCCGGGCCGGAGACCGGGGTCGGAGACGGGGGTCGACGACCACGCAAGCCGGACCGGCGGCGCGGACCTGGTTGGCGCGTAGGGTAGAACTTGTTCCAGACAGGTGAGGGGCGCCGAGGGGGAGGACCCACATGATCGACGGCTACGTGCACCCGGACTTCGCTCCGGTGGCGACGGTGTTCCGCCAGCAGCTCGCCCGCACCACCGGGGGCGCCTCGGTGGCCATCTACCACCGCGGCGAGCTGGTCGTGGACCTGTGGGGTGGCACCCGCACCCTCGACGGGGATCCCTGGCAGGCCGACACCATGGCCATGTGCTTCTCGACCACCAAGGGCATCGCCTCCCTGGCCGTCCACCTCCTCGCCGACCGGGGCCAGGTCCACTACGACGCCCCCGTGGCCGAGTACTGGCCCGAGTTCGCCCAGAACGGCAAGGAGGGGGTGACGGTGCGCCACGTGCTCACCCACTCCGCCGGTCTGCACCGCCTGCGCAGCGTCATCGACCACGCCGAGCAGATGCTCGACTGGGACTACATGGTCGACGCCCTCGGCCGGGCCAAGCCGGCGTACCCACCGGGCACCGCCAACGGCTACCACGCGCTGACCTACGGGTGGCTCGCGGGCGAGATCGTGCGGCGGGTCTCGGGCCGCCCCTTCGACCAGTTCGTCCAGGACGAGATCGTCGCCCCGTTGGAGCTCGACGGGCTGTACATGGGCTGCCCCGAGGACCAGCGCCACCGGGTGGCCCCCCTGGCCCCGATGGGGGGCGCCTACCTGGGCCCGCAGGCCTCGCGACGGATCGAGAAGCGGGTCGGCGAGCAGTTCGCCAAGCTGGGCTCGCTCACCCGCTTCCCCCTCAACACCCGGCGGATCGTGAACGCCCTGGCACCCCGGGGCGTGGAGGACGTCCTGTTCGACGCCAAAGCGATGGACGCCTCCATACCGGCGGCCAACGGGTTCATGACCGCCCGGTCGCTGGCCCGTGCCTACGGCGCGCTGGCCGGGCGGGGCACCATCGACGGCGTGCAGCTCCTGTCGCCGTTCACCGTCGAGCGCATCGCCGAGATCCAGAGCACCCGCCGTGACCTGGTGCTGGTGCTGCCCATGCGGTGGCGGCTCGGCTACCACGCCGTGGTCACGTCGCGGGGCTTCGTGGACGAGGCGTTCGGCCACTTCGGCTTCGGCGGCTCGGGCGGCTGGTGCGACCCCACCCGTGACCTGGCGGTGGGCATGACCTGCAACCGGGGCACCGGCACCCCGGTGGGTGACGCCCGCCTGGTGCAGCTCGGCACCGCCGCCATGCAGAGCGTGCGCAACCGCAAGGCCGGCCGACGAGGTGCCCGGCGCGGGGGTTCGCTGCGGGTCGCGTCCTGAGCCATCCCCTCACCGACGGCAGCGTCGCCGAGCTGCGTGCCGCGACGCGGGCGGACGAGCCGGCTCTGCTGGCCGCGTTCGGACGCATCGTCGCCGACGACGAGGGCTACCCCCAGCACCCCGACGAACCCGTCACCGCCGAGGCCTTCCACGACTACTGGGTGGGGCCGGCCCGCGTCCTGTGCGTGGCGACCGTCGCCGGAGAGCTCGCAGGCTCCTACATGGTGAAGCCGAACGGCGTGGGACGGGCCGCACACGTCGGCAACGCCGGCTACTGGGTCACGCAGCCGTTCCGCGGTCGCGGCCTCGGCCGGGTGCTGGTGCAGGACTCGTTGGGCGCCGCGCGCACCGCGGGCTTCGACGCCCTGCAGTTCAACTTCGTGTTCGAGTCCAACCCGGCGCGTCGCCTCTACGAGCAGCTCGGGTTCCAGGTCGTGGGCCGCGTGCCGGAGGTGATCGACGGCGAGGCGGTGCTGATCTACTGGCGGCGCCTGTAGACGGCGTCACCGCTAGAACACCAGGATCGCCGCGGCCAGCAGCGGCAGCAGCACCAGCTCGACGAGCGCCACCGCCGCGGCCAACAGGGCCCACAGGAAGAACGACACCCGCAACAGCCGGAACAGCGACGTGTAGGCCAGCAGGTCTCCTCGGGCGGAGCTCAGGAGCCGCCCCGCCTTCCACGAGCGGGACAGCTTGCCGCCGGTGAGAGGCACGACCCCGGCCGGCGTACCGCCCCGGGCCAGGGTGGTGAGCTGCTCGACCTGCTCACGGCGCAGGTCGGGTTCGCGGCGGAGCTTGTCGGGCAGCTCCACCAGACCGTTGACGAGCCAGCGCGTCACCAGCAGGGCGAACGCCGGCACGAGCAGCAGGGCGGCGAGCAGCAGCCAGCTCAAGGCGTCACCCCACCAGGGCAACGGCGTGCCGAGACCCTCCACCAGGGCGGCCAGGAGCACCAGCGCCACGGCGGCGGCGGACCCCACCGCCAGCACCAGTGCACCCGTTCCGATGCCCCGCACCACCGGCACGACCCGGTCGAGCACGGACACGACCCGGTCGACCGGTCGGGTCGCGGTCGCTGCGACGGCG
Organism: Acidimicrobiales bacterium; assembly: GCA_025456085.1. Lineage (GTDB taxonomy): Bacteria > Actinomycetota > Acidimicrobiia > Acidimicrobiales > Acidimicrobilacustridaceae > JALOLF01. The sequence continues at coordinate 34,229 of JALOLF010000026.1, forward strand.
TCGGGCGGATCGGCCACGACTGTGCAGGATAATGGGGTGCCCTCGTAGCCAAGCGGTCAAGGCAACGGACTTTTAATCCGAAGATCGTGGGTTCGAATCCCACCGGGGGCACCACCGGGGCACCGTGGTCACCGGCCGGCTACTCGGCGTCGGCGGCCTCGTCGGGATGGGGTCGCACGATGACCACCGGGCACGGCGCGTAGTGCGCCACCTGCTGGCTCACCGAGCCCAGCAGCAGGCTGCGGAAGCCACCCCGGCCCCGTGAGCCCACCACCACGAGGTCGTCGGCCTCGGCCTGGTCGAGCAGTGCCCGCACCGGCGCGTCCTCGATGACCCGCGCCTCCACCGAAGCCGCCACGTCGGCACCGAGCTCCTCCTCCAGGACGCGGTGGAGGCGGTGGGTGACGGCCTCGGTCAGCTCGTCGATCTGGGTGGGTGCATCGGTGGCGACGATGAGCGGGCTGAACTCCCACGCCTCGACGGCGACGAGGGGGACCTCCCACCGGGTGGCCTCACGGTGGGCCCAGCGGAGGGCGGCGCGCGCCCCCGCCGAGCTGTCCACGCCCACGATCACTCGCTTCATCGGTCCTCCTCCTGCACCGACCGCACGCTAGTGCCCGCTCGTGCGCGGTCGGCGACGCCGGCCCAGGCGCGACGATCGGGAGCGCCGGAGAGAGGGGATCCGGCGCCCCCGATCGGACGGGCACCGACCGGAAAGGGCAGGCGGTCGACGCCCGGCTGCACCCCGGCACTGCGGCGCCACGCGGTGCGGGAGTGCGCGGTCCCGATCCTCAGGACTCGATGGTCACGTCGATCTTCGACGCCCACGGATCGACGCCCCGGACCGCGCCCACGGCGCGCACCGAGGCCATCTCGGCCACGGTCTTGTCGAGGGCGGCACCCGGGCGGAGGGTCACCAGGAGATCCCGGCCGCTGCGGCGCACGCTGGCCGAGGAGGTGACGTCGGGGAGGCCGTGGCGGTCGAGCACCTCGCGCAGCGCGACCTCGGCCGCGGCGTCGTGCCTGGGCAGCGGGGCCGAGGCCGCGTCGGCCACGGCGGCGACGGCGGTCTCCGGTCCCGGGGCGAAGGCCACGGCGTGGTCCCAGTAGGGCGAGCTGTCGGCCTGGCCCACCATCACCAACGGGATGTGGCGCCGCAGGGCGCACCCCACGCCGTCCTCGCTGGCCGTGGGCTCGGGGTTCGCCTCGTCGCGGACCACGACCGCCACGTCCACCTGGTCCTCGTCGAGCGGGCACTGGTGGCCGTCGACCATGCCGTTGCACGGGAACACCGCGGCGTCCGGGTCGTGGCAGCGCGACACCGAGTGCCCGGCCTCCTCCAGACGGGTGATGGTCTCGCCGGCCGCGCCGGAGCGACCCTCCAGGATGAGCACTCGCATGATCGTTCCCCTCTCGATGTGACGCGACGTCGTGGCGCTGACGTCGTCCCCCGTTCTCGGGAGGCATCGTCGGGTACGGACACGCGCGCCGAGCAGGGCAGGCGGTCATGGAGCCGTGGGACCAAAGTCCCTAGCGACAGGGTCGGAGGACCGTTCCGAGCCGTCGTCCTTGACCCCCGCGAAGGCCGTCTACCATGCTTTCCCGATCTCGTGCCTGGCGCCGGTGGGCGTCGTCGGGCACGGGAGGCCCCGTCAACCTGCACAAGGAGTGGTTCCGCTCATGCCCGAGCGTTCACCGACCCAAGACCGGAGCATGCTCTCGGTCGTCGCCGCACTGGTGTCCGTCGCGGCCTTCCTCCTGGCCGCACTCGGCCTGGTGGTCGTCACCCTCGACGACGAGGGCGGCGGCGGCGGCGGCGGCGGCGGCGGTAGCGACATCACCCCCGTCCAGGTCAGCCTGGCCGATCCGTTCAAGATCGACCCGGGTGACATCACCGTGCCCCTCGGTGCCAAGCTGCTGGTGACCAACAACAGCACCAGCACCGTCCACAACCTGGCCGTCGAGGAAGCTGCGGAGATCACCACACCCGACCTCCAGGCCGGTGAGTCCTACGAGCTGGACCTCTCCAGCCTCGAGGCCGGCACCTACAACATCCTGTGCACGATCCCCGGTCACGCCCAGGCGGGCATGGTGGGCACCCTGACCGTCACCGCCGAAGGCTCCGCCGGTGGCGGCTCCGACGGCGAGTCGGCAACGGCCGGTGAGGGCGGCGGCGGCACCGAGCACGACCGGGCCCACTATCTCGCCGTGGAAGAGGCGCAGAACACCAACATCGGCGCCTTCGCCACCGACGCGGTCGACCTGATCACGGCCGGCGAGTACCCGCTGGAGCGGGGCAACAACGTCCTCGATCCCGAGATCCTGCCCGGCGCCGGCCCCAACGGCGAGGACATCAAGGAGTTCAAGCTCGTCGCCGCCATCACCGAGTGGGAGGTCTCGCCCGGCAACGTCGTGCAGGCCTGGACCTACAACGGCACGGTGCCCGGCCCGTGGATCGACGTCGAACAGGGTGACCGCGTGCGGGTCACGGTGCGCAACGACCTCGAGGTCGCGGCCACCGACATCCACTTCCACGGCATCACCACGCCCTTCGAGGACGACGGCGTGTCGACCCTCACCCAGCCCTACGTGGAGCCGGGTGAGACCCACACCTACGAGTTCACCGCGCCGAACCGGCCCGAGGCGGGCATGTACCACGCCCACATGCACGGCCAGGAGTCGGTCATCAACGGCCTGTTCGCCATGTTCACGGTGGGCGACGTCCCGCTGCCCGATCCCGGCAGCTCGTTCAAGGGCCGTCCCGACCTGGTGATCCCCGAGGGTGTCACCGACCCGAACATCCAGCACTACCCGATGGTGCTGAACGACGCCGGCGTGATCGGCCTGTCCATCAATGGCAAGTCGTTCCCCGCCACCGAGCCGGTGTTCGCCGCGGTGGGCAAGCCCCTGCTGGTCACCTACCAGAACGAGGGCTTCCTGTCGCACCCGATGCACCTGCACCACGTGCCCCAGCTCGTGGTGGCCAAGGACGGCTTCGCCCTCGACACCCCGTACTGGGTGGACACGGTGAACATCGCCCCCGGTGAGCGCTACACGGTGCTGATCCTGCCCACCACCGAGGACCTCAACCTCGACGACGGCGACGACTTCGTGTACAACCCGCTGGCCCCGCTGCTGAACGACTCGACCCCGGACGATCCGACGACCCTGCCGTCGGCCGGCATCTGGGCCTTCCACTGCCACATCCTGAACCACGCCGAGAACTCCGAGATCGGCCTGTTCGGCATGGTGACGGCGCTGGTGGTGGTGCCCGACGACCCGGCCTTCCCGCTGCCGACCACGCAGCCGGCGACGCAAGCCGACTTCTGACCCGCACGCGGTCGACGGAGGGGCCCGGGGCGACCCGGGCCCCTCGTCGCGTCTGCTCCCGGGTCCCTCAACCCGGGCTCACACGCTCCTCACACCTGGGGTCGATGCTGAAGGTGCAAGGAACGGGACCCCCACTCGTGACAAGGAGCAATCCCATGCGCAAGTCCCTCGCCACCACCGCCGCGACGGCCGCCGTCGGCCTCGGCCTCGTGGCCGGCTCGATCGGCGTCGCCGCCGTCGCCGGGCCGTTCGTGGCCGGTGCCCAAGAAGGCGGATCGGCCACCACGGAGCAGGCCGGCCACCCCCGCCTGCGCCACGCCGTGCTCTCCGCGGTCCGCACCACGGCCGACACCATCGGCATCGAGCCCCGGGCCCTGCTCGAGGAGCTGCGGGCCGGCAAGACCATCGCCCAGGTGGCCACCGACAACGGCGTCGACCCCCAGGTCGTCGTCGACGAGCTGATCGCCAAGGGCAACGCCCGCATCGACGAGGCGCTGGCCAACGGGCGCATCAGCGCCGAGGAGGCCGACCGGGCCAAGGCCAAGCTGGCCGAGAAGGTCCCCGAGCTCGTGAACCGCACCTGGCCGCGCCTCATGGCCTGGACGCCGCCCGCCGGCTGACCCGACGGCGGCACACCGCGACCCGGACACGGCGAAGAGGCCCCGCCACGGCGGGGCCTCTTCCTCTTCCGATCCCCTTGCGTGGTGAGCACAGGATGAAGGCATATGGAAGGCGGCGCGGTCCCCCCGACGCGACCCACCGGTCTGACGAGCGACGAGGCGGCGGCACGCCTCGTCCGCGACGGGCCCAA
>JALOLF010000117.1 GCA_025456085.1 Acidimicrobiales bacterium
GTAGCGCTTCGCGCCGCAGCTCCAGTCGATGCGTCAAGGGACGGTGACGGCGGTGGCGATGCCGACCGCGGTTGCCGCGGCGGCCAGGTCGGTGTCACCTGTGACGAGGACGAGGTCGCCATCGGCGATGGCCACGGCCGCTGCGAGATGGACGGCGTCATGGCCTCGCAGGGCGTGGGCCTGGGCCAGTTCGCCGGCGTTGTGCGCGAGCTCGGCGGTGATCAGCGGGATGACGCTGGAGGTGTCGAAGTAGGCGATCACTGCCGCTGTCGGGCGACGAGGTCGCTGACGGTGCCCTTGGCAGCGATGCCGCGGCGGGTGCGGGGGCGTTTCGGTGCCGGGGCGGGGGTGACGATGCCTTCGGCGATGAGGCGGTCCAGCGGCCGGGGCTGGTCGAGGGGGACGAGTCGGGCGACGGCCTTGCCGTGGTCGGTGACCGTGACCTCGTGTCCCGCGCGGACGACCTCGAGGTAGCGGCTGAGGTGGTCTCGCAGTTCCCGCACGCCAGCTTCCATGCACGCAGTATGGCGCTTTTCCGGACGAGATTCTCGCCACCTGATACCGCGACCGGCTGATCGTCGACGGCTACCGGCTCTGCTCGACGAGGACTTCCCGCGTACCCGACGCTGACCGTCGAGGGCATCCGTGCTGCAGCCGCGTACGTCGCACTGCTGGCCCGTGACGAGATCCTCCCGCTCGCTGCCGCCGAGTGAGGATCAAGATCGACGAGAACCTGCCGGCCTCCGTCGCCGAGCTCCTGCGGGACCGTGGGTTCGATGCGCACACCGTCGGGGAGGACGCGTCATGGCAGTGGAGAAGCTCCCGGTCGCCCTCGATGCCGCGATCGCGGCGCAGGTCGTCCGCGCCGCGGAACGCGCCGGGGTGAGCGTGTCGGCCCGGCTGAACCACGCCGCAGAGAACGAGCTGGCGATCGAGGCCGGCCTCGACGCGGTGCGCGAGTGGGAAGCGGACCACGGTGGGCTGAGCGCCGACGAACTCGCCGCGGTCGGTCCCGCTCGAGCAGGTCGGCGACGAGCGCGGCCGCCTCCCCCACATCCTCCAGGTACCGCAGCACCGCCCAGGAGTCGAGCACGACGGTCAACGACGCTCCTCACGGCGACGGTCAGCCGAACGCTCTGCCGCCAGCTCCTCGACGAGTCGCGAACCACGGTACCGACCCCGCAGCGGCCGCCTCCGCGCGGCTGGTCGAACCGCGACGTGGTCGCCTCCACACCAGAAGCTGACCTCGTCGCCCGGCTCGATGCCCAGCTCGTCCCGGAGCGCCTCGGGGATGACGACCTGACCCTTCGGGCCCACACGGTGAGTCATGCCGCCGAGTACGACCATCAGCGAGGCCGACGCCGAACCCACCCGCGCCCGCTCCGACGCCGATTCGCTCCCCGTGGCCCACGTCGGGCAGGTCGAGGACAGCTGCACCCTCCTCGTCCGGGTCAGAGCGCCAGGTGCAGGCGGATCGCCCGAGCTGTTCGGCCGTTCGATCGGCGCCGTCGTTGCTCACCACGACGGCGTCGTGCCGTCAGCAGTCGAGCGTGGCGGCTGCGACCGCGCACAGCTCGTGGCGTCGGGCCGGGCCCAGCGCCCCCAGCCGGCGCACGAGCATCGCCTTCGGGAACGGTCGGAGGTTGTCGAAGCTCGCCACCGACACGACCGGCAGGCCCTCGTCGCCACCGAGCAGGAGCTCGCTCGGCACCCCACGGATGCGTCGCGTCACGGGCGCGACGAGCACCCGCTGCATGACCGCGTTGGCGGCGTCCCGGCTCACGACCAGGAAGGGTCGGCCCTTCTCCTCGGCCGTCTCACCCCACCAGATCTCCCCGCGGGCTACCACCACCGCTCCCAGGGCTCCTCTTCGATGGACTCGACAGCGAGGCGGACCGCCTCGGCCAGCTCGACGCCGTCATCGGGCACGTCCGCGAAGCCCCGGCGGAAGCCCTCGTCGATGCGTCGGCGCTCCTCGGCGAGCAGCAGCGTCTCGAGGGCGCGGCGCACGCCCGACGAGCGGCTCGGGAACCTGCCCGCGTCGACCAGCGCGTCGAGACGCTCCACCAGGTCGTCGGGGAGCTTCACCGCGATCTGCGTGGTCATGCGCCGAGCATACCCACGGGCATGACGGCGCGTCTGCGCCGGCGACCGACTTCGATGCCCCACGAGAGGCCCACCGTGCTGTCAGCAGCCGAGCGCGTCGCTCACCGCAACGCACACCCGCGCCAGCGTGGACTCCTCGACCTCGCCGACGCGGGTCGTCAACATCGATTCGGCCACGGTGTGCAGGCCGTCACCGTTGACGACGCACGCACGGTCGAGTCCGACAGCCCGGTGATCGATCTCGACCTCCGCCGCCAGTCCGCGTGCCGAGGTCGTGATCTCGGCGACCGTGACCAGCGAGCGGACATCGAGCACCTCCGTCCGGGTGAGCACGAGCACCGGGCGCCGCTTGCGGCCGACCTCGGCGAGCGCCTCGTCCAACGTGAAGGTGGCGCGCGTCGTCGTCACATCAGCTGACGCCAGCGGCACCTGCTCGCTACTCCCGGGCGCACACCGGCCGACCGGGTGGCCCGGTGCGCTCGTCACGTGGGCGGTGACCAGACCGTGCCGTCCGACGCGGTGAGGGGATGGACGCCGATGCGCTCCCGGTGGCACACGTCGAGCAGGTGGGGGTCCGAAGTCGCGAGGCGGGCATCGAGGTGCCTGGTGAGCTCGGCGGCGATGCAGTCCGCCAGGCTGACCGCGCAGCGGGTCCGATGGTAGTGCCGGGCGCGCAGCAGCCCGGCGGCGGTCGCGGTCGACTCGTCGAGCGTCGGCGGATCGAGCAGCCCGAGTTGGGCCAGGTCGAGCACGGCGTCCTCGTCGTCCACCCCCACGATGCGCACGAGGTGGTCGAGCACCTCGGCAACGCCCACGACGCTCAACACGGCCGGCTGGGTCTGGAGCAGCGTCCGCACCTCTGGCGCCGCCGGCTCGCCCTTCAGGAACGCCAGCACCGCGTAGGCATCGAGGACGATCACCGACGCCGCTCGCGCGCGGCATCGGCGGTGCGGGCCTGTTGCCGCGCTCGATCCGTGCGGGGTCCGCGGCCGCGGTACTTGCCCTCGAGATCACCCACCGGATCCTCGACCAGGGGTCGCATGACGACCCGGTCGCCGAGATCGACCACGACGACGCGCCGTGCCCTCCAGCGGGATCGGGTCGCGGCGGGGATGGACACCTGCCCGTTGCGTGAGATGGTCATGACATGACCGGTGGCAGCCATGCCGCATTGTATGTGTTCGTCACGTCGTTGTACGCCATCGAGACGAACGCCCGGTCCGCGCCTCCCGCCTGGGCGCTGTGCACAGGGCCCAGGTCGACCCACACCAGGCTCGCGCGCCGCGCCGACCTGCGATGCGACGCCGGTGGGCGAGGTATCGCCCATTCGCTACGGTCGTCGCATGTCCGAGGTGGCCTCCCGCGAGCTGCGCAACTCGACCCGATCCCTGTTGGCCCGCGTGGAGTCGGGCGAGACGCTCACGATCACCGTCGACGGCCGGCCGGCCGCCGTCCTGGCCCCGATCGGCCGGCGGCCCCGATGGATCACTCGGGGTGCGTTCCTTTCGAGCGTGCTCGCACACCAGGCCGATCCCGGACTCAGCGACGACCTCGACGAGCCCGCGGGCGAGATGACCGACGAACGTCCGCTTCGGTGAATCGCGGTCTGGCGGACACCTCAGTGTGCGTCGAGGTGTGCGACCGCCGCCTGGCCGCGCTGACGGCAGCGCTGCGGTTGGATCCGGTCCCGATCGACGATCTCCACATCACCAGGGTGTGATCCCGTCGCCGACCCGGTGCAGCGGACGCGGGAGGTCGATGGGTCCGTCGCGTGGAGGGTCGGACCCGCAGGCCGGCCAGGGCGACGAGCACATCGCCGCAGGGGGCGGGAGCGCTTCTGACAGCGGTCCGCCGGGACAGCTTCGCCCGGCGTGCGCACGTCTTCGAGAACGAGGTGGGGCAATGCCCAAGAATCCGTGTTGGGCAGAAACCCGCGACCTCGCGTGAAGTCATGACGGAGCCGCAGCTCATCTCCCTCCAGGATCGCAAGCGCGCGAACCTCGCCAAGATCGCGACGCACGACCACTACCTCGTGCACCGCGAACCGGACGGAACGCTCATCTGGGAGCCGGCAGAGATCGTCACGGCCACCGAACGGGCGTTGCTGGCCGAGGTGGGCCTGATCGAACGCATCGCCGCCAATCGCGCCGACCCGAGCCGTCTCCGGCGACGCGACCGTCGACACGCCCCTCGCGAGCACTAGCCCCGTGGCCGACCTGGCTTTCGACGAGGAGGCCGGACGTGGTTCTCCGGCCGCCCGCTCCTCAGCTGTCACCTCGGCGCCAGCGCACCGACCTCGGCCTCCCCTTCACGGACGCCGCGATGCCCGCTTCGATGAGGTTCGACGCCTCGGCGGATCGGAGCCTCGTCGAGGACGCTGCGAGATCAGCCAGAGCGAGGAACTGCTCGGCCTTCGCCATCCGACCTCGTGCGTGGGCCAGATCGCACGGCTTGCGCCGGCCGGGCGACCGATTCACCGGCCAGGCGCCATGCTCGAGAGCTCGCCGGCGAGCACCACGCCGTCTCGCTCGATCTCCCCGGCAAGGCGGCGACGATCGCGCAGTTCGTCGCTGCTCAGGTCGAGGATGTCGACGGCGTTGCCCGTCCAGCGCCGCACCGAGCCGCCGAGCTGGTCGATCTGACCAGCCCAGACGTCATCACCGAGCTCGATGGAAGGCGGACGCACGACCAGGAGATCGATGTCGCTCTCCGCCGAACCTGTTCCGGTCGCCGCCGACCCGAACAGGACCACCGCGACGGGCGGTACCACCCAACGCTCGATCGCAGCAGCGACCCGCAGACGCCACTCGAACCGCGCCGCCACGACGCCCTCCACGACCGGGGCCAGGACGTGGTCGCGATTCAGCTCGTAGAGGATGGCCGGAGCCGCCGGCGTGGCGATGGCCAACCCACTGTCGACCAGCGCCCCGAGCACCGTCGCAACATGGGCGGGAGACGCGCCGGCGCGTTCGGCGACGCGACGCCCGGAGGTCGGCGCCCGCAGGCCGGCCAGGGCGACGAGCACATCGCCGGTCACCCCCATCCCGAGGCTCCGCTGCGGCCGAGCGAGATCCATCTGGTGAACCGTACATTCATCCGTCTTTCCAGACAATCATCTGGTTCTCCGGACAAAGCCCGAACCCGCTGGCGATCGATCCGGCACCCCGACTCGGGCCGAACCCACACCCGGCACCCCCCGCACGACGGGTCGCGACCATGCCCGAGCCGAGTTGCCGTGGCCCGGCGGCTGCCACTCCGTAGGCTGCACCCGTGACCGAGGCGACCCCATGCTGAAGCTGACCCTGCGCGGCCTGTTCACCCACAAGGTGCGCCTCATCTCCACCGTCATCGCGGTCGTGCTGGGCGTGGGGTTCATGGTGGGCACCCAGGTGCTCGGCGCCACCGTCACCAAGTCCTTCGACGAGGCCTTCGCCGACATCTACGCCGACATCGACGTCGTGGCTCGCTCGTCGGAGAAGATCGAGACCCCCTTCGGCGACCAGCGGGGCTTCATCGACGGCGAGATCGTGGACACCGTGGCCGGCGTCGAGGGCGTGGCCGCGGCCGAGGGCGTGGTGGAGGCCAACCTCACCGTGGTCGGCCCCGACGGCGAGCCGCTCTACAACGACCAGGCCGGCCCGCCCACGTTCGCCCTGAGCTGGGAGACCTCCCCCGAGCTGAACGGGTGGGAGATCGTCGAGGGCGCCCCGCCGGCCGGGCCCGACGAGGTGGCCATCGACGCCAAGATGGCCGAGGACGGCCCCTACGCGGTGGGCGACCCCATCGAGCTGGCCGTCTCGCAGGGCACGGTCACCAAGACCGTGGTGGGCATCGCCAGCTTCGGCAGCATCGACAACTACGGCGGCGCCCCGGCGGTGCTGTTCGAGACCGCCACCGCCCAGGAGCTGGTGGGCGAGCCGGGCCGGTTCTCCCGCATCGACGCCGCCGGCGCCGACGACATCGGCCAGGAGGCGCTGGCCAACCGCATCGCCCGGGACGTCCCGGTGGGCACCGAGGTGCTGACCGGCGCCGCGTTCACCGAGGAGAACCAGGACGTCTTCCGCGACTTCATCGCCATCTTCACGAACTTCATCACCGCCTTCGGGGTGATCGCCCTGTTCGTGGGGGCGTTCATCATCTACAACACCTTCACCATCCTGGTCACCCAACGCACCCGCGAGCTGGCCCTGCTGCGCGCCATCGGCGCCGGCCGGGGCCAGGTCGTGCGCTCGGTGCTGGTGGAGGCGACCGTGGTGGGGATCATCGCCTCGCTGCTGGGCGTGGCCTTCGGCATCCTCGTCGGCGCCGGCCTCAAGGCGCTGCTCGACGCGGTGGGCTTCGCCCTGCCCGGCACGCCGCTGCAGGTCCGGCCCCTGTCGTTCGTGTTCCCCGTGGCGCTGGCCCTGGCCGTCACCCTGTTCTCGGCGGTGTTCCCCGCCTGGCGGGCCTCGCGCATCGCCCCCGTAGCCGCCATGCGCGAGGTCGACGTCGACCGCTCCCACCGCTCCGTGGTGCGCCTCGGGCTCGGCGCCCTCGTGCTGGTGCTGTCCATCGCCGCCACGGTGCAGGGGCTGCAGATCGAGGGCGACGACACCGCGGCGCTGATCCGGGTGGGCGGCGGGCTGCTGGGGGTGTTCCTGGCCAACGTCATGCTGGGCCCGCTGTACGTCAAGCCCCTGGCCCGGTTGCTGTCGGTACCGCTGCGCTGGCTCGGCATCGCGGGGCGCATCGGCGGTCAGAACGCCGAGCGCTCCCCCAACCGGTCGGCCACCACCGAGGCCGCCCTGGCCATCCCCGTCGGGCTGGTGGCGGTCATCACCATCGCCGCGGCGTCGTTGACCGCCACCTCCAACCGCATCATCGACGACGCCATCCTGGGCGACTACGTGGTGTCGGCCGAGTCCTTCCTCGGGTTCAGCCCCCAGCTCGCCGCCGACCTGAACGACGTCGACGGCGTGCAGACCGCGGCCGGCCTGCGCTTCGGCGCGGCCGAGATCGCCGGCGACGGCCGGTTCCTGCTGGCCATCGACCCCGCCACCTTCCCCCAGATCCTCGACCTCGACGTCTCGGAGGGCTCGATCGCCGAGCTGGGCCGCACCGGCATCGCCGTGTCGACGTCCCGAGCCGCGGAGGAGGGCTGGACCCTCGGCCAGGACGTCATGGTGCGCTTCAGCGAGACCGGCGAACAGCCCTTCCAGATCGTGGCCCTGTTCGGCGGCGAAGCCCTGGGCGGCGGCCCCGGCGGCGGGTTCCTCATCTCCCAGGAGGCCTTCGACGCCAACTTCCCCCCCAACCTCCAGTTCGACCAACAGGTGTTCGTGCTGCTCGACGACGGCGTCGACCCGGTCTCGGTGCGCCCCGCACTGGACGAGGTGGTAGCCGGCTACCCGACCGCCACCCTCCAGGACCTCACCGAGGTCAAGGAGGAGCAGGCCGCGCAGATCAACCAGTTCCTGTCGGTCATCTACGTCCTGTTGTTCCTGTCGGTCATCGTCGGTGTGATCGGCATCACCAACACCCTGCTGCTGTCGGTGTACGAACGCACCCACGAGCTGGGCCTGCTGCGCGCCGTGGGCGCCACCCGCTGGCAGATCCGCAACGCCGTCGGCCTCGAAGCGGTGCTCATCGCCCTGATGGGCGCCGTCAGCGGCATCGTCATCGGCTTCGTGTACGGCCTGGCGCTGGTGCGGGCCCTGGCCGGTGACACCGAGACCGTGTTCAGCGTGCCCCCGGCGTCGCTCATCGCCATCGGCGTCGTGGCCGGCGTGCTCGGCGTCGTGTCGTCGCTCGCCCCCGCCTGGCGAGCCGGACGACTCAACGTGCTCGAAGCCATCGCCCAGGAGTAGGGCCGCGTGCGGTCGGGCCGCTGCGCACTGCCCGACGCCGCACGCCCCACGCCGCGCGCCGGGCGATCAGGACGGGGCCGAGGGCTGGCCGATGGCCAGCACCGTCGATGCGCCGTCGAGCGACAAGCCGTAGGGCACGCCTTCGATCGTGGTCTCTGCCGACGGGGCGTCGACCGTGAGCGTGGGGAGGGCGGCGGTCGCCCACGCGACGGCTTGTGGTCGCGCCGTCGGGGAGGATGCACCCTCCGCCACCAGGGGCACGAGGGTCGGGGCATCCGCTTCGGTGGCGACGACCAACACGACCGCCACGGCCTCGTCGCCCCGCCCGGTGATGGCAACGATCGAGCCGTTCGCCTCGCACTGCCACCGGGCGATGTCGTCGGGGTTCGGCGTGTCGGTCATCAGGTCGCGGCAGACGAGCCCCTGACCCTGCAACGCCTCGACGAGCGGCGCACGGTCGACATCGGCCAACTCGGGCGGCACCCAGGTCGTGGTCGTCGGCCCGGCAGGGGCGACAGGCACGCTGATCACCGGGCCGTCGACAGCGACCTCGGGCCCGCCGACCGGCGCGTCGTCACCCGACAGGCGCACAGCCACGAACCCGAGGACCGCGACCACGCCCACGATCAACGCCGCGTAGATCCGCCAGTCCCGTCCGAGCAGCTTGCGCAGGCGCCGCTTGATTCGCCGCTTCCACCGACGCCGCCGCCTGGAGGAGCGCGCCACTTCGCCGACATCGGCGCTGGCAGGCGTTGGCGACGCGCCCGTGGGCGGGGCGGACAGCTCACGGGTCACCGAGTCGTCACCTCCTCCGAGTGCAGCCCCGATCGGTCGAACATGCGGATCGTCGACTTCACAGCGAGATCGCGTGACGACACAACGTAGTGCGCGTACACTTCGCCGGCGGATGGTCTGGCGCAGCCGGCGGCAGGCAGACCGGCAGCGGCGGGGAGTTCACGAGCATGGCTAACGAGGACACGGGCGCAGACACCTCTCGCCGGGATCTCATCAGGAAGGGCGCCGTCGCCGGCGCCGCCGCGTGGGCAGCGCCCGTGGTGCTGAGCTCGCCGGCCCTCGCGCAGACCTCGCCTGAGGTGCCGCCGCGGCCGTGCCAGTTCGAGGCCATCACCGAGGACTGGTCGGGGGTGGCCGTCACGCCGGGCCTTTTCCTCACCCTGCCCGGTCCCGGGCCGATCCCGGGCAGCACTTGGACGGTCTACGCGAACGGCGTCGACGTCGTGTCGGCGACGTTCCCGCCCTCACCGCCGTTCCCGCCGTCTCCACCGTTCGGCAGCAACTGGGTGGACCTGCTGGGCACGGCAGGAGCCGCACAGTCGACGCTGCCGGCGACCATCGGCCGGGACTTCTCGATCGGCTGCGCCGGCCTGTACCGCCTCACCTTCACCTACGCCAAGACGCTCGCCGGGGAACAGGGCAACGCGGAGGTCATCGTCGACGTCAACGGCGCGACGACGAACGCGAGCGACACCGACGACGGCGACGTCGAGACCTTCGGCCAGAACTACTGCCTGCCCGTCGGGACGACGCAGGTGCGCATCACGCAGACCCAGCCGCCCTCCGGCTTCAACGGCATGGGCATCGGCGTCGTCACGCTGAGCTACGTCGGCCCCTGCCCGTAGCTACGTCGGCCCCCGGGCCGCACTCCGTGGCGAACAGGCCGCAACCCGGCGGCTGACGGCCTGGCGGCCGAGCCTGTGCGCAGCGGCTGGCGGGTCGCTCGTCGGTGCATCGTGAGCTGCTCAGCGGACCCCGGCGACGGCCAGGAACGCCAGCACCGGCACCGCGAGCACGATCATGCCCACATAGAACCGCCACTCCTCACCGAGCAGGCGCCGGAGCTGACGCTTCATCCGGCTGCGGGGTCGACGCCCCCGTGCCCGGTTGCGGTTCGTCCGGTCGCGGTCATCGAACCGGTAGGCCCGCGTCATCGGCGGGCGCTGCCTGGATGTCGGCCCCATCGTGCAGGAGTCATGGCGGTCACTCCCTGTCGTTGCGTGCTGTCACGGGTTCTGTACCCGCGGACGGCGCTGCCCGACCCACGCAGCACCGTGGCCTCCTGCCTACCACAGCCTGTCGTGGTTCGCTCGCGGGACCGACGGCCACAGCGTCGCCGGATGACGCCGCCTGGCAGCCACGAACGTGAGCCGGCTGTCGACCTGTCGTCGGGCGTCGGCGTCGGGCCCCGGGCCTCGGGCCTCGGGCCTCGGGCGCTGACGGTGCAGCAGCCCAGCACGGGTCGCGCCGCGCGAGCCACGGGCCGCACATCGATCAGATGCAGGCGTCCTTCTTGACCAGGACGGCCGTCTTCGGCCACCACGCCCCGGCGATGATCTCCACGGACGCGATGTTGGCCTCGAGGTACAGCCGGTCGTTCGGCCCGAGGAACTCCGAGGGCAACTCGCCGCCGTCGACGAAGCGCTGCAGGACGGCCTCGGTCACCATGGCGGTGCCGGTGCGGTTGTAGCGCGACGGCGCCGGTCCGACGTGCGTGGTGCCGTCGATGGGCTGCGGCGTCCCGTCGGCGGGGACGAGGTCCTCCACGATGTAGATGCCACCCGGGTTCAGCGCGTGGAAGCACGCCGCGAGCGTGATCAGCTGATGATCCACCCGGTGGCTGCCGTCGTCGATGATCAGGTCGTAGCTCCTGCCCGTGAGGAACCCGTACCAGGCGATCGGGTCGCCGGCGTCGAGGACGAACGTCTCGATGCGGTCCTCGAGGACCATGCTCCGATCGCGGATGTCGATGCCGTCGATGCGGGCCTGGGGGAAGTAGTCACGCCACATCTTCAACGACGGCGCCGCGAGGCCCGGCACGTCGGACTTGCCGATGCCGATCTCGAGCACGGCGCCCACGTCGGCGCGCCGCTCGCTCAGGTACCGGTGGTAGTGCGGCGTGTAGTTGTGCGCCGTGCGCGCCCTGGTCCCCTTGTCGGTTCCGTAGCGGTCCGCCAGCTGCGTCAACTCGTCGGGATCCATGAGGCGGCGCAGCTCTCCAGCGGACGGCGTGTGCGTGGCCGGCGAAGGTACCACGTGCCGTTGACAGCGACCGGCGTGCCCCCGGGGGCGGTGGCCCGCTCAGCGATCGCCGTCGACGGAGCGACCTGGACCGGCGGGTTCGTGCCCCCTGCGGCCGTCCTCGGCTCGCAGGATCAGGCGGGGCCCGCGGTCCCACGTGAAGTAGTTCCAGGCCCAGTTCACGAACACCGAGACCTTGTTGCGCACCCCCATGAGGTACAGCAGATGCAGCACGAGCCAGGCCAGCCACGCGAGGGCGCCGGTGAGCTTCGCGCCGCCGGGGAGCTCGGCCACTGCGGCCCGGCGACCGATCGTGGCCATGGTGCCCTTGTCGAAGTACGAGAACGGTTCGCGGGGGCGTTTGCCCATCGTGGCGAGGACCTGCTCCGCCGCGTGGCGGCCACCCTGCATCGCCACCTGCGCGAGTTGGGGATGGCGTCCACCCTTGCCGTCGTCCATGTCGGCGATGTCACCCACGGCGAAGGCGGTGGGGTGCCCGGGGATCGACAGGTCCGAACCGACGGCGATCCGGCCACCGCGTCCCTGGGTCACGCCGAGCGTCGAGGCGAGCTCCCCTGCCTTCACCCCGGCTGCCCACACCAGCGTGCGGGTGGCGATGCTGCCGCCGTCGGAGAAGCGCACGCGGTCGGCCTCGATGGCCTCCACGACGGTGCCGAGGCGAACCTCCACACCGCGGGCGGCGAGCACCTTGTGGGCGTAGTCACGGGAGCGGCGATCGAACGGCCCCAGCAGGTGCGGTGCCTGCTCCACCAGCACGATGCGGCTGCGGTGCACATCGAGGTCGTGGAAGTCCTCCCGGAACACCTTGTCGATGAGCTCCGCCAGCGCACCGGCCACCTCCACACCGGTCGGTCCACCACCCACGACGACGAACGTGAGGGCACCTTCCTCGACGATCGACGCGTCGGCGTCGGCCTCTTCGAACATGTCGATGATGTGGTTCCGCAGCCGCAGCGCGTCGGGCAGCGTGTAGAGCGGGTAGCTGTACTCGGCCGCACCCGGCACGCCGAAGAAGTTGGCCGACGCGCCGGCCGCGACGATGAGGTAGTCGAAGGCGACCGGAGGCTCGTCGTCGATCTGCACGCAGCGCTGGTCCCAGTCCACCCCCATCACGCGGCCTCTACGGAAGAAGACCCGCTGCTGGCGTCGGAAGAGGCCGCGCGTGGCGTAGGCGACGTCGGCGGCGTTCAGGCCGGCCGTGGCCACCTGGTAGAGCAGCGGCAGGAACGTGTGGTAGTTGCGTTGGTCGATCAGCACGACGTCGACCGGCTCCGCCTCCAACCGCTTGGCTGCCGCCAGCCCGCCGAAGCCGGCTCCGATGATCACGACCTGTGGACGCTCGGCCATGCGCCCACCGTACCGGGCGCCCGCGCCCCTCTTCGCGGGCGGGCCATCGGGGGTCGGTCGACCAGTCAGGCGACCAGTCGCGGGCCGTGGCCGGCCCCGCGGGCGCCCGGGGCGGATGGGCTACGTTCGGCCTGTGCCGGAGCAGGGAGCGTGTGTCGGTGCGTGCTGACCAGACCGACTCGGCCGGCGGCGCGGCCGGCGAGGAGATCGTCTCACTCGCCGACGCCGTCGGGGATGGGCTCGCCGAGCTCGAGGTGCTCCGTCCGGCGTCGACGTGGATCCGTCGTACCGCCCGACTGGTCAACCCTGAGGCCGCCGACCCCGGTGCCGTGCGCACCTACCGCGCGGGTCCGAGCTCGCTTCCAGCGGAGGGCGTGGCGACCCTGCCCGATGCCACCATCTTCCTCGACCGGTGGGTGCGCCTCGCCGACGGCCGGCTGCTGGCGGAGAGCCTCAAGAACCCCTCGCTGCCCCCTGCGCAGCCCGAGCGGCCACCACTGCCCACGGCACTGGAGACCGCCATCTCCATCCTGAAGCCCGGGGCGCGCAACTACGGGCACGTGCTGGCCGAGATGCTGCCGAAGCTGCTGCTCGACCGCGGCCTGTTGCCGGACTGCGCGCCGATCCTTGTCCACCGCGCCACACAGGCCTGGACGACCCAGATGCTCGCTGCCGCAGGGTTCGACCCGGCCCGGGCACATCCGCTGGGTCGGCGGCCAGTTCGGGTCGAGCGGCTCGTGT
>JALOLF010000118.1 GCA_025456085.1 Acidimicrobiales bacterium
CCGGGGCCCGGCGGCACGTCCGCCGGGCCCCACTCCGTTGCCGGCTTTCCCGTCCCCCTCCCACCGACCGCTACCCCGGGAGCGTCCCGATGAGCGAGCACGATCCTGTCGAGGACCACGACCACCACTGGCGCCTCACCTGGCTGGGGAGCGACCGGTTGCTGGCCCGTGGCGTGGCGCGACCGCTCGCCCGCTTCCTGCGCATCGAGGCTGCCAGCGGCGTGCTGTTGATCCTCGCCACGGCGCTGGCGCTCGTGTGGGCCAACGCTGCGACGGGCAGCTACGACCACGTCTGGGAGACGCCGGTCCTCGTCGAGGTCGGGAGCTTCTCGCTGGACCTCACGGCGCGGGAGTGGGTCAACGACGGCCTGATGGCGCTGTTCTTCTTCATCGCCGGCCTCGAGATCAAGCGGGAGCTCGTCCAGGGCGAGCTGCGCGACCGCCGCGCCGCTGCGCTGCCGGTCCTGGCCGCGTTGGGCGGCATGGTCGTGCCGGCCGTCATCTACACCGCGTTCAACGCCGGTGGGGTGGGCGCGCAGGGCTGGGGCATCCCCATGGCGACCGACATCGCCTTCGCGGTGGGCATCGTCTCGCTCCTCGGCAGTCGTGTGCCCGTGCAGCTCAAGATCTTCCTGCTCACCCTCGCCGTGGCCGACGACCTCGGCGCCATCGCCGTGATCGCCGTCTTCTACAACCACGGCATCGACGTCGGCTGGCTCGCCGTTGCTGCGTTGCTCTTCGCCGGCGTGGTGGTGGCGCAACGGGCTCGCATCCGTTGGGTCCCCCTGTACGTTCTGCTCGGCGTGGGCGCCTGGTACTGCATGCTCGAGTCGGGGGTGCACGCCACGGTGGCCGGTGTGGTGATGGGGTTCCTCACCCCGATCACCGCGCTGCGCGACCGGGTGCGACCCGAGGACCTCGGCATCCACGACCCCGACCAACCGCTCGACGCCACCGGCGTGCGGGTGGCGATCTTCCACCTTCGGGAGTCGGTGTCGGTGGGGGAGCGCCTCGTGGATTCGATGCTCCCCTGGACGAGCTACGTGATCATCCCGCTGTTCGCCCTCGGCAACGCCGGGATCGTGTTCGGGGGCGGCAGCGGCGTCACCGCCATCACGCTCGGGGTGTTCTTCGGCCTGGTGGTCGGCAAGACGGTCGGCGTGTGCGGTGCCGCCTATCTCGCCGCGGCGCTGCGCCTGGCCAAGCTGCCCCGCGGGGTGACGTTCACCCACATGCTCGGCATCTCGATGGCGGCCGGCATCGGCTTCACGGTGGCGCTGTTCGTGGCCGGTCTGTCCTTCGACGACCTCGCCCTCCAGGACCAGGCCAAGTTGGGCATCTTCGCCGCGTCGTTCGTGGCCGCCGTCCTCAGCGCGATCGTGCTCTGGTACGCCAGCACCCGGGTGTCGCCGGCCGAGGCGGCACGTGAGGAGGAGGAGAACGAGGAGTTCTTCGCCGAGGTGGACGACGACGAGGGCGACCGGACCGACGACCTCGACGAGTCCGACGGCGTGCTGGCGGGAGCCTGAGCGGAGCCGGTCAGGACCGCCCCCTGCTCCTGTCGGGGCGTCGTGGCGGCTCGAGTGCCGCCTCGAACACGGCGAGGACGTCGTCGGCGTAGGCGCCCGCGGCCGCCGGGCCCACCTGGAGCACGGTCATCACGAGCGACACGATGATGGCCACCGAGCCGTTGGCGATGGCCACCGGGTCGATGTCGTGGCGAACCAGACCCGCGTCCTGGTCGGTGCGGATGCGCTCGGCCAGCGCCCTGCGCAGGTCGGCCATGGCGGGGATGTCGACCACCCGTTCCGTCACCTCGGGCTCCAGGCCCGAGAGCACGCGGCGGGCCAGCGGGTGGCGCTGCACCGCTTCCACCAGGGTGAACACCAGGGACTGGCGGAGCTCGCGGACGTGGGACGCTCCGGACACGTCGGCCAGCCCTTCACGGATGACGGCGGCCGCGTCCTCGTCGAGCGCGGCGAGGAACAGGGCCTCCTTGCCGGGGAAGTAGGCGTAGGTGACGGTCGCGCCCACGCTGGCGTCCCGGGCGATGTCGGCCACCGAGGTGGCCCGGAAGCCCTCGCGACCGAAGCGCACGATGGCCGCGTCGAGGACGGACTGCCGGGTGCGGGCGCCCTTCGCCGTGGCCGGTGCCGACTCGCTCACGCCCATGTGCCAAGGGTAACAGAAGTGACGAATTGAGCGATATCGTCACTTCATCTAGAGTCCGGTCTCGATCATCGCCGGACGAACGCAGGGGGCGACGAGTGACGAGCCAGACCAGCAACCCCGATCGGGCCGTGCCCGCGAGGCGCATCTCCTTCGAAGCCGCCTTCGGGGACGTCCCCCGGCACTTCGCGGTCGACGGCGACCTGGTCACGAGCCACGTGTTCGCGGCCCTGACGGCGGTGTTCCCGGAAGGAGAGGAGTTCTTCGTCCGGTCGGTGCGCCACTACCGCGACCGGATCACCGACCCCGACCTGCGACGTCAGGTCAACGGGTTCATCGGCCAGGAGTCCGTCCACGGACGCGAGCACCGGGCCTTCAACGACCGTCTGGCCCAGCTCGGCTACCCCACCAGGCAGGTCGAGCGGATCGTGGGCCGTACCCTGCGCACCCGTGAGCGCCTGCTGAGTGCCCAGGCGAACCTGGCCGCCACGGCCGCGCTGGAGCACTTCACCGCCACCCTGGCGGAGGCCGCGCTCGGCGACGAGGACATGCGTCGCCTCGCCGGACATCCCGCGGTGCAGGAGCTGTTCGTGTGGCACGCGCTCGAGGAAGCCGAGCACAAGGCCGTGGCCTTCGACGTCTACCGGGCCGTCGGCGGCTCCGAGCGCACCCGGATCTGGACCATGAAGGTGATCCGCGTCGGGTTCCTGCTCGCCACCTCGCTCCAGGTCGTGGCCTCGCTGTTGGGGGATCCGGCCACCTACGAGCGGGGCCGGCTGCGCGCCAGCTGGGGGCGCTTCCGTCGGTCGCCCTTCGTGCGGCGCGAGCTGTGGGAGCAGCTCCGGGCCTACGACCGACCCGGCTTCCACCCCGACGACCGTGACACCGATGAGCTCGTCGGACGCTGGCGCGACGAGCTCTTCGGCCCGGCGGGGACGCTCAACGCCAAGCTCGCCCTGACGGCCTGAGTGGAGGCACGACCGACCATGGAGCACCTCGACGTGCTGGTCGTGGGAGCGGGTCTCTCCGGCATCGCCGCGGGTCACCACCTCCAGACCGACACCCCCTGGGTCCGCTACGCCGTCTTCGAGTCCCGCGAGGCCATCGGCGGCACGTGGGATCTGTTCCGCTACCCCGGCATCCGTTCCGACTCCGACATGCACACCCTCGGCTACCCGTTCCGGCCGTGGACCGGCGAGCGCTCGATCGCCGACGGGGGCGACATCCTGCGCTACCTCCGCGACACCGCGGTGCAGGAGGGCATCGACCGGCGCATCCGCTTCGGCCATCGGGTCGTGGCCGCCGACTGGCGTGCCGACGAGGCGGTGTGGCACGTGAGGGCCGAGCGCGGCGACACCGCCGAGACGGTGCAGCTCACGTGCTCGTTCCTGTTCAGCTGCTGCGGGTACTACCGCTACGACCGGGGCCACGTCCCCGAGTTCGCCGGCATGGAGGACTTCGCGGGGCGCGTGGTGCATCCCCAGTTCTGGCCTGACGAGCTCGACGTCGTGGACAGGCGGGTGGTGGTCATCGGCAGTGGCGCCACCGCCATCACGCTGGTGCCGGCCCTGGCCGACCGCGGCGCCCACGTCACCATGCTGCAGCGCTCCCCGACCTACGTGGCGTCGGTGCCGACCCGCAACCCGGTGGCCGCAGCGGTGCGCCGCGCGTTGCCGTCCCGAGCAGCGGCGGTGGTGCTGCGGTGGCTCAACGCCGTGACCACCCAGTCGACCTACTGGCTCAGCAGGCGGCGGCCGGAGGTCGTCAAGCGGGCGCTGCGCCGCGGACTGGAGCGCCAGCTGCCTGCCGGCTACGACATCGACACCCACTTCACGCCCCGATACGACCCGTGGGACCAGCGGCTGTGCGCCGTGGCCGACGGCGATCTCTTCCGGGCCATCCGGGAAGGCCGTGTCGACGTCGTCACCGACACCGTCGACCGGTTCACCGAGACCGGGATCCTCCTCGGCTCGGGCCGTGCGCTCGAGGCCGACCTCGTCGTGCCCGCCACCGGCCTGGAGCTGCTCTTCGCCGGTGGCATCAACCTGAGCATCGACGGCGAGCCGATCGACGTGGGGTCCAAGCTGGCCTACAAGGGCATGATGCTCGAGGGCGTGCCCAACTTCGCCGTCGCCGTCGGCTACACGAACGCCTCGTGGACGCTGAAGGCCGACCTCACCTGCGGGTACGTGTGCCGGCTGCTCACCACGATGCGCCGACGGGGGAGGCGGGTGTGCACACCCGTGGACCGCGACGGGGACGGGGGTCGGGCACCGCTGCTCGGCCTCTCCTCCGGCTACATCCAGCGTGCCGCGGACCGCTTCCCCGCCCAGGGCTCCCGCTTCCCCTGGCGCGTGCACCAGAGCTACCTGCGCGACTACGTGGCCATGCGGCTGCGCGGCGTCGACGATCGGGCGATGGTCTTCTCCGAGCCGGCGTCGATGCCCGCCTCGTCCCGTGCGGCGGGGGCGGCGTGAGGGACTTCGCCGGTCGGGTGGCGGCCCTGACCGGTGCCGGCTCGGGCATCGGCCGGGCGCTGGCCGTGGAGCTGGCCCGCCGGGGGTGCCACGTGGCGCTGGCCGACATCGACGAGTCGGGTCTGGCCGACACCGTGACCCTGGTCGAGGGCCGTGGCGTCGAGATCACGTCGCAGGTCCTCGACGTGGCCGACCGGGCTGCCGTGTTCGCCTGGGCCGACCGGGTGGTGACCGAGCACGGCCGGGTCGACCTGGTGGTCAACAACGCCGGCGTCGCTGCCGCGGCCACCGTCGCCGCCATGCCCGTCGAGGACCTGGCGTGGGTCGTCGACGTCGACTTCTGGGGTGTGGTCCACGGCACGCAGGCCTTCCTCCCCCACCTCGAGACCGCAGGGGAGGGCCACATCGTCAACCTCTCCAGCGTGTTCGGCCTGGTGAGCGTGCCGACCCAGTCGGCCTACAACGCGGCCAAGTTCGCGGTGCGGGGCTTCACCGACGCGCTGCGGCTGGAGCTGGAGATCGGGGGGAGCGCCGTGTCGTGCACGACCGTGCACCCCGGGGGCATCAAGACCAACATCGCCCGCAACGCCCGGATGCACGACAGCGTCCACGCCTACACGGGCGACGGCCGAGGCGCCCGCGACGGCTTCGAACAGGTGGCGCTGACCACGCCGGAGCGGGCGGCCCGGCAGATCCTCGCCGCGGTGGAGCGCAACCGCCGCCGGGCACTCGTGGGACCCGACGCCAAGGTCGTGGATCTGCTCAGCCGGCTACCGACCGGGGTGTGGCACGCGATGGTGGTGCGGGGCGCCCGCCGCCGGCGGCACTGAGCAGCGAAAACGGCGGTGGGGACCGCACCCGGAGTACGGGCACGGTCCCCACCGGGACTGCACGGGAGAAGCGGCGTCAGGCGTCGGCCTTGGCGGGCGTCTCCGCGGCCGACGAGCCGGCGATGCCCTCCGAGGGGCGCTTCGAGAAGGCGATCGAGCCCAGCAGCACCACCAGCGCCACACCGGCGACGGCGAGGCTGGCGGCGTTGTTGTCCTCGAGGCTGATGATGGCGGGCAGCACCAGCAGCGAGACCAGGTTCATCACCTTGATCAGCGGGTTGAGGGCCGGTCCGGCGGTGTCCTTGAAGGGGTCGCCGACGGTGTCACCGATGACCGCCGCCTTGTGGGCCTCGGAGCCCTTGCCGCCCACGTTGCCGTCCTCGATGTACTTCTTGGCGTTGTCCCAGGCGCCGCCGGCGTTGGACAGGTAGTTCGCCATGAGCTGGCCGGTCAGGATGACCGCGGCCAGGAAGGCGCCGAGGGCGAAGGCGTTGATGCCGAAGCCGATGATGATCGGCGTGAGGGTGGCCAGCAGGGCCGGGGTGGCCAGCTCCCGCAGCGAGGCGCTGGTGCAGATGTCGATGACCGGGGCGTAGTCGGGCTTCTCGGAGCCGTCCATGATGCCGGGCTTCTCGCGGAACTGCTTGCGCACCTCCTCGACCACCACGCCTGCGGTGCGACCGACGGCGCGGATGGCCAGGGCCGAGAACAGGAAGGCGACCGAGCCGCCGATGAGCAGACCGATGAAGGTCGCCGGGTCGGCCACGTTGATGTCGATGGACTCCAGGGCGCTCTCGCCGGCCTCGACCAGCTCGGGCTTCTCGGTGGCGATCGTCTCGGTGAACGAGGCGAACAGGGCCACGGCGGCGATGACGGCCGAACCGATGGCGAAGCCCTTGGTGACGGCCTTGGTGGTGTTGCCCACCGCGTCGAGCTGCACCATGATCCGCTCCGGCTCGCCGTGGAACTCACCCGACATCTCGGCGATGCCGGCTGCGTTGTCGGCCACCGGGCCGAAGGTGTCCTCGGACACCACCACGCCGGTGGTGGCCAGCATGCCCATGCCGGTCAGCGCCACCAGGTAGAAGCTGAACTCGATGTTGCCGTCGCCCAGACCGGCGGCCACGCCGATGCCGGCGGCGATGGCGACGATGGCCCACACCGAGGACTCGAGCCCCGACGACGTACCCGACAGCACCACGGTGGCGGGGCCGGTGCGGGCCGACTCGGCGATCTCCTGCACCGGGCTGGTGTGGGTGGAGGTGAAGTACTCGGTGATGGCCGAGGCCACCTGGGCCAGGATGAGGCCGCCGAAGACGGCGGCGAACATGCGCCACCAGGCGCCGTCCACCGTGGCGCGGGCGTCGCCGACCTGGCCGTCGATGTACCAGATGGCCAGGGCGAGGGTGCCCACGGTGGCGAGCGCGCCGGCGGCGGCGAAGCCCCGCCGGATGGCGGACAGGGCGCTCTTGTCGGCGGGGCGGGCCTTCACGAGGTAGACGCCCACGATGGAGGCCAGCACGCCGACGGCCCGGGCGGCCAGGGGGAAGATGAGGCCGATCGACCACAGCTCGGGGTTGTCGGGGTAGATGGAGGCGAAGGCCGACACGCCGAGGATGATCGAGGCCACCAGGGTCACCTCGTAGCTCTCGAAGAGGTCGGCGGCCATGCCCGCGCAGTCGCCCACGTTGTCGCCCACGTTGTCGGCGATGGTGGCCGGGTTGCGGGGGTCGTCCTCGGGGATGCCCGCTTCGACCTTGCCCACCAGGTCGGCGCCCACGTCGGCCGCCTTGGTGAAGATGCCGCCGCCGACCCGCAGGAACAGGGCCAGCAGCGAGCCGCCGAAGCCGAAGCCGACCAGGATGGCCGACGAGGTGTTCTGGAAGATGGCGATGATGATGGTGGCGCCGATGAGGCCCAGACCCACGGTGAACATGCCGGCGATGGCCCCGGTGCGGAACGCCACCTTGAGCGCCGCGGGCATGGAGCCGCTGCGGGCCGCGGCTGCGGTGCGGACGTTGCCGCGTACGGCGAGGCTCATGCCGATGAAGCCGGTGAGGCCCGACATCACGCAACCCAGGACGAAAGCGGCCGTGCGGTACGCGCCCGACTGCCCGAAGCTGAGGGCGATCGCTCCGTCGGGTTTGGCGATCTCGGTGGAGGTGACGAAGACGATGATCGCCACCGGCACCAGGATGATGGCGATGGTGCGGAACTGACGCCGGAGGTAGGCGAGGGCGCCTTCCTGGATCGCGGCGGCGATCTCGCGCATCTTCTCGGTGCCCTGGTCCTGGGCCAGGGTGTCCTTCATGAGCAGGAAGCCGACTGCGACAGCGATGAGGGCGGTGATGCCAGAGAAGGCGATCAGAGCCCAGTCAGTGCTGCTCAGCTCGAACTCCTGCCAGCCGCCCTCGGCGGCGAGCAAGTGCATCATTGCTTCGCTTTCTCCTTGTTGGTCCCGGTGAGGGCGGGATCGCCGTCACCGTTGAGCGTCCGCACGTAGATCTGGCGGGCGATGCGCTCGCCGAGGGTGCGGTCCTCGCCGGCCACCCGCAGCACGAGCGGGCCGTCGAAGGGGTGCTTCTCGAGGACCTGGATGTGCACGCCGGGGCGCACGCCGAGGTCGTCGAGGAAGTGGATGACATCGGGGTCGGTCTGGCCCGGCACGGCGATCTCGGCCCGGTCGCCGACCTCCAGCTCGTAGAGCTGGGGCATCTCGGGGATGTGGTCCTGCTCCGGTTCCGGGATGGGGAAGCCGTGGGGGCAGGTGGCGGGTCGGTTGAGCGCCACGAACAGGCGCTCCTCCACCTCGGCGGGCAGGTCGTGCTCGAACGTCGGGGCGAGGCGGTCGGCCTCGTTCCACGGGTAGCCGAGCATGTCGGCCAGGAAGCGCTCGACGATGCGATGACGGCGGATGGCGGCCACCGCGGCCCGGGAGCCTTCGGCGGTGAGGCTGACGCCGTGGTACGGGCGGTGCACGACGAGGGACCGGTCTGCGAGTCGCTTGACGGTGGCGGTGACGGTGCCAGGGGAGAGGCCGAGGGTCTCGGCCAGATCACCGGTGTGCGCTTCCGTGCCGTTCTTCGTGTGGCGGTAGATCGCCTTCAGCGCTTCCCGTTCGGATTTCGATAGATCGCCGACCATGAATTTGGTCCGATCGAAATTGGGTTTCGAGCGATCGCATTCCAGTCGGTGGACGTGACCGATGTCAAGGATGCGCTTCTGGGAGGGGCGGGGAGAGGTCAGCCGGGGGGCGCCTGACAGGGTTGCGCCTCGACGCAGGGGTCGGCCCAGGGCTCACCGCGCAGGAACGCGAAGCCCGTGGTCGCCACGGCCGGTACCGAGGCGGGCATGCCGTGCGGGTCCTCGCCGGCCCGGTTGGGGATGTTGGCGGTGGGGGGCGTCGGGGTGCCGAAGTCCCACACGAGGTAGGCGGATCCCTCGCGGGGCCACACCTCGATCGCCGCGAGGCCCCAGAACGGCGTCACGTCGGCGCTGCGGCCATCGGCCAGCCCCGGCGTGCGCAGGGGGATCTCGAACGTGCGGGCCAGCACGTCGGTGGCCACGTTGGCCACCTGGTGGTCGCCGAAGGCCGAGACCAGCAGCACGTCCTTGGTCGCGGCGCCCGGCAGCGGGTCCCGCGTGACGTGGTTGGCGTAGCCGTTGCCCTCGCCACGGTCCCACAGCATCTGGATGAGGGCGAAGCCGAGTTGGCGGTCCACCGGATCGGGGTACGCCTGGGTGTAGAGCACGTCGAGCTCGTCCCAATCGATCGAGCGGTCGAGCAGGGTCGAGTAGTTGCTGGCCGGCACCACCAGCACCGCGGCCGTCCAGTCGGTGGACAGGGCGGCCAGCGCCCCGCCCTGGATGCCGCCCTGGCTTGCACCCACGTACTCCACCTGCGGACCGGGCAGCGGTTGGCCCGCTGCGTTCTGGAAGGCCGGGTCGGTGCCGAAGCCCTCGGGATCCGACAGCAGGCGCGACAGCACCAGTGCGTGCACGTAGCTCTGCTGCAGGCGGTCGGGCACGATGCGGAACCCCGACAGGTCGGCCAGCATGGTGGCGATGGCGCCCACGTCGGCGCTCGACATGCCGATGAAGTCGGTGGCACACGCCGTCGTGTCGAAGTAGCGGCTCACGATGCGCCCGACGCCCTCGACCTCGCCGGCGCTGCCCAGCAGCCCGTGGCCGTAGACGATGCCGAGCGTGCCCGGTGGGCTCTGGGTGGGGACCACGCAGGTGAAGTTCGCCTCGATCGTGCCGTTCTGCGCGGGGATGCCGTCGGGGTCGTCGCCGTTGTCGAGCACGGTGCCCGGCCCGCCGTCACCGGTGAGGAAGCTCGGCACCGTGAAGGTTCCCCGCACGACGCGCAGCACGCCGCCGTCCACGTCCTCGGTCTCGGTCACGGTGAACGGTGCCGGGCCGTCGCCCAGGGCCTCGAAGGCACCGTCGCGCATGGCGACCGCCCGGCCGGTCAGGTTCTCGGTGCTGGCCACGGTGAAGTCCCAGGCCAGGTACAGGTCGTCACGGGCGATGCCGGCATCGGCGAGGGTGGCGAAGACCGACTCCAGATCCGGGCGGCGGGCCTCGAGCTCGGGCACCTCGGTGCGCAACCGGTCCCGGTAGGCGGTGAAGGCCGGAGACGCCTCGATGACCGAGCCGTCCGCGGTGCGCAGGTTCCGCAGGGCCACCACGTAGCGGTGGCCGTCGGTGAAGGTGCGTGCCGGTCGCACGAGCAGGGCCTGGCGCTCACCGGCGGCCGGGTCGGCGCCGGCGTCGAGCTCGGCCCACAGCGGCCACCGTTCGCCGGTCTCGGCGTCCACGATCACCACGGGGGAGTCGTCGTCGAGGGAGCGGCCGATGTCGGTCACCCCCGGCGCGCCGGTGGCCGCCAGGTCGACGCCCGGCACCACGAGCACCACCGGCGAGCCGGGCGAGAAGCCGTCGTTGCGGTTCCACTCCGTGGGGTCGATGGGCGTGCCCTGCGCGTTGCGGGGCATGGAGGCGGGATCGAGCGCCACCCGCAGCCCGGTGGGCGTGGAGTCGTCGGGGCGTGTGAAGTGGTCGCTGGGGAAGGGCAGCAGGCAGCCGCCGGCGTCGAACACCTCGCAGCGAGCCGGGTCCGCGACCGAGACCTCGAGATCGCCGCCGAGCTCCGCGGCGGTGGTGTCGGGCGCACCGTCCCGGGCGGCCTCGTCGTCGCCGCACGCCACGGGGGCGATCAGCAGCAGCGCCAGCGCGCCGAGTGCCAGACCGCGCCGTAGGCCCCGTGGGTCCCGGTGTCGCTCCACGATGTCCCCCTCACGACCGCCGCGCAGCCGGGCGGTCGCGGGTCAGGTTACGCGTCGCCGATGGCGTAGAACTTGCCACCCCGGGCACCCACCCAGATGCGGCCGTTCCACACCGCGGGGGTGGACTCGATGCAGCCCTCGAGCTCCACGGTCCACAGCTCGGGCGGGTCGACCCGGGGATCGCTCACGTCGTAACCGTGCAGCACCCCCTCGCAGTCGCCCTGGATGAGCACGTCGTCGACCACCACCGGGGACTGCCAGGTCTGGCTGCCGAGGTCCTTCTCCCACAGGATCTCCCCCGAGTGGCGGTCGACCCCGATGACGCGTCCGCTGTTGAAGGCGGCGTAGACGACGTCGCCGTGGATGGCGGGGGTGGCCCACACACCGGACTTGACGATGAACCCGTCGTCGACGGACCACACCAGCGGGTCGTCGGGCTTGGTGGGGTCGAGCTTGACGAGCTGGCCCACCTCCTCGGCCCGGGCCCGACCCTTCTCGTACTCGACGCCGACGTAGAGGAAGCCCTCGTCGTCGACGACCACCGAGGCGTCGGTGTCCTCCCCGGCCCAGAAGCGGAACACCCGCTCGGGGTCGCGGCCCTCCTTCAGCCCCGAGATGTCCCAACCCTGGATCAGCCCGCCGGAGTTGCCGAAGTACACGGTGTTGCCGGAGATGGCCACCGAGTTCTCGATGGAGACCTCGTCGTCGCCGAGGTCGGCGAGCAGCTCCTGGTCCCAGCCCGGCGTGTTGAACACGAGCTCGGGGTCGACGATGACCTTGCCGTCGGCGTCGTAGCCGCGGTTCAGCTTCACGATGTGGAACTGGCTGTTCTCGCCCCCTTCGAACAGGTAGTCGTCGATGACCAGTCCCGAGCCGTCCCAGTCGTCGTTCCACAGCGTCGGGCTGACGGCCTTGGCGTTGAGGCGCCACAGCTCGGTGGGCTCCTCGCGGTCCATGGCGATGACTCGGTAGTTCCCGTCTCGTGAGCCGGTGTAGAGCAGCGGGTAGCCGTCGGCGTCGACGGTCACCGAGCCCTTGATGATGTCGCCCACCGGGAACTCGGGCAGCAGCTGTTCGCCAGTGTCGCCGTCCAGCCAGTGCACCGCGGCGTCGTAGGCGCCGAAGGCCACCCAGGTCGTGCCGTCCTGCTCCCACACCGAGGGCTGGCCCGTCCAGCCGCTGCCGCACCACTGCTCGCCCGAGGAGATGGCGCACATGCCGCCGTCCTCGGGGTAGCTCCACAGGACCTGCGGGTCGCTGGGCACCGGGCCCTGGCCGTAGAACGAGCGGGTCGGGTTGCCTCGGAAGGTGAGCAGGCCGGCGCGCTCGTCGCCACCGGCGATGCCCGCGCCGTAGGGCTGGCCCGACGACGCGGGGTTCACCCACCCGTCGAAGGGTGGCAACGTCGTCGTGGTGCTGTCGCCGGTCTCGGCCTGCCCGCCGTCGCCGGCCTGGGCGTCGTCGCCGTCAGCGGACTCGCTGCTGTCGTCGGCCGGTGCCTGTGCGCCGGTGGCGGTCTCGCCGTCCTCGTCGCGGGTGAGGGCCAGCACCGCGATGACCAGCACGAAGGCCACGGTCACGGCGATGGCGCCGAGGGAGACCCGGCTGTGGTTGCCGTGGTGGTCGACAGCCGGCTGTTGATCGTTCATCCCTGGCTCCCTTCGGCCACGAGTCGCTCGAGCAGCAGGTCCGGGTGCTCCTGCTCGAGGCGTTCCACCCAGTACTGGCTCTCGAACAGGGCCAGCAGCGTGCCGTCGGCGCGGGCGTAGACGGCGACACCGCGCATGCCCCGGAGCGCCTGCTCGCCGGCCTCGTCGGTGCGGCGGGCGAGGCGATAGCTGGTGGGGCTGAGCTCCGCCAGGGCGCCGAACTCGTGCTCCAGTCGGTACAGCGCCACCTCGAACTGCATGGGGCCCACCGCTGCGAAGACCGGCGCCTGGTCTCCCAGGTCGCGATCGCGCAGCACCTGGACGACGCCTTCCTCGTCGAGCTGGGCGATGCCCCGTCGGAACTGCTTGAACCGCCCGGTGTCACGCACCCGGGCCACGGCGAAGTGCTCCGGGGCGAAGCTCGGGATGGGCGGGAAGGCGACGGGCTCGGCCTCGTAGAGGGTGTCGCCCACCCGTACGTCACCGGCGTTGACGAGGCCCACGACATCGCCCGGGTAGGCCTCCTCGACCGTCTCCCGCTCCTGGCCGAACAGCTGGTGGGCGTACTTGGTGGCGAACGGCTTGCCCGTGCGGCCGTGGGTGACGACCATCCCCCGTTCGAAGCGGCCCGAGCACACCCGGATGAAGGCGATG
>JALOLF010000224.1 GCA_025456085.1 Acidimicrobiales bacterium
CGCCCGGCCCTGGGCGTCCTCCATGAAGTGCCGGCAGGTCGTCTCGGCCAGCCCGACGATGCCGAACCCGAGCAGGCGTCGACCCTCGTGCGACAGGCCCTCGATGTCGATCAGCGCCCCCACCGTGTCGGCGATCTCGCGCTCGAAGCGTTCCGTGACGGCGACGAACTCGGGGTCGCGGCGGGTCTCGCCGGAGAAGATGAGGTCGAAGCCGTGCTCGTTGGCCACCACCCAGCGGAAGAAGGCCTTGAAGCCGTGCTCGACCTGCTGATGGGGGCCCTCCGCTTCCGACGTGGCCTTGCCCACCATCTCGCGCAGCTCCTCACCCAGCTCGTTGAGCAGCTCGAGGTACAGCTCCCGCTTGGAGCCGAAGTGCTGGTAGAGCACCGGCTTGGTCACGCCGGCCGCCTCGGCGATGTCGTTCATGGAGGTCTGGTGGAAGCCCTGTCGGGCGAAGACCTCGAGCGACACTCGGATGAGCTGCTCGCGGCGTTGGGCAGCAGGGAGACGTGGGGTCATGACGGCACCTCGGTTACCAAACGGTAACCCACGACCCGCTGTCGGAGCACGTCGCGCGGCCGGGTAGCCGCTCGCGGACCTTCGGCCCTTCCTCGTCGCGGGTCCGCGGCACACGATGGCCGTGGGCGAGCAGGAGGTGCGGTCATGGGCGCGTCTGCTCTGCGTGGTCTTCTGGTGGGGCGGGTGGTCGGGATTCTGGCCACCCTGGTGCTGCTGTGCGGTGTCTGCATCGTCGGTGCGCCGGGCGGTGCTCCCGGCGCCGCCGCGGGGCCGGCCCCTGCGGTGACGCTGGTCAACGCGTTCGGCGGGACCTTCGACGTGTACCTCGCCGGCGCCCTCGTGACGGGAGGTGCCGGCCTCGCCGAGGGCTCCCTCGCCGTCAGCCTCGGCGCCGGTGCCGTGGAGGTCGCGGTCTACCCACACGTCCCCTCACCGCCGGTCCGTGACGGCGACCGGACCGATCTGCTCCAGGCGCAGACGGTGACGGTGCCGGCCGTGGCCAGCGCGTCGATCGTCATCGGCCACGCCCCTGCGGGTGGTGCCGGTCTGCCGTACGTGTCGTTGTTCACCGACGACGTGACCCGACCGGCGCCGGCGACGGGCCGCTTCGTGGTTCGCCACACCGCGGACGTGTCGCCGATCGACTACGAGATCGTGCAGATGGCCACGGTGCCCTGGACGGTCATCGCCCGCGGCGTCCTGCCCCGCGGAGGTGAGATCTCCGTGGCCGTCCCCGTCCCGAGCGCCACGGCCGGCGGAGGGTCCCAGCGCACCCAGGTCATGGTGACGGCCGTGCCCGAGGGTGCGACCTACGCCCTTCCGCCGTTGGTGTGGGCCACCGCCCTGGTCGGTGACGGCGAGACCGTCATCGCGTACGCCGCTGGTCCGGCAGCACGTGGCATCCCCGTGGCGGATCCGCCGGATTGCCCCGATCCGGGCCCGATCCCACCTCCCGGGGCAGCCGATGTCACCACGGCCACGGGCGACGTCGACGGCGACGGCAGCCCCGACGAGATCCACGCCTGGTCGGAGGCCGTGGGGCCCGAGACGGTGTGGTCGGTCGGGGTCCAGTTCGCCGGTGGCGGATCGGGCGCCGCGACCGCCTTCGGGGCATCCGGGATCGGCCCGGTGGCGTTGCTCGGAGCAGCGGATGCCGACGACGACGCCGTCGACGAGGTGTTCCTCAGCATGGGTTCGAGCGGCGGGTTCGACCAGGTGCAGATCTGGGGCTTCGTCGACTGCGGGTTCGAGCCGGTGACCCGGGCCGGCGCGACCACCGCCGCGACGTTCCCCATCGGTGTGAGCGGGTCGTCCCGCAACGGCGTCACCTGCGACTACGACGAGTTCGGCGCCACCCTCCTGGAGCGCAACGTGGAGCCCGGCGGTGAGGGCCCGATCCTGACCTCGACGGAGTACCGCTGGGACGATCTCGTGCTCGACCAGCTCGGTGCGCCGACGGTGTTCGGGATCGCCCCCGAGGAGGATGTCGTGCTCGCCTGGGCGGGCACGCTCACGTGCGGTGTCCCGCCGCTGCGGTTGATCCTCACGGCGCCTGCCGTGCCGACGACGACGCCGACCACCGCCACGACCGCCACCCCGTCGCCCGTCGCCGCCGCGCCGAGCTACACGGGGTGAGTCCCCGCTGACCTCCGGGAGGGTGCCATGGACGCACTGGTGACGACGACCTGGCTCGAGGAGCACCTCGGGGACGCGGATCTGCGCATCCTCGACGCCACGGTCGACCTCGACGTGGGATCGGGCCTCGTCACGAGCGGCCGTGCCCGTTGGGAAGCCGGCCACATCCCGGGCGCGGCCTTCGTGGACCTGCTCGTCGTCATGGGCAGGCTGGGGATCGGCGACGGCACCCGGGTCGTGCTCTACGACGCCCGGGACAGCATGTGGGCGGCCCGGGTGTGGTGGCTGCTGCGCTGCTACGGCTTCGACGACGCCGCCGTGCTCGACGGAGGCTGGACCGCCTGGGAGGCCGAGGGTCGCCCGGTCAGCACCGAGGTGCCGGCGCATCCTGCGGTCAGCTTCACGCCGCGTCCCCGCACGGGACGCATCGTGGGCAGGGACGAGGTGCTGCGGGCCATCGGCGACGACGCGACGCAGCTCGTCGACGCACTCGGCCCGCGGGAGTTCCGGGGTGAGCTCTCGTTCTACGGGCGACCCGGGCACCTCCCCGGCGCCAGCAACGTGCCGGCTCGGCATCTCCTCGACCGGCAGACGCGCCGGTTCCGCCCGCCGGAGGAGCTGCGCCGGTTGTTCGGGCCTGCGGTCACGGCGAAGCGGGTGGTCACCTACTGCGGCGGCGGCATCGCCGCCGCCAGCGACGCGTTCGCCCTGCACCTGCTGGGACAGGACGAGGTCGCGGTCTACGACCGCTCGCTGGCCGAGTGGGCCGCCGATCCCGACCTGCCCCTGGTCACGGGCGACGGCTGAGCGCCTGTGCTGGCTCTCGGTTCAGCGGCCGGGCCCGCCGACCCCGCGTTCGCGGTCCTCCCGGTCGGCGGCCTTCACCGCGTAGGAGAACACGATCGCCGGGGCGAGCACGAGGGACCCCACGACCAGCGCCACCGTCGCCGCCGTGGCGACCAGATCGGAGAACCCGATGATGCCGCCCAGCACGATCAGCGCCATGAACAGGCCGAACAGCACGTAGCCGACGCGCTGGCCCAGCTCGCAGAGCCGTGCGATGCGGGCCCGGCGGGCCAGGACGGGGTCGGGGGGTCGGTCGTTCACGGGCACCAGCCTGCCTCGTCCAGCAGCGCACGCAGACGCCCCGTCATCACCCCGAACGAGAAGTGGCGCTTGGCCAGGTCGCGGTTGTGCTCCAACAGGTCCTGATCGGGTGCCGTGAGGTAGCCGGCGAGCTCCGAGGGCCGGTGGGCGTCGCACCACCGGAAGCCGAGGGCCACCAGCTCGGCGATGACGGGGTAGGCGTCGACGGCCACGGGGCGGCGGTGGATCGCGGCCTCGATGAGCGGGTTGCCGAAGCCCTCCCAGGTGGAGGGGAAGGCCACGGCGTCGGCCGCCGCGTACAGGTCGGCCCGCGCCGGCAGGGCGCGACGGATCACCCGGCAGCGCGCCCCGGCGAGCAACCGCTCCAGCTCCGGCGCGTAGTCCTCCTCGGCGGGGCCCGACAGCCAGTAGGTGGCGCCCAGCGCCTCGCACAGGGCGATGGCCGTGGGCACGCCCTTGCGGGCGATGGCCCGCACCGGGTGCACCACGAGCAGCTCGTCGGGTGCCACGTCGAGCAGCAGGCGCGTCGCGTCCCGGTCACCCGGCGCCTCGTCGACGTCGAAGGCGTTGTAGACGGTCGTGGCCTCGATGCCGCGGGCGGCCAGCTCGGCCCGGGTGAGCTCGTTGATGGTGACGTGACGCCAGGCCGGGTCCGTCGGGGGCAGCTCGGTGAGGCGGGCGTAGCGCTCGCGCTGCCAGGCCGGGTCGTGGTGGTGCAGCAGCGCCGGACGTCCTCGGAGGACCTCGGCCACCACCCGGGAGGCCGGTAGGTTCATGGGGATGGTGAGCAGGTTCTCCACCACCACCAGATCCGCGTCGGCCAGCGCCAGCTCCACCTCGCCGATGGGCGGGGCGGCACCCGCGTCGAGCGCCAGGCCGGCCACGGTGCGGTCCACGGGGCCCTCGCCGGCCACCGTGACCACGTCGAAGCCCAGCTCGGCCAGGGCCCGCACCCACGTCTCGGCCACGACCGAGACCCCGTCGTTGAGGCCGAGGCGGAACGAGACGATGGCGCAGGTGGTCACGAGGAGCGGTCCCGGGGAGGAGCGGTGAACGGGGGCGGGGGCGGCGACACGCTACCGGGCGGGACGCTCGACGACCTCGCCCGGGACGTGCTCGAGGCCCACTGGCGCGAGCCGGGGTTCTGCGTGCCACACGCCGTCACCTATCCCTGGCAGTGGCTGTGGGACTCCTGCTTCCACGCCGTCGTGTGGGCCCAGCTCGGCCGAGGGGACCGGGCCGTCGCCGAGCTGGCCGCTGCGCTGGCCGCACAGGCCGGGGACGGGTTCGTGCCCCACGTGCACTACTGGCGCGACCCCGTGCACGCCGGGTTCTGGGGGCGCCCCGACACGTCCTGCCTGACGCAGCCTCCCCTGTACGGCCACGCCGTGGCCGAGCTCGCCCGTCGGGGGGTCGACGTGCCGGGCGAGGTGGTCCAGCGGGCCGCCGCCGGTCTGTTGCACCTCGCCGCCCGTCGTCCCGTCGGGGCCATCTGGCACCCGTGGGAGTCGGGCTGTGACGACAGTCCCCGCTGGGACCGGTGGTGTCGCGGCGGGTGGGATCCCGAGCGCTGGTACGACGTCAAGGGCGACCTCGTGGCGTCGCTCGTGCGCGACCCCGACACCGCCAGCCCGGTGGCCAACCCGGCGTTCACGGTGGTGCCTGCGGGCTTCGCGGCCCTGTGCGTGTTCAACGCACGCGAGCTGGCGAGCGTCGCCGCAGTGGCCGTGCCCGACGCCTTCGAGCACCTCGCCGTCGACCTGCGCCGTCGCTTCGACCCCCGGCTCGGCACGTGGCCCGACGTGGGACCCGACGACGTCGTGACGAGCACCACCCGCACCCTCGACGCCCTCCTCCCGGTGCTGCTCGAGCCGTCGGGCTCCCTGGTCGCGGCGCAGGTCCTCGACGCCCTCGTCGACGATCCCGGGTGGGCCGGCCCCTTCGGCCCGCCGGGGGTGCACCGCGGGGAACCCTCGTTCGCTCCCGACACGTACTGGCGGGGTCCGGTGTGGCCCCAGCTCGTCTACCTGTTGTGGGTGGCGGCGTGCCGTCACGGCCACGAAGCGGCCGCCCGGCGCCTGGCGACGGGGTTGGCCGAAGGCGCCCGGCGATCGGGACTGGCCGAGTTCTGGCACCCGGACACCGGTGCCGGGCTCGGCGCCGTCCCGCAGTCGTGGACGACCCTGGCCGCGGTCGTCGCCGGCGGAGAACCCGGCGGGCGTTGAGGCGAGGCGTCAGACGCCGGCGGCGGCCCGTTCGGCCGCCCGGCGGCGCTCGGCGTCGGTGAGGCGCATCTCGGAGGTGGGGTCCTTCAACACGACGTGGTTGCGCGGATCGGGGAGGCACTCCGTGATGGACCACACGAGGGCCTCGGTGCCCGGTGGGAGCGGCGCGCTGCGGTGGTGTCGGACGCGGCCGACCACGGTGAGAAGGGCCCAGACGGTCAACAGGGCGAGGCCGAGACCGGCGGCGACGAACGTGACGGGATCCCAGGACGCGATCACGTCGCGACGGTACGCCGCGCCGTGGCGCGATCGGTGGATGCCCCGACGTCGCGACCCCGCAGCCCGACGCTGGACCGGGCGGTAACGTCACCGCCATGGCCGACGACGAGGTCCTCTACGCCGTGACCGAGGGTGTGGCCCGGCTCACGATCAACCGCCCCGAACGGCGCAACGCCCTGTCGTGGAGCGTCGTGGGCGAGCTGCGCCGCCGGGTCGCCGAGGCCCGCGTGGACCCCGCAGTGCGGGTGCTGGTGCTCACCGGCGCCGGCGACCGGGCCTTCTGCGCCGGCGCCGACCTGTCGGGCATGGCCGCCGGTGCCGGCTACCTCGACCTGCACGACGCCCGGGGTGAGCTGGCCTCGCTCTTCGGGGCCCTGTGGGATCTGGGCAAGCCCACCATCGCCCGGGTCCGGGGCTTCGCCCTGGCCGGGGGCATGGGCCTGGCGCTGGCCTGCGACCTGGTGGTGGCGGCCGACGACGCCCGCTTCGGCACCCCCGAGATCGACGTCGGCCTGTGGCCCTACATGATCACCGTGCCGCTGGTGCGCTCCATGCCCCCCAAGAAGGCGCTGGAGCTCATGATGACCGGCCGCCGTGTCGACGCCGCGGAGGCGGAACGGATCGGCTTCGTGACCACGGTGGTCCCGGTGGACGAGCTCGATGCCGCCGTCGACGAGCTCGCCGCGACCCTGGCCGCCAAGT
>JALOLF010000119.1 GCA_025456085.1 Acidimicrobiales bacterium
AAGCGCGGCGGCAAGGTCTGGATCAACATCTTCCCGGACAAGCCCGTCACCCAGAAGCCGGCCGAGACCCGCATGGGCTCGGGCAAGGGCAACCCCGAGGTGTGGGTCGCCGTGGTCAAGCCCGGCCGCATCCTGTTCGAGCTCTCCTACTCCGAACCCGACGTCGCCCGGGCCGCCATCGAGCGGGCCATCCAGAAGCTGCCCATCAAGGCCCGCTTCGTGAGCCGCGAGGAGGCCTTCTGATGGCGAAGAAGACCGCGTTGCGGGACCTCTCCGACGCCGACCTGTTCGAGCAGCTCGGCGCCGCCAACGAGAAGCTGTTCAACCTGCGCTTCCAGCACGTGACCGGCCAGCTCGACAACTCGTCGCTGCTGGGCCGCACCCGCAAGGAGATCGCCCGCCTCAGGACCGAGGTGCGCGAGCGCGAGATCGCCGCCGCCGAGGCGCTGGCGGAAGGGGAGTCCTGATGGCAGACGAGACCGCCACGCCGAGCCGACCGGAGAGCCGCAAGGTCCGTGAAGGCATCGTCGTGTCCAACGGCATGGACAAGACCGCGGTCGTCGCCGTGGTCGACCGGGTGCGCCACCCGCTGTACCGCAAGACCGTCCAGCGCACCAAGCGGCTGTACGTGCACGACGAGGCCAACGAGGTGAACGTCGGCGACCGGGTGCGCGTGGCCGAGACCCGCCCGATGTCCAAGACCAAGCGCTGGCGCCTGGTGGAGATCCTGGAGCGTGCCCGATGATCCAACAGGAGACCCGACTGCGGGTGGCCGACAACAGCGGCGCCAAAGAGGTGCTGTGCATCCGGGTGCTCGGCGGCTCCAAGCGTCGGTACGCCTCGATCGGCGACGTCTTCGTCGCCACCGTGAAGGACGCCATCCCCGGCGCCGCGGTCAAGAAGGGCGACGTCGTGAAGTGTGTCGTCGTGCGCGTGAAGAAGGAGAAGCGTCGTCCGGACGGCTCCTACATCCGCTTCGACGAGAACGCGGCCGTGCTCATCAAGGACGATCTCTCGCCGCGCGGCACCCGCATCTTCGGGCCGGTCGGCCGGGAGCTGCGCGAGCGCAAGTTCATGCGCATCGTGTCGCTGGCGCCGGAGGTGCTGTGATGAAGATCCGCAAGGGTGACCGCGTGCAGGTGCTGTCCGGCAAGGACCGCGGCAAGGTGGGCGACGTGATGTTCGCCTTCCCTGCCGAGGGCAAGGTCATCGTCGACGGGGTGAACGTGGCCAAGCGCCACACCAAGCCCCGCAGCGCCACCCAACCCGGCGGCATCATCGACAAGGACATGCCCATCGACGTGTCCAACGTCGCCGTCGTGTGCGATTCCTGCGGCAAGCCCACCCGGGTGGGCTACCGCTTCGAACCCGACGGCACCAAGGTCCGGGTGTGCCGGAAGTGCGAGGCCGATCTGCGATGAGCACCACCACCGAGGCGCCGCGCCTGAAGCTGCGCTACAACGCCGAGATCCGCGACCGCCTGCGCGAGGAGCTCTCGCTGGGCAACGTCATGCAGGTCCCGCGCCTGGACAAGATCGTTCTCAACATGGGCGTCGGCAAGGCCCTCCAGCAGCAGTCGCTGCTCGAAGGTGCGGTCCGCGACCTCGAGGCCATCACCGGTCAGAAGGCGGTGGTGACCCGGGCGAAGAAGTCGATCGCCGGCTTCAAGCTCCGGGAAGGCAACGCCATCGGGGTCAAGGTCACGCTGCGGGGCGACCGCATGTGGGAGTTCTACGACCGCCTGGTCAGCTTGGCCATTCCCCGCATCCGGGACTTCCGGGGGCTCAACCCCCGCTCGTTCGACGGGAACGGCAACTACACGTTCGGGGTGACCGAGCAGCTGATCTTCCCCGAGATCGACTACGACAAGGTCGACACCACCCGGGGCATGGACGTCACCATCGTGACCACCGCCCGTACCGACGCCGAGGGACGCGCCCTGCTCGTCGCCCTCGGCTTCCCGTTCAAGCGTGAGGGACAGCAGTAGCCATGGCCAAGAAAGCGCTCATCGAGAAGTCACAGCGCAAGCCGAAGTTCAAGGTGCGGGCCTACACCCGGTGCCAGCGCTGCGGGCGTCCCCACTCCGTGTACCGCCGATTCCAGCTGTGCCGGGTGTGCCTGCGGGAGCTGGCGCACGCGGGCGAGCTGCCCGGCGTGAAGAAGGCGAGCTGGTGAGGGGAGACGAATCATGACCATGACCGACCCCATCGCCGACATGCTGACCCGCATCCGCAACGCCAACGTGGCGATGCACGACGAGGTCCGCATGCCCTCCTCCAAGCTCAAGGAGGCGCTGGCCGCCGTCCTGCACGCCGAGGGCTACATCGACGGGTTCGCCGTCGAGCCCTCCGTCGCGGGGCCCGGTTCCACCCTCACCATCCAGATGAAGTACTCGCCCGAGCGCGAGCGCGTCATCTCCGGCGTCAAGCGCATCTCCAAGCCGGGCCTCCGGGTCTACACCAAGGCCGAGAAGGTGCCGCGTGTCCTCGGCGGCCTCGGTGTCGCCGTCTTGTCCACCTCCCAGGGCCTGATGTCCGACCGTGAGGCGCGCAAGCGCCGCATGGGCGGCGAGGTCGTCTGCTACGTCTGGTAGGAGCGCACAACATGTCTCGTGTCGGTCGTGCGCCCATCGCGATCCCCTCGAACGTCGAGGTGACGATCGCTGACGGCCACATCTCGGTGAAGGGGCCCAAGGGCACCCTCGAACGCGACCTCCCC
This sequence comes from Acidimicrobiales bacterium, assembly GCA_025456085.1. Taxonomy (GTDB): domain Bacteria; phylum Actinomycetota; class Acidimicrobiia; order Acidimicrobiales; family Acidimicrobilacustridaceae; genus JALOLF01. The sequence goes on from JALOLF010000119.1 coordinate 2,719, forward strand.
GGCGCCATCACGGTGCGGGCGGAGGAGGGCCAGCTCCTCGTGGAGCGGCCCGACGACGAACGCCGCAACCGGGCCCTGCACGGCCTGGCCCGCGCTCTGGTCGCCAACATGGTCCACGGCGTGACCGAGGGCTACCGCAAGGACCTCGACATCGTGGGCGTCGGCTACCGCGCCACCGCCAAGAGCCCCACCCAGCTGGAGCTGGCCCTGGGGTTCAGCCACCCGGTGTCGGTCACCGCACCCGAAGGCATCACCTTCGAGGTCCCCGTGGCGACCACCATCGGTGTCGTCGGTATCGACAAGGAGCTCGTCGGCCAGGTTGCGGCGAACATCCGCAAGCTGCGCAAGCCCGAGCCCTACAAGGGCAAGGGCGTTCGCTACCGCGACGAGCGCATCATCCGCAAAGCCGGCAAGGCCGGGAAGTAGGCCCGGGAAGGCATCGCATGAGCATCACCGCCAAGCAGAAGCGCGACGGTCGCATCCGCCGCCACGCGCGTGTGCGCAAGCAGGTGCACGGCACCGCCGAGCGCCCCCGTCTCGCCGTCTTCCGCTCGAACCGTCACATCAGCGCCCAGGTGATCGACGATCGCTCGGGCCGCACCCTCGCCGCCGCCTCCTCGGTCGAGGCATCCCTGCGTGCCGGGTCCACCGGCAACGCCGAAGCCGCCCGCAAGGTGGGCGAGCTGGTCGCCGAGCGGGCCAGGGCCGCCGGCGTGGAGCGGGTCGTGTTCGACCGCGGCGGCTACCTGTACCACGGGCGGGTGGCGGCACTCGCCGACGCGGCCCGCAACGCCGGACTGGAGTTCTGATGATCAACCCGAACGAGCTGGCGCTGCGCGACTCCCGCGTCATCAACATCAACCGCGTCGCCAAGGTGGTCAAGGGCGGTCGCCGGTTCTCCTTCACCGCCCTGGTGGTGATCGGCGACGGCGCCGGCCACGTCGGCCTCGGCTACGGCAAGGCCAAGGAGGTGCCCCTCGCCATCCAGAAGGGCACCGAGGAGGCCCGCAAGAACCTCATCGCCGTCCCGCTCGCCGGGGAGACCATCACCCACCCCATCATCGGCCGGACCGGTGCCGGGCGGGTGCTGCTGCAACCGGCCGCACCCGGTACCGGCGTGATCGCCGGTGGTGCGGCCCGGGCCATCCTCGAGGAGGCCGGGATCCGCGACGTGCTGTGCAAGTCGCTCGGCTCGAGCAACCACATCAACGTCGCCCGGGCGACCATGGCGGGTCTCGCCTCGCTGAAGCGTCCGGACGAGGTCGCCCGTCTGCGGGGCCTCGATCCCGACGAGTTCGTACCCGGCGGCCTGCTGCGCGCCTACCGCGACGCCAGGCGCAGCGCCGAGGCACCGCAGGAGGCGTGATGTCGCTCAAGGTCACCCAAGTCCGTTCGTCGATCGGCACCAAGCCCAAGCACCGCGGCACGCTGCGGGCCCTCGGGTTGGGTCGCATCGGCAAGTCCCACGTCCTTCCCGACCGTCCCGAGATCCGCGGCATGATCGCCAAGGTCCCGCACCTCGTGACCGTCGAGGAGGTCGCCGAGACCGAGGAGTCCTCGTGAAGCTCCACGACCTGAAACCAGCCGAAGGTGCCAATCGCGGGCGCAAGCGGGTCGGCCGCGGCATCGGCGGCAAGGGCGGCAAGACCGCGGGCCGGGGCACCAAGGGCCAGGGTGCCCGCGACACGATCCCCGCCGGCTTCGAAGGCGGCCAGCTCCCTCTGCACATGCGGGTTCCGAAGCTGAAGGGCTTCAACAACCCGTTCCGGGTGGAGTACCAGGCGCTGAACCTCGACACCCTCGATGCGGTGGGCCTCGACGAGGTCGATCCGGGTGTGCTCCACGAGCGCGGGCTCGTCCACAAGGGCGCGCTGGTGAAGGTGCTCGCCCGGGGGCAGATCAGCCGACCGGTGCGGGTGAAGGCCCACGCGTTCTCCAAGGCGGCCGAATCGGCCATCATCGCCGCAGGGGGTAGCGTGGAGGTGTTGCCCCTCCCGTGGGGCGATCGGCGACCGCCCGCGCAGGGCAACCAGTTCGCCAACCGCTGATCCAGCAACACCCCCGAACACCCCCTCACCACTGAGGAGCGCCGCCGGTGCTTTCCAGTCTGCGCAACATCTTCAAGGTCCAGGACCTGCGGAACAAGATCCTGTTCACGCTGGCCGTGATCGCGATCTACCGGTTCGGGTCCTACATCCCGGTGCCGGGCATCGACGTGGACCAGCTGTCGGTGCTCAAGGAGCAGGCCGAGCGGGGTGGGGTGCTGGCCTTCCTGCAGCTCTTCTCCGGCGGCGCGCTCACCCGGTTCTCGCTGTTCGCGCTGGGCATCATGCCCTACATCACCTCCTCGATCATCATGCAGATCCTGGCGGTGGTCATCCCCAAGCTCGAGCAGTGGCAGAACCAGGGCGCGGTCGGTCAACGCAAGATCAACCAGTGGACCCGCTACGTCACGATCGCCATCGCGGCGCTGCAGGCCACGGGCCTGGCCTTCGTGTTCCACAACGGGGGTGGCGGCTTCGGCAGCGTGCAGAACCCCACCGGGCTCGACCTGATCCCGGAGTTCACCATCCCGCGGGTGATGCTCATCGTGCTCACCCTCACCACCGGCACCGCCATGCTGATGTGGCTCGGCGAGCTGGTCACCCAGCGCGGCGTGGGCAACGGCATGTCGCTGCTCATCTTCGCCTCCGTCGTCTCCACGCTCCCCGCCCAGGGCAGCCAGATCCGCGCCGAGGCCGGCAACGTGGCGTTGGCCATCACCCTGGCGGTGTTCGTGGTGCTGCTGGTGGCCATCGTGTTCGTGGAGCAGGGCCAACGCCGCATCCCGGTCCAGTTCGCCAAGCGCGTGGTGGGCCGGCGCCAGTACGGCGGGCAGAGCACCTACATCCCGCTCAAGGTCAACCAGTCGGGCGTCATCCCCATCATCTTCGCCAGCTCCGTGCTGTACCTGCCCCAGCTGCTGTCGGTGATCCTGCCCTCCGATCAGGAGTGGGCCCAGGGCATCCAGCGCTGGGTCGACGACCACCTCACCAACCCGGCGTCGATCTTCTACATCGTGGTCTTCGGCCTGCTCATCGTGGGCTTCGCGTACTTCTACACCGCCATCACCTTCGACCCCGCCAAGCAGGCGGACACCATCCGCAAGCAGGGCGGGTTCATCCCCGGCATCCGGCCGGGTCCGCAGACCGAGCGGTACCTGGCCAAGGTCCTCTCACGGATCACGCTGCCCGGTGCGCTGTTCATCGCCGCCGTGGCGCTGATCCCCTCGCTGCTCGTCACCACCTTCCTCCCGGGCTCCTCCGTGTCGTTCGCCGGCACGTCGATCCTCATCGCCGTGGGCGTCGCCCTCGAGACGATGAAGCAGATCGACAGCCAGCTCATGATGCGGAACTACGAGGGGTTCTTGAAGTGAAGCGGGTGCGGCTGGTCATGTTCGGGCGCCAGGGCGCCGGGAAGGGGACCCAGTCGAAGGCGCTGGCCCGCCACTACGGCGCGCCGCACATCTCCACCGGGGACATGCTCCGCGACGCCGCCAACGACGGCAGCGCGGTGGGCCTCAAGGCCAAGGAGTACCTCGACGCCGGCAAGCTCCTGCCCGACGCCGTCATGCTCGACGTCATCGGCGAACGGCTCGAGCGTGATGACGTCGTCGCCAACGGCTTCCTGCTCGACGGGTTCCCCCGCACCCTTCCCCAGGCCGAGGCGCTCCTCGACCTCACGCCGGTCGATGTGGCGGTGAACCTGGAGGTGCCCGAGAGCCTGGTGATCGCCCGCATCTCGGGCCGACGCATCTGCCGGAGCTGTGGCGCCATCTACTCCACGGCCGACCCACCCGCCGACGACTGGACCTGCAACGTGTGCGGCGGCGACGTCGTGCAGCGAGACGACGACACGCCCGACGCGGTGGCGGCCCGGCTCGAGGCCTACGCCGAGAAGACGCTGCCCGCGGTGGCGTGGTTCGCCGAGCGGGGGCTGTTGGTCGTGGTCGACGGCGTCGGCGCCACCGAGGTGGTCACCGATCGCCTGGTCAGCGCCATCGACGGCCGCCTGGCCCACGTCGGCGGCTGAGCGCCACCGACGGCGAGCCCGGCCCGAGGCGGTGCAGTGCGGCGCGCGGCCGCTAGCGTTGTCGGGATGATGTTCAAGGACGTGACCGTCGCCCGGAAGTCGGCAGACCAGATCGCCAAGATGCGCGCCGCGGGCCGGGTCGTGGCCGAGATGCACGCGGAGCTGCGCGAGGCGATCCGCCCCGGCGTCACCACCCGCCAGCTCGACCTGGTCGCCCGTGACGTGATCGAGCGGCGTGGCGCCACCTCGAACTTCCTGGGCTACCACGGGTACCCGGCGGTGATCTGCACGTCGCCCAACGACATGATCGTGCACGGCATCCCGGGTGACTACCGCCTCAAGGAAGGCGACATCATCTCGGTCGACTGCGGCGCCATCATCGAGGGCTGGCACGGTGACGCCGCCTTCACCGCCGGGGTGGGCGAGATCTCCGACACCGCCCGCCGACTCCTCGAGGTGACCGAGCAGAGCCTGTACGCCGCCATCGAGGCCATGGTCGACGGCAACCGCATCGGCGACATCGGCCACGCCGTCCAGTCGGTGGCCGAGGCCGCCGGCTTCTCGGTCGTGCGCGAGTACGTGGGCCACGCCATCGGCACCGCCATGCACGAGAAGCCCGAGGTGCCGAACTACGGCGATCCCGGCACCGGTCGTCGGCTCCGCTCCGGCAACGTCTTCGCGGTGGAGCCGATGATCAACGTCGGTGGCCCCGAGACCCGGGTCCTCGACGACCACTGGAGCGTCGTCACCGCCGACGGGTCGTTGTCGGCCCACTTCGAGCACACCATCGCCGTCACCGACGACGGCCCGGAGATCCTCACGCTGCCCTGAGCCGTCCGGACCCGGCGGAGTTGGCGTGCCGGGCTGGGGTCGCTAAGCTCTCCCCTCGGCCCTGCGCGCCTCTTCGCGTGTCGGCGGCCGAACCACGAGCCCGAGCGACACCCGTCGCGAGGAGCCGACACCCCCCAGACCAGGAGGTCGGACGCTGCCCAAGCCCAAGGAAGACGCGATCGTGCTCGAGGGCACAGTCGTCGAGCCCCTGCCGAACGCCATGTTCCGCGTCGAGCTCGAGAACGGCCACAAGGTGCTGGCCCACATCTCCGGGAAGATGCGCATGCACTACATCCGCATCCTGCCGGGCGACCGCGTCCAAGTGGAGCTGACGCCGTACGACCTCAGTCGGGGCCGCATCACCTACCGGTACAAGTGACAACCGTCGCCAAGTGAGCTGTCCGGCCGCCGTGGCCGGACCCACCGGGGGGAACCCGCCCCGGTGCCCCTGAGCATCCAAAGGATCGACCAGGCGAGATGAAAGTACGTCCCAGTGTGAAGAAGATGTGCGAGAAGTGTCGCATCATCCGCCGCCACGGCCGCGTGCAGGTGATCTGCGAGAACCCTCGCCACAAGCAGAGGCAGGGCTGATCGATGGCTCGTATCGCAGGCGTCGACCTCCCCCGTGAGAAGCGGCTCGAGATCTCGCTGACCTACATCTACGGCATCGGCCGTACGACGGCCCAGCAGATCTGCGAGACGACCGGGATCTCCCCCGACACCCGGGTGCGTGACCTGACCGACGAAGAGGTCAACCGCATCCGCGTCCACATCGACCAGAACCTGAAGGTGGAGGGCGACCTGCGCCGCGAGGTCGACCAGGACATCAAGCGCAAGATGGAGATCGGCTGCTACCAGGGCCTGCGCCATCGCCGTGGCCTGCCCGTCCGTGGCCAGCGCACCCACACCAACGCACGCACCCGCAAGGGCCCGAAGAAGACCGTGGCCGGCAAGAAGAAGGTCGGGAGGAAGTGATGGCCAAGCCCAGCTCCGGGGGCCGTCGCCCCCGCAAGAAGGAACGCAAGAACGTCACCTACGGCGTGGCGCACATCAAGAGCTCGTTCAACAACACGATCGTGAGCATCACCGACCAGGAGGGCAACGTGATCTCCTGGGCCTCGGCGGGCAACGTCGGGTTCAAGGGCTCGCGCAAGTCGACCCCCTTCGCCGCCCAGATGGCTGCCGAGCAGGCCGCCAAGCGGGCGATGGAGCACGGGGTGCGCAAGGTCGACGTGGTGGTGAAGGGCCCGGGCTCCGGCCGGGAGACCGCCATCCGCTCCATCCAGAACGCCGGCATCGAGGTCACGGGCATCAAGGACGTGACTCCGGTTCCGCACAACGGGTGCCGCCCCCCCAAGCGGCGGAGGGTCTGAGCCATGGCCCGCTACACCGGCCCCCGCGCCCGCGTGTCGCGCCGTCTGGGCACGAACATCTGGGGCACCAAGGGCGAGACGAAGGCCCTCGAGAACCGTCCCTACCCGCCGGGTGAGCACGGTCGCACCCGCCGCCGGGGCACCTCGTCGGAGTACCTGGTCCAGCTGCAGGAGAAGCAGAAGGCCCGCTTCACCTACGGCCTGTCCGAGAAGCAGTTCCGCAACCTCTACGAGCAGGCCGCGCGCCGCCCGGGGGTGACCGGCGACAACATGCTGCAGATGCTCGAGCGGCGCCTCGACAACGTCGTGTACCGCGCCGGCTGGGCTGCAACCCGTCCCCAGGCCCGCCAGTTCGTCGGCCACGGGCACGTTTCGGTCAACGGCCGCCGCGTCGACATCCCGAGCTTCCGGGTCCGCAAGGGTGACGTCGTCACCCTGCGCGACAAGGCCCGTCAGATGGTCGTGGTCCAGTGGAACCGCGACGTGCTCGACCGCATGCCCCCGTTGTGGCTCGAGTCGGGCGACGAAGGCTTCGCCGTGACCGTGCTGCAGCTCCCCGAGCGCGAGCAGATCGACGTGCCCGTGCGCGAGCAGCTCATCGTCGAGCTCTACTCGAAGTGACCTGGTGGCCCGGTGCGGTGGCACCGGGCCGTCGCTTCCCCGAACGAACGTCCCTGCGCAGATCACGAGAACCCTGAGGTAGAACACCCATGCTGGTCATGCAGCGCCCGAAGGTCGAAGCCGTCACCGAGGAGGAGGCGAACCGTCAGCTGTTCGCCATCGGGCCCCTCGAGCCGGGTTTCGGCTACACGATCGGGAACTCCCTGCGGCGCGCCCTGTTGTCGTCCATCCCCGGCGCCGCCGTCACGCAGGTCCGCTTCGACGACGCGCTCCACGAGTTCGACACCATCAAGGGTGTCACCGAGGACGTCACCGACGTCATCTTGAACCTGAAGGACATCGTGCTGCTGGTCCACAGCGACGAGCCCGTCACGCTGCGCCTCGACGCGCGGGGCCCCGCCGACGTGACCGCGGCCGACATCCAGCAGACGGCCGACGTGGAGATCCTCAACGGCGACCTGCACCTCGCCACCCTCAACGAGTCCGGCCGCCTCGCCGTCGACATCACCGTGTCGAAGGGCCGGGGCTACGTGCAGGCCGACCGCAACAAGGTGTCCAACACCATCGGGGTGATCCCCGTCGACTCGATCTTCTCGCCCGTGCGGCGTGTGACCTATCAGGTCGAGCCCACCCGTGTGGAGCACTCGACGGAGTTCGACCGTCTGATGATCGACATCGAGACCGACGGGTCGATCTCGCCCCGGGAGGCCCTCGCCTCGGCCGGCTCCACGCTGCGCCAGCTCGTCGAGCTGGTGGAGCAGATGAGCGACGAGCCCCAGGGGCTCGAGCTGGGTGAGGTGTCGGGTACCGCGACCGGGTCGCCCGACCTCGACCTGCCCATCGAGGACCTGGACCTCTCGGAGCGCCCGCGCAACTGCCTCAAGCGGGCCCAGGTCAACACCATCGGCGAGCTCCTCGAGAAGACCGAGGACGACCTGCTCGCCATCACCAACTTCGGCCAGAAGTCGCTCGACGAGGTCATCCAGAAGCTCGACGAGCGCGGCCTGTCGCTTCGCACGAGGGACTGATCACCATGCCAGCCACACCCAAGAAGGGCCGCCGGTTCGGCGGCGACGCCGCCCACCAGCGCCTCATGATGGCCAACCTGGTGGCGTCGCTCATCGCCGCCGAGGCCATCACCACCACCGAGGCCAAGGCCAAGGCCATGCGTCCCATCGCCGAGAAGCTCATCACCAAGGCCCGCAAGGGCGGTGTCCACAACCAGCGTCAGGTGGTCGCCTTCCTCGGCGACAAGGAGATGGCCTCGAAGCTGTTCAGCGAGATCGGCCCCCGCTACGCCGATCGACCCGGTGGCTACACCCGCATCCTGAAGCTCGGTCCGCGCCACGGCGACAACGCGCCGATGGCCCGCATCGAGCTCGTCTGATCTGTCCCCCGCGCCCGGCGCGGCCTGCGTGGACGCCACGAACGACCCCGACCCCGGTCGGGGTCGTGTCGCGACCGGTGCCGTGTCGCAGCCCGCGCAGCGGGTCCGCCTGACGGTCGCCTACGACGGCGCGGCCTTCCGCGGCTTCGCCGCCCAGCGGGGCCTGCCGACCGTCGCCGGCGCGCTCCAGGACGCGCTGGCCCGGGTGCTGCGCCACCCCGTGACGCTGACCGGCGCAGGGCGAACCGATGCCGGCGTGCACGCCTGGGGTCAGGTGGTGTCCTTCGACGCCGACGCGCGCCGACTCGACCCGGAGCGGCTGCACACGTCCCTGCTGCACCAGTTGGCCCCAACCATCGTGGTGCGCGAGGTGCGCCTGGTCGACGACGACTTCGACGCCCGGTTCGCGGCCCGGGCCCGGGTGTACCGCTACACGGTGCTCAACCGCGACGTCCCCGACCCGTTCCTGGCCGCCACCACCTGGTGGGTGCCCCGGCCCCTCGACCTGCGGGCCATGATCCTCGCCTGCGACCCCCTCTACGGCGAGCACGACTTCTCGTCGTTCTGCCGGCGTCCGCACCCGCAACCCGGCCACCGGGAGCCCTCGATGCGGCGACGGGTGCTCGACGCCACCTGGCACGACCTGGGCGACGGGCTGCTGCGGTTCCAGATCGAGGCCACGTCGTTCTGCCACCAGATGGTGCGCTCGATCACCGGGACCATGGTGGACATGGGCCTGGGCCGTCGGCGACCGGGCGAGATGCGCGGCATCGTGCTCGCACGGGACCGGGCCGTCGCCCGTTCCGTGGCCCCGCCCCACGGCCTGTGCCTGTGGGAGGTCCGGTACTGACGCCCTCCTCCGGGCCGACCCGAGTTGCCGGCAGCGTGCGCGCGGCCCTATCGTTGTCAGTCGCCCTGGTGGCCACTCCGCGCCGCGGGGCCCGCAGTACGTAGCAAAGGAAGGGTCCGCGTCGTGCGCACCTACTCACCGAAAGCCAGCGAGATCCAGCGCGCCTGGTACGTCGTCGACGCCGACGGGCTCACCCTCGGCCGCATGGCGAGCGAAGTGGCCCGGGTCCTGCGGGGCAAGCACAAGGCCACCTTCACCCCCCACCTCGACACCGGCGACCACGTGATCATCGTCAACGCCGACAAGGTCGTGCTCAGCTCGGGCAAGGCGGAGTCCAAGAAGATCTACCGCCACTCCGGCTACCCGGGCGGCCTGCGCACCCGGACCTACGCCGAGGAGCTGGCCACCAAGCCCGAGGAGGCCGTGCGCCGCTCGGTGCGGGGCATGCTCCCCAAGAACCGGCTCGGCCGAGCCCAGCTGAAGAAGCTGAAGGTCTACGCCGGTCCGACCCACCCGCACTCGGCCCAGCAGCCGCAGGTGCTCGACCTCCCCCACACCCGCGCCGCCGGCTGACCCGGCCGTCACCCACAGGATCGTCACGATGCCCTCCCCTCTGATCCAGAGCACCGGTCGCCGCAAGCGGGCCGTCGCCCGTGTCCGGGTGCGTCCCGGTGACGGCAAGGTCCTCGTCAACAAGCGCTCCCTGGAGGACTTCTTCCCGGCGCCGTCGCACCGCATGATCATCACCGAGCCGCTGCGCATCACGAACACGGCCGAGGTCTACGACATCGACGCCACCATCGACGGCGGGGGCGTGTCCGGCCAGGCCGGTGCCCTCCGCCACGGCATCGCCCGGGCCCTCGCCGAGCTCGACCCGGAGCTGCGCAGCGACCTCAAGAAGGCCGGCTTCCTGACGCGTGACGCACGCGAGAAGGAGAGCAAGAAGTACGGCCTGAAGAAGGCCCGCAAGGCCCCGCAGTACTCGAAGCGCTGACGCCACCCGCGTTGGCCGCGGCAGTCGTCCCGTCACCTGCGTGCCCCTGGGGCACGCAGGTGCGCGTCCAGGGGAGGAAGGCGTGACGCTCAAGTTCGGCACCGACGGCGTGCGGGGCCCCGCACAGGAGCTCACCGACGAGCTCGTCACCGCGCTGGGTC
>JALOLF010000120.1 GCA_025456085.1 Acidimicrobiales bacterium
CAACGACGATCGTCGACCGGCCTCTGATCTTCACCCTCACCGCGTCGCGCTGAGGTCCCACATTGGATGCGGGTCCGCCGCCTCACGGGTTGCGTCGTCCGCCTACCTACGGGCCGGCCGGTTTCGCACTGGCCGGAGCCAGCTCAGCTTCGGCGATATGATCCCGGCCCCGGGCACGGACCCCGATCGGAAAACAAGAGGAGCGGGCCGCAGCCCGCTCCTCAGGAGACTCTCGACTGTGGACGTGCGTCAGTCGCAGGAAGCCGGAATGTTGGTGATCGTCGCGCTCTGGCCGGGCAGGAGGGCGGCGATGGCCGGCACATCGAAGGCGTCGACGTCACCACTGCACGAGTTGGAACCGTTCGAGCAGATGCCGTTGAGCCGCAGGACGATGTCGGTGATGCTCGACGCTGCGGTGATCGCGTTCGTGCCACTGCCCGATGCCGTGCCACCGGCGACCGACAGGACGAAGATCTTCAAGGAGTTGATCGACACACCTGGCGGGCACGCATTGACGCTGGCCGGGAACGACACGATCTGGAAGCCCCACTCACCGGTTTCAGCGCGTGCGACCAAGAGATCGAAGTCGGCCGGGCCGCTCGCCGCAGAGGCCGGAGAGGTGAAGCTGGCGATCACTGGCGGCGCCCACACGGCGGCCGAGCCAGCGATGGCAGCCTTCTTGATGAAGGAGCGTCGGTTGCCGCCTGCCTCTTCGACAATTTCTCCATCCATACCCGCATCCTCCACTAGAAGCTGTCCCGCTGGGGTCGTCGTAGCTTTGCACACCTCCGTGACCGACGCCACCCTTTGCCCGAAAATTCTTGGACAAGAAGGTTCACGTCAGGTTTCGGGCTCGACCAGCGGGGTGGCGACCTCGGACACCACGGCCTTGAACTTGCCGTTGGCGCCCCGCGGGATGGCACATGTGGTCTGGAGGACCACCTGCACCGGGCCGACCCGGTCACGAAGTCGACGAACCAGCATGGCCTCGGTGTCGGGTCCGAAGCCGGTCGCGGGCACGACGACAAGTCGGAACCGGTCGAGGGCCTCCTGGACGATCTGGGCCTCCACGATGGGCAGATCGCTCTTGAACACCGGGTCGAGCCGTCCGATCCGACGACCATCGGCAAGCACCACGAGGTCGTCGACCCGCCCCTCGAGCGACGCCAGCATCGGCAGGAGTCGACCGCAGGGGCACCCTTCGTCACGAGGCGCCAACGAGCCGCTGTCCCCGGTGTCGTAGCGCACGAGAGGCATGTCGGCGTTGAGCAGCGACGTGCACACCAGGCGGCCGGTCTCGCCGGGCGCGACGGGTTCATCCGCGTCGTAGGCCAGCACCTCCAGGTGACCGACCTCCGGCCACAGGTGCATCCGGCCCGCCTCGCATTCCGAGGCCGCAACGGTCAGCTCGGACATGCCGTAGGTGTCACGTACCCGACAGTCGAACACCTCCCCGATGAGCTCGCGCTGGTGATCGAGCAACGGCTCGGCGTTGCCGATGCAAACACGCAGCGGCGCCGGTCGGTAGCCGGCGTCGAGGACGGCCCGGGCCAGCTCGGCCATGGCCGACGGATAGCCAAGCAGGTACGTGCAGCCATGGGCCTCGAGCGCGCGGGCGTAGTCGACGGCGGTCGACGGGGCAAGGTGGTACGACGACAGGTAGAGCTGGCGCAGGCCCGCGTTCCAGACCCAGTACGGCGGTGAGGTCGTGTCGGGCCGCACCACGAGTTGACCCCCGAGGATGGCCCAGCGATCACGACGGGACACGCCGTACCAGCGCCGCAACCGAGCCTCCACGAGCGCGTACCAGGCCCGCACCGTCGCCCGGGTCTCATAGACGGTCAGGGGAGTTCCGGAGCTGCCGCTCGTGTGGTCGGCGAACATCCACCGGGGGTCCCGGTCGTCGGCCACGAACCGTCGGGGTGCAGCACGTACGCTCGGCTTGGCCAGCACCGGCCAGCTCCACAGGTCGCCGGCCTGGCCGGCGGGTAGCCCCTCGTCACGGTAGAAGGGGACGTCCCTCGCCGCCCGCCCCAGGACAGCAGCCAGCCGACGTGCGACGGCGGCGTTCCAGCGTGCCTCGGGCCAACGATCACGCACGAGGGCGGCCTCGACCGACGCATCGGTACCCGGACCGTAACGCCAGGCCCGCAGGTACGCGCCCCGTGCGGAGGCCGCTGCGGCGCGGACCGGATACGGCGCCGAGTGGTACAGCTCGACGGGCGTGACCAACGGTCCGGTGTCAGTCGTCGGCGTCCGACGGGCCTGACACCGCCGCAGCCGCCACGTCGTCAGGGGCCGCCTGCGGCGTGCTGCCGTTGGGCGGGGCGCTCCCGTTGCCGTTGCCGCCGGGCAGGCGCGAGCCCCGACGTCGGCCGGTGCCCTCCTCCTGGCGGTAGTAGTTGTAGTAGTAGTACTGCGCCGCAGGGGCGTCGTCGGCGCCCGTGATGACGGTGCCGATCACCGGAGCGCCGAGCCGACCGAGGAACTCCACCGCCCGCTTGACGGCTTCCTTCTTGGTCTTTCCGGCCCGGGCCACGAGCACGACCTCGTCAACGTCGGGGATGAGCTCACTGGCGTCGTTGGTGGTGAGGAAGGGGGCGGTGTCGAGCAGCACCACGTCGAAGTGCTGGCGGGCGAAGGCCACGATCCGACGCTGGAGGGCCACCACCTCGAGGGGGTTGACCGTGGTATCGGCCTCCCCCACGCCCGTGACGAGCCGCACCTTCGGCACGACGGTCTTGATGGCCTTCACGTCACCGTGGGTGGCGATCACGTCCAGCTTCTGGCCGTCCTCGCCGCCCGTCTCACCGGTGAGGAAGCGGTGCACCTTGGGACGCCGGAAGTCGCAGTTGATGACCAGCACGGAGAGCCCGCCCTCGGCCAGCACGGCGGCGAGGTTGGCCACGGTGGTGGTCTTGCCCTCGTCCGGGCCGGGCGAGGTCACCATGATGACCTCGCCGTCGTCCGCACCCTCCTCCAGGGCCACCTGCTTGGCGAACAGCACGGCGGTGCGAACCACGCGGTAGGCCTCGGCCGTGTGCGAGCGGGGGCTGGTCAGGGAGAGCAGCTCGGTGTGGCGCTGATCCTTCTTGGCCAGGTAGGGGATCTCGGCGATGACCGGCAGGCCGGTGATGCCCTCGACCTCCTCCCGTCGGCGGATCCTCGTGTCGTAGCGGTCGAGGAGCGCCACGAGACCCAGCCCGGCGAACAGCCCGAAAAGCGCTCCTGCCGTGGCCCGGCCGCGGGGATCGGGAGGCTCAGCGGGCGCCTCGGACGTGCTGGGCGGCGTGTCGCCGGGTGCCAGGGTGGTGGTGGGTTGCGGGCCCAGCACGTTCTCGGTCGCCCGAGCCGCGAAGGCGTCCTCGCTGATCTCGATCGGCGACGCCACCTGGATGGTCCGCAGGCCCGTCGTCGAAACCCCCGTCGAGGAGAACTCGCTCCAGCGTTGGAGGGTGAGCAGGTACTCGTTACCGATCGAGGTGAGCTGCGCCGACAGCTCCTCGTTGAAGGGGTCGTTGCGAAGCGCTTCCTGGAGGCGGTCCCGTTCGGTGCGCAGCGCGTCGAGCTCGGCCGCCAGCTCGTCGCGCTGGGCGTTGTAGCGGGCAGCCGTCGTCTCGTTGAGGAACACGACGAGCTCGGTGGCTGCCGTGTCCGCGAGCGACACGGCCTCCTGGGGGTTCTCGGAGATGGCGGTGATCTCCAGGCCGGCGACATCGCCCCGCGCCTGGGCGCTGAGCGAGCTCTGCACCGTTTCCAGCGGCACGTCCAGCTTGTCGGCCACCCGCTGGGGCACGTCGCCCGTGGTCACGAAGAAGGCCGCCTGCGACAGGTTGACCGCCTGTGAGCCGCTCGACTCGCCCGAGACCGTCGCGCCGTCGTCGATGAGGGTGTGGGTGGCCTTGAAATAGCTGTTGACGAGGATCGTCTGCTGGATGGCCTCGGGCGTGGTGGCCCATCCGACCACTGCGCCGACCAAGGCCAGCACCACGACCACGGGCCACCGCCGGCGCAACGCCTTGAGATAGCGCTTGAGCTGGGACAGGTCGGCGCCCTGTTCGACGACAGGAGCAGGCGTGGAGACCGGTGGGGGGGTGGTGTCGATGCGCACGTGGATAGGGGATCTCAACCGCGGGGCGATCGGGACGAGTCGCCAGCGTAGCAGCGACCCACGAGTCGATCGGGCGCGGCCCGAGCAGAAACCGGGCGCTTCGGAGCCCGCAGATCGACCCGGCCGGAAGCCCGCTGCACCTGCACAGCGGTACCGCTGTGCGATCATGCAGAGCCCTCCGCCTCCCAGCGTGCCCGTGACTCGGGCAGGAGTCCGCGTGTCCCCGTCCGAACCCGCAGTGCAGTTCGCCCGGTTCCGCCGCCGCATGCGCGCCCGGTTCGGCGAGAACTGGGGTTGGCTGGCCGCACTGGTGGTGCTGCTGCCGCTCGGCGTCCTCGTGTACCTGCGCGCCGGCGACGAGGAGCCCACAGGTCCGGTCGTCGTGTTCAACTCGTCGACGACCGCTACGGTGCTCAGCCCCACCGGCACGGGCGCCCCGACCGCCCTGGACGGCCTCGCCGCGGAGTCCGTCGCGGCACGGGTCGAGCGCGAGCTCGCCGTCACCTGTGGCGACCCCCAGCCGGCGCTCAGCGCTTCAGGTGCGGCCGTGCTGGTGCGGACCTGCACGGGTAGCGACGGGGGCCCGAGCGCCACCATCAGCGGCCTGACGATCGATGACGTGAGCGCCGTCCAGATCGATGCCGCGCCCGGTCCCGCCGCCGATGCCGTCGACGAGTTCGACGACTTCGGCGAGCTCGCCATCGGCGGTGCCACGCCGGACGACGTCACGCTCTGGCTCCAGACGACCGTGCCGCTCGTGGCCGACCAACCGGTCGGCACCGTGATCGCCGGCGTCCCCTACGAGCTGTCGTTCGTCGAAGGCCACTACCGCCTGGTGATCGGCACGGCCTGACGCTCGTGCGGCCCGGGTAGGCTCCGGCCGGTCGCGGAGGAACCAGAGCTCGTGGATCTGCTCATCGAGAACAAGATCGTCGGGTTGCCACAGGCGTCCGCGCTGCTGCGCTCGGTCTGCGCCCACGGCCTGCACACATCGCGACTCTCACTCCCCGACGAGCCCGTCGACGACGAGCGCTGGCTCGACCTCAGCGTCGACGTGACCGGTCAGCGGGTCTGGGGCCTGCTCGCCGACGCCGCCTTCTCCGGCGCCTTCGCCTGCACCGACCACCAGCTCGAGACGGCCCTCTCCCACGCCGAGATCTCGGCGATCGGCTCCCTGCTGCTCGACCGGTTGCTGGTCCAGCTCGACGACGCCTTCGCCGCCGAGGGCGTCGACTACCGGGTGTACAAGGGCGCGGCGAACGCCCGACTGCTCTACCCGCGCCCGGCACTGCGCACCTACTCCGACGTCGACCTCGTCGTGCCCGGCGCCCAGTTCGACCTCGCCGCCGCAGTGCTCGAGTCGCTCGACGCCCGCCGGCAGAACCCCGATCCCCGGCCGGGGTTCGTGGCCCGGTTCGGCAAGAGCGCGGCCTTCACCATGCCCGGTGGGTGGGAGGTCGACGTCCACCGCGTCTTCCACACCGGCCCGTTCGGCATGGGCATCGACTCGAAAGACCTGCTCGTCGACCCCCAGGTGCTCGTGTTCGCCGGGCGACGGCTTCGTGCCCTCAACCGCGAGGCCCAGCTCATCGGCACCGCCATGCACGCCGTGCTGCCGGGGGACCAGCGCCGCCTCGTGCCGCTGCGCGACGTCGCCCAGATCGTCGAGAACGACGAGGTCGATCTCGACCGGGCCGTGGACTTCTGCCGACGTTGGCGCTGCGGCATCGTGGTGGCGGCAGCGGTCGTGGCCGCAGTCGACGTGTTCGCGCTCGACGCCGACACCGACCTGGTGCGCTGGGCCGGCGCCTACCAGCCGACCAACCAGGAGCGCCGTTGGCTCGATACGGCGCTGGGCGACCACCGACGCCAGATCCTGGGAGGCTACGCGCAGACCCTCGAAGCGCTGCCCAGTTGGACGGACCGGGCCGGCTACGTGCGGGCCACCGTGTGGCACGACAACCGTGCCTCGTGGCCCCAGCGAGTGCGTCGCGTCAGACGACGGCTCACCGGCCGCTGACATGTGCGGCATCGTGGCACTGGTCGGGCCGGGCGCAACCGTGGCGAGAGCCGAGCGCATGCGCGACGTGCTCACCCACCGGGGCCCCGACGACGCCGGCCTGTGGTCGCACCCCGACGGCGGCGTCGCGCTCGGCCACCGCCGACTCAGCATCATCGACCTGAGCGAGGCGGGCCGGCAGCCCTTCGCCGACACGAGTGGCCGCTACCGACTCGTGTTCAACGGCGAGCTCTACAACTACCGGGAGCTGCGGGCCGAGCTCGCCGGCTACCCGTTCCGCACCGCCACCGACACCGAGGTGCTCCTCGCCGCCTACACCCGGTGGGGGCCCGCCTGCCTGGACCGGCTCATCGGCATGTTCGCCTTCGCGGTCTGGGACGACGAGCGTCGCGAGCTCTTCGCCGCCCGTGACCGCTTCGGCGTGAAGCCGCTCTACGTGGCGACCGACACCGACGGCACGGTGCTCCTGGCCAGCGAGATCAAGGCCCTGCACGCCGCAGGCGTGCCCCGCGAACCGGACCGGGCCGCCTGGGCCACGTATCTGGTGTCGGGCGTGGCCGACTTCGAGGACCGCACCTTCTGGGCGGGCATCGCGCCGCTGCCCGCGGGAAGCTGGTTGCGCATCGGGCCCACTGGGCCCGAGCAGGGTCGGTGGTACGACCTGGTCGACCGGGTGGGCACCGGGCACGACGAGCGCGACGACGCCACCGTGCGAACGGAGTACGCCACGTTGCTCGACGCCACCGTGCGGCTGCGCTTCCGCTCGGACGTCCCCGTGGGCATCAACCTCAGCGGGGGGCTCGACTCGGCCAGCCTGCTGGCCACGGTCGATCGGGTGGGCGACGCGGAGCGTCACGTGCGTGCCTTCACCTTCGTCACCGACGACGACCGCTACGACGAGCTGCCCTGGGTGCGCACCATGCTCGCCGCCACCGACCACCCGCTGCACCTGGCCCCCCTGCACGCGCAGGACGTGCCCGAGCTGGCCCTCGACGTGCAGCGGGCGGCCGACGAGCCCTACGGCGGCATCCCGACGCTGGCCTACGCCCGGCTGTTCGAACAGGCCCGCGCCGACGGGGTGGTGGTGCTGCTCGACGGGCAGGGCATGGACGAGCAGTGGGCCGGCTACGACTACTACGAGCACGCCGGCAGCGGCGCACCGGTGGTGCAGGGCAGTACCTCGTCGGCGGTTCGCCCCGACGCCGTCTCGCCCGAGCTCCGCTCCCTTGCGGCGACACACGCACGTCCCGTCGCCGACGGCGACGACCACCTCGACCCCGTGCAGCGGCTCCAGGTGCGCGACATCACGCGCACGAAGCTCGTGCGGGCGCTGCGCTTCAACGACCGCATCTCCATGCGCGCCAGCGTCGAGCTGCGCGAACCCTTCCTCGACCACCGCCTGGTGGAGCTGGCACTGCGCCAGCCCCGGGACCGCAAGATCCGGGCCGGGGTGCGCAAGCACTTCCTGCGCGAGCTGGTGACCCCCTGGCTGCCCGGGGCACTCGTCGAGGCCCCGAAACGGCCGCTGCAGACCCCCCAGCGGGAGTGGCTACGCGGCCCGCTGCGGTCCTGGGTGGAGGCGACCGTCGACGACGGGCTCGCCTGGCGGCCCGACTTCCTCGTGGCCGACGCAGCCCGGCGTGAACTGACCGCCTTCCTCGACGGCGAGGGAGACAACGCCCACTTCGTGTGGCAGTGGGTCAGTCTCGGCTTGACGGCCCGCGCCGTCGGCTGATTCGCGCCCGGCGCGCCATGGCCTGTGCATAGGCGGCGCGCAGGTCGGCCAGCGATGCCTCGGGCGGGTAGCGGGCCGCCACGTGGGCGGCCAGCGCGTCACCCAGGCGGGTCCGCTCCCCGGGATGTTCGAGCAGCCAGGCGAGCCCGTCGGCCAGGGCGCCGACGTCGTGCACCTCTGCCAGGATGCCGGCTCGACCCCGGTCGAGCAGCTCGGGCACCTCGCCCACCCTGGTGGCCACGACCGGCAGACCGGCGAGGGCGTACTCCTGCACCACCACCGGCGAACCCTCCGACACCGAGCTGAGCACGGCGATGTCCACGCCGGCCAGCACCGCGGCCACGTCGGAGCGCACCCCCAGCAGGCTCACGTGCACGCCGAGCCCGAGCCGGTCGATCTCGTCGCACACGAGCCGGCCGTAGTCAGTGTCGGCGCCTCCACCGACCAACAACAGGTGCGCGTCGGGGTGGGTGGCACGGACCTGTGCGAAAGCAGCGAGCAGGCTGAGCTGGTCCTTCTCCGGCCGCAGGTTGGCGACGGCCACGACGCGGGTCCCGGACGCACCGGGCAGGTCGGCGGCCCGGGGCGGCGGGCCGGGTGGGCGGGTCACGAAGTTGTGCACGAAGCGCCGCCTGGTCGGGGGCAGGCGCAGACGTTCGGCGTGCCAGCGCTCGATCGGTCGGCTCACGGCGACGGCCACGTCGAACCAGCGGCGGGCCACCAGGTAGGGCAGCCGACGCCTCTCCTCGACCTGGCCGAGGTGGTCGTGCCACACCACCGGGGGCCGGGGCCCTGCTGCGTAGGCGCTGGCCAGCAGGAACAGCGACGAGCTGTGAGCGTGCACGACGTCCACACGGTGATCCTCGACGTAGCGGCGCAGCGCCCGCGCCGCCGCGGGATCGACCGAGCGGGAGCGGCGCAGCCCGAGCACGCCGACCCGGGGATCGAGCTCCGCTCGCAGCGCTCCGGGGTGGCGGGTCGTACACACGTGCATCTCGACCTCGCCCACGAGGGCGTTGGCGATGGTCACGGCCATGCGCTCCGCTCCCCCGGCGTCGAGGGAGTCGATGACCTGGAGCACGGCCCGGGGCCGGCCGGGCCCGACGGAGTCGGGCCGGTCGTCGAGGTGCAGCGGGGTGAGGGGGTCGGCCAACGTGAGGTGCGAGAGGGGCGTGACGAGCGGGGGCCACGAGCGCAACGGGCTCACGCTGCTGACGCCGTAGCGTAGCGAGCCGTGCCCGACCACCGCCCACGGCTGCTGTTCCTCGCCCCAATGCTCGGCCACCTTCCCGGCAGGGCTGTGAAGCAGGACGCGGCGCTCGCCGACCGGTTCCGCGCCGAGGGGTTCGACGTCACCGTGGCGTCGCACCACGAACCCACCCTGCGCCGTCTCGCCGACCTCACCGCAACACCGCTTCGGCAGCGGGGCCGGTCCGACGTCGCCATCGTCTCGGTGTACAGCGGACGGGGGTTCGCGCAGGCCGAGGCCTCTTCGCTGGCCGCCCGGCTCGCCGGCCAGCGAGTGGTGCTGGTGCTGCACGGGGGGAGCCTCCCCGACTTCGCCCGGGCTCGACCAGCCCGATGGCGTGTGGGACGCCTGTTGCAGGGCGCGGACGCAGTCGTCGCCCCGTCGCCCTACCTGCAGTGCGCCCTGACATGGGCGAGGCCCGACATCCGGGTCGTGCCGAACGTGATCGACCTCGACCGGTACCCCTTCCGGCACCGGTCGACCCTGCGCCCTCGGCTGCTGTGGATGCGCTCGTTCCACGACGTGTACGACCCGACCCTGGCGGTCGAAGCCCTCGCGCGGGTACGGCGCGCACGGCCCGACACCACCCTGACGATGGCCGGCGAGGACAAGGGGCTCCGCACCCGGGTCGTGGAGCGAGCTCAGGCTCTCGATCTCCTCGACACCGTCGCCTTCCCGGGGGTGCTGGATCTGCCCGGCAAGATCGCGGCCTTCGACGAGCACGACGTGTTCCTGAACACGAACACCGTCGACAACATGCCGGTGACCCTGGTGGAAGCCGCGGCGTTCGGCACACCCATCGTGAGCACCGACGTCGGTGGCGTGCCCGACCTCGTGCACCACCGCGAGACGGCGCTGCTGGTGCCGCCCCGCGACCCCGACGCCCTCGCCGTCGCGGTCCTCGAGTTGCTCGCCGACCCCGACCTGGCCGGCCAGCTGTCGACAGCGGCGCGTCAGGTTGCCGAGGCGTCGTCGTGGGCGCGAGTGCTGCCTGCGTGGCTCGACGTGTTCGCGTCGATCGACTGATCCGCTGCGTCGGAGCCGTCGAAGCTGTCTCCGACCGCAGGCTCGACCGGGCCGCGGACCAGGCCAGCGAACCAGGCCGCGTCGAGCACGCCGGCCACGGCAGGGGCGAGCGCCACACCCAGGGGGTGGAGCGGCGCCAGGTCGAGGTCGCCGCGCACCGCACGCAGTCGGGCGGCCGTCCACCACGCCCCCAGCGCGCCGGCGGTGTAGATCGACGCCACCGCCGGAACGGCGGCGCGCCGGGTCGAAGGGGACAGCAGGGCGGCGGCCGTCGCCGCACCGACCCCGGCCGCGCCCACCACGGCGGCCACGTGGCGGGCACCCAACGCCCGCTGGCCGAGCGAGCCCTGCGTGGCCCGCCACCGACCGAAGCCGTGGTGGTGCCGCACCGTCCCGATCGGGCCCCTGCCGGCGACGTAGCCGACGACGAGACCGGCGTCGTAGCGCACCTCGTAGCCGGCGTCATGGATCCGTTCCGCCAGCTCGTTGTCCTGGTTGCGGGTCAGGCGGAGGTCGAACCCCCCCACGTCGTCGAGCACCGCTCGGCGCCAGGCACCGAGATATGGCGAGTCGGTCAGGCCCGACGTGCGGCTGAAGCGGTAGCGGCTCGGACCCAGCAGCGGGCTGTTGAACGCCACGGCGTAGGCGCTGCCGAACAGGCCCCGATCGAGCACCAACGCCGCTCCACCCACACAGCCGACGCGGGGGTCGGCGAGGACCTCCAGCACGCGTCGCAGGTAGCCCTTCGGCAGCACGCTGCGGCTGTCGACCCGCAGGACGACCTCGCCGGCGGCGGCCCGCACGGCCAAGTTCAGCCCGGTCGGGATGCGCCCATCGGGGTTCTCGACGATCACGACGCCGTCGGGCACGGCGTCCGGGGTGCGGGCCCCACGGCGCAGCGCGACGACCGTCTCGGCCTCGACCCCGTCGGGCAGGTCCTGGCCGGCGATGCTCGCCAGGGCACGCTCGAGGTAGTCGTCCCACGTGGCGGCGGGGATCACGAAGCTGACGTGCATTCCGGGCGCCACGCCTCCCATCATGGCCCACCATCCCAGCCGTGTCTGTGCCCCGGCCGGGCTCCGATGGTCGGATCGCGCCAGGCGCCGGCCAGGGTGGCGGCGAGCTCGACCCGGAACCGCTCTCGCGACAGCCGGGCCGCCCAGCTCGATGCGCCCCGACCGGTGGAGGCGAATCGCTCCGGCTCGTCGACGAGTAGGGCGAGCGCGTCGGCGGCGGCGCGATGGTCACCGGGGTCGACGGTGATCCCCCGGTCGGAGCCGAGCATCGCCGGGGCGGCCCCTCGTGCACAGGCCACACACACGAGGCCGTACGCCATGGCCTCGGCCACGGCTTTGGGCCACCCCTCGACCTGGGACAGCTGCACCAGCACATCGTGGGCCGCGTAGCGCTCGAGCACCTCCTCGAGCGGGAGCGCCCCCGCGAAGCGGACGCTGCCGGACAGCCCCAGCTCGTCGGCGAGCGCCTCGAGCGCCTCGCGTTCGGGTCCGTCGCCCACCACGGTGAGCTCGGCGGCAATCCCCCGCTGGTCGAGGCCGGCCAGCAGCCGGAGGGCGGCGTCGACGTGCTTGGCCGGGGTCAGGCGACCGACCGACAGCAGGCGCAACGGCTCGTGGGGACCGGTCCGGTCGGCCACCACCTGCACCGCCTGGGCGAGTTGCTCGTCATCGAGCGCCGTCGAGAACGCGTCGACGACCCATGGAGGATCGCCGCAGACGCGGCCGTAGACCGACACCGGTGCACCCCACCACCGCGACTGCAAGAGCCGTCGCTGAAGCCGATACGTGGATGGCTCACCTCGGTAGCTCGACCACGACGTCGCGTACTTGGCGTGGCGGCGCCGACCCAGGAACGGCCCGAGCAGCGTTGCCAGCAGCCCCACGTCGGAGGGGCATCGGATGTGCACGGCGTCGACCCGGCGGGCGACACGCAGCAGGCGAAGCTTCACCGTCGGAAGCGCGACGAGCTGCCCCACCCGCACCCCCCGAGGGTGCACGGCCGGGTCGGGTAGCGCGTCGAGGCGCACGTTGGTCGCGTCGACGGCCATCTGGTCGGGGGTCGGGGGACCCGACCGGCGCGGCGCAACGACCACGATCTCGTCGAAGAGGCCCGCCCACACCCCGAGCTCCCGAGCGTACGGCGTGTAGGCGTACAGGCGGCCGGCATGCTCGACGTGGGGCACCGAGGTCACGACCGCGACGCGGCGCACCCGCCCGCGCCCACCCAACGTCGGGCCCTCAGTCCGGCGCGCCGGCGGCGCGCCCGGCCAGCAGCGCCTCGGCCCGGGCCAGGTCGGCGAAGGTGTCGATGTTCACGCTCTCGGCCGCGTCGACGAGCTCGCCGACGACGCGGTCGCCGTAGAACGAACGCCGGCTCATGACGACCTCGGTGCGGGTCAGGTACACCGAGCCCTCCCGGTGGAAAGCGGGCGGCAGCAGCTGACGCCGAGGCAGCGGCTGCTCGTCGCCGTTGGCGAGGCGCAGGGTGCCGTCGTCGGCCTCGAGGTACACCCACCACGGGTGGTGCTCGGCCGGCACCGACAGCACGGTCATCACGGTGTCGGCCTGCTCGGCGACGAGCCGCTCGACACAACGGTCGATGAGCCCTGCGGTCCGCAACGGGTTGGTCGGCTGCAACAGGCACACGGCGTCGTAGACCTCGCCGGCGACGGCGAGCTCCTCGAGGGCGTGCAGCACCACGTCGATGCTCGCCGTGTCGTCGGCGGCCAGGGCCGCAGGCCGCAGGAAGGGCACGTCCAGGC
>JALOLF010000121.1 GCA_025456085.1 Acidimicrobiales bacterium
TACAAGATCGAGCACAAGATGGACTTCACGTCCGAGGTGTCGATGGCGAAGCACTTCGTGGCGAACAGCTTGTGGCGGATCATCGACCGTGCGATCCAGGTGCACGGGGCGCTCGGCTACTCGACCGACACACCGCTCCCGCACATGCTGCAGCAGGCCCGGTGGAGCCGGTTCGCCGACGGTGCCGACGAGATCCACCAGATGCGCATCGCCGAGCGCACCATCGCCGCCTACAAGGACCACGGCACCACGCGGGCCGCCACCGGCGACCTGCCCCTCTGACGCCGGCTATCGATCGCTCGGCGGCGCGCCTGGCCGGCGCCGAGGTTCGCCGCCCCGACCTGCACGCGCCCACTCCCCCAGCCGGACGGGCACGAGGCGGAGCCGACGGAGGTAGACGCCCACCAGCGCGACGCGGCCGCGACGCGCCTCGGGCCAGCGGGCCCGCACCGTCGACGGGCGCGGGAACAGCTCGCGGCCGAGCTGCACCAGCGCGGCGCGGGTGTCGCGTCGGACCACGTCGTCGAGGAGGCGTCGCGCCTTGGGCCAGGCCACGCGCTCGTGCTGCACGACCAGCGCCGCGGGGGCCTCGGCGGGAAGGCCCAGCCGCTCGGCCAACGCCGGGCCACCGGCGACGAGGCGCAGCAGCCATCCCATCTCGGCGCGCAGGCCGAGGTCGTCGGCGATGCCCGCCGCGTCCGTCCACACCTCGTCGGGCACCACGACGACGGCCCGCTCCAGGTCGCGCCACGCCTGGGAGCCAGGGTCGTCCTTGGGGCGGAGGTGCAGCACGAGGTGCAGCGCCCGCACGGGCACGCACGGCACGGCGACGTCGACCCCGTGGACCTCGAGGCGCTCGGCGTCACGGGTCACGACGCGCCACACCGTCCACGGGTCCAGGTGGTCGGTGCCGTGGACCGTCGTGTGCAGGTCGACCGCGGCCCGATCCCGGGCCCGGTACCACACGACGGCGCGCGGCGGGCGTCCGCCCCTCGCCGGCGGCGCGCGGGACGGGAGCGGCTCGAACCCCAGACCGCTGAGCACCCTGCCGGCCTCCGCACGATCGTCGGGCCGCACGAGCAGGTCGGCGTCGGCGTAGCCTCGGGCGCCGGGCTCGTCGGGGTACAGCCAGCGGGCGACGGCCGAGCCCTTGAGCAGCACGGGCTCGACCCCGGCGGAACGCAGCGCGGTGACCACTTCGGCCGTCCAGTGGTCGACGACCATGGCTCGCGCCGCGGTGATGGCTCGCTCGGTGGGACGGACCACGGGCCGCGACGCTATCGCCCGGACCGGTCGTGCCCAACGGCACGCGTCCGCAACCCGCGCTGTCGGGCGATTCGGAGCCGGCAACACGAACGACGTTCGAGCTCTCGCAATCGCGCCGACGACTACCATCTGGTCTTCCGTGACCCGGAGAGGACGAGACATGGACGCGATGGACCTGCAACAACGACCGCTCGCCCGATCCTCGGGCCTCGAGGTGCGCACCGTCGACGACGAGGTGCTCGTCTACGACGAGGACGCCCGGCAGGCCCACTGCCTGAACGGCCCGGCGGCACGGGTGTGGGGCTGGTGCGACGGGTCCACCACCGTCGCCGACCTGGTGCAGCGCCTGGCCGCCGAGACCGATGCTCCGGCCGATCCCCAGGTGGTGCTGTTCGCCCTGCACCAGCTCGCCGACCGGCAGCTGCTCGCCGGCGACGAGGCGTTGCCCGTGACCAACGTGCGCAGCCGTCGGCAACTGCTGCTGGCGCTGGGCGGCGCCGCCTTCCTGGCGCCGGTGGTCACCTCGGTGCTGGCCCCGTCGGCGGCCGCGGCCCAGAGCACCGGGGGAACGACCGGCACCACCGGAGCCACCGGCACGTCGGGCTCCAGCAGCGGCTCCAGCAGCGGGTCCAGCAGCGGGTCCAGCAGCGGGTCCAGCAGCGGGTCCAGCAGCGGGTCCAGCGGCGGCTCCTCCTGAGCCCCGCCGGCCTGCGGTGACGCCCGAGACCGCCGGGCCGACGGTCGCAGCAGCGAGCGCGTTCCGGGGCGAGTCGCTGGTCTTCATCCTCTCCCAACACCGCTCCGGGTCGACGCTGCTGCAGCGCATCCTGGGGGGCCACTCCCAGATCCTCACCGGCGCCGAGACCTTCCTGCTCCTGCACCCGCTGTACGCCCTCAAGACCACCGGGTTCCGGGCGGAGTACCGCGAGTGGGAGGCCCGGGTCGCGGTGGGCGACTACCTCGAGCACTACGCCGAGGGCGAGCAGACCTACGTCGACGCGCTGCGGGCCATGGCCGCGGTGCTCTACGGCGCCGCACTGGCGCGCGCCGGCACCCGCTACTTCCTCGACAAGACGCCCCGGTACACCAACATCATCCCCGAGCTGCACCGGGTGCTGCCCGACGCGCACTACGTCGTGCTGCTGCGCAATCCCCTGGCCATCCTGGCCTCCCAGCTCGAGCGGCTCCCGAAGCCGACCACGTTCCAGAACCTGACCCTGCTGCGCAACGAGACCGTCCTGGCGCCGCCACGCCTGCTGGCCGGCATCGACCTGTTCGGCCCCCGCGCCACGTTGGTGCACTACGAGGACCTCGTCACCGACCCCGACCGCGTGATCGGCCGCCTGTG
The DNA here is from genome assembly GCA_025456085.1 of Acidimicrobiales bacterium. Classification (GTDB taxonomy): domain Bacteria; phylum Actinomycetota; class Acidimicrobiia; order Acidimicrobiales; family Acidimicrobilacustridaceae; genus JALOLF01. The sequence goes on from JALOLF010000121.1 coordinate 2,615, forward strand.
CGACCGGTTGGGCCTCGACCCCGAGCCCGGCATGGTCGACTACGGGGGGCGTCCCGATCCGCCCGGGCGGGGCGGCTTCTGGGACAAGCGCGGCATCCCCCACCACGACCGACCCACGACCGAGAGCCTGGAGAAGTGGCGCACGCTGGGCGACGACCCCCAGCGCCGCCACATCGCCCGGTCCTTCCTGTTCGAGCTCGGACCCGAGGTGGTCCGGCGCCTGGGCTACGACTTCGACGAGCTGGTCGCCGCGGTGGCCCCCACCGATGCCGGTGACGCCGGGGTGGTGTGCGCGTGGGACGCGCTGATGGTGCCCGCCCCCCACGCCGACGACTACCTCGACGCCTTCCCGGGGACCGCCGACTACCCGCCCAGCCCACCCCTGACCCGCACCATGCCCGTGACCCCGTCTCGGATCAGCGTGGTGGTGCCCACCACGGGCGGACCCGAGCGGCTCGAACGCGCCATCCGCTCCGTGGTCCTGCAGAGCCGGCCCAACGTGGAGCTCGTGGTGGCCCCGGACGCCACGGCACCGGACTGCGCCGAGGTGCTGGCGCGCTTCGAGCCGTGGCTGGCCGCCGTGGCCGACCCGGCCCCCGGCGGGTTCGCCGACGCCCTCGCCCGCGGCCTGGCCGCCACCACCGGCGAGGTGCTCACGTGGCTGCGGCCCGACGAGGAGCACCTCTCGTGGACCCTGGGCACGGTGGGCGCCATCTTCGGGCACCGGCGCGACGTCGAGTGGCTCCTCGGCGGCGGGCACTTCGCGCTCGACGCCGCCGGCGCGCCGATCGCCCAGGTGGGCGCCCCGACGTCGCTGGCCGACTGGCTGCGCTCCCCCGGCGCGGACCGCCGCCTCGAGCCGCTGCGCTTCGGGTTCGTGCGGCGCACCCTGCTGCACCGCAGCGGCGCCACGGTGGACCCGACGCTGGTCGACGCCCCCGACGTCGAGCTGGCGCTGCGCCTCGCCGCCCATGCCCGGCCGGTGCTGGCGCCCGTCCCCCTCGGCGGGGTCGTCCCGTCGCCGTGGTGGCGAGCGGCGCGCTTCGCCGACGACGCCGACGAGCTCCTCGCCACGGTCGACCCGGCGGCGCTACCGGCCACGCCCTTCGCCCACGTCCACCGGGGCGCCGACGCGACCCGCTGGCGCGACACCGAAGCGACGCGCGGGCCGTCGTGAGCGCGCCGCCCGTCGACCTCGCGACGATCACCTGGGGCGCCCGCCTGCAGGTGGCATCGCACGGCGTCGTGCTGGCCCTGCGCACCGACGACCCGGGACTCCTGCCCCGACTGGCCCGCCGTCTGCCCCACGACGCGGTGCCGGTCGAGGGCCGGCGGGTCGCTCGACGCTTCTCGGTCGTGACCCGCGACGACCCGCCGGCGCCCCTGCTCGAGCTGTACGTCGGGCGACGACGGGTGGCGCGCTGGCGCGACCCCGAGCGCCTCGGCCACGTGCTGGCGGCCAGGGCCCGGCTCGCAGTCGCCGAGCTCGCCCCCGACCGGGTGTTCGTGCACGCCGGGGTCGTGGCGCTCGACCGGCGGGCGATCCTCGTGCCGGGCCGGACCCACACCGGCAAGACGACCCTCGTGGCCGAGCTCGTCCGGCGGGGCGCCGAGTACTACTCCGACGAGTACGCCGTGGTCGACCGCGAGGGTTGGGTGCACCCGTACGCCAAGCCGCTCGGCGTGCGCGGTGTCCCGGGCGCGCCGGCCACCGGGGTGACGGTCGCCGAGCTGGGCGGCTGCGCCGGGCAGGCACCGATCCGCGTCGGCACCGTCCTCGCCACCGAGTTCCAGCCCCGGGCCCACTGGGAGCCGGCACCGCTGTCGCCGGGTCTCGCAACCCTCCGCCTGTTCGACAACGCCGTCGCCGCCCGGTCACGCTTCGCGGAGGTGCACCGCACCCTGGCCACGGCACTGCTCCCCGAGGTGCAGGCCTGGCACGGACCTCGCGGCGAAGCCGCCGACGTGGCCACCTGGCTGCTCGACCGGGTGGGCCTCCATGGGTGAGCCCACCAGCGCGCACGTCGCCCGCCTCGACGACGAGGAGCGCCACGCCCTCGACCTGCTGCTCGCCGCAGGCGGCGTCGGCCCGACCCCCGCCGCCGTTCCCCGAGACCGCTGGGGTGGCCACGACCCCGCCCCCGCCGCCCGCCATCCACGGCTGCGGGCGCGGCTCGCCGCCATCGAGGCCAGCGCCCGGGTCGTGGGCGATGCCCGCTGGTACGCCGGCCACTGCGAGCTGCTCGCCATCGCGTCGGCGCCGCCCCCCGCTGCACCGCGGTCGGCCCACCCCTCGTGATGGCGACCGTCGTCGGCGCCGTGTGCGGCGTGGCGCTCGCGGCGTTGTTCGTGGCGTCGGTGCGCATCCAGTTCTTCGACGCCGCCGACCTCCACCGGCACCGCTCCCCCCTCGGCCTGCTTCGCCAGTACCGGCTGTTCTCGCCGGCGCCGGTCCGCGCCGACATCCACCTGCTGGTGCGCGACATCGACCACGTGGGACGGGCGCTGCCGGTGCGCGAGGTCACGAGCATCCGCCTGCGCCGCCCCGTCGACACGCTGTGGAACCCGCGCCGGCGCCGCTGGCTGCCGTGGCGTGCCGCCATGCTCGAGCTCGCCGCGTTCACCACCGACCTGGCCGACGACCGCGCCGCGGTGCAGGTCGCGCCGGCCTACCTGGCCGTGCTGGGCGTGGCGACGGCCGAGCCGGCCGAGGGGGCCGCGGCCTGTCAGTTCCTGTTCGTGGAGCGCTTCGGCACCGACCCGGCGCGGTCGCCGGTGGTGCTGTTCTGCTCGGCCGTCCACCGACTCGAGGGCGGGGGCGACGGGCGGTGACCCCGTCGTGGCTCACCGGGTTCGGCGACGCCTCGGCGGCCGTGCGGGCCACCGCCGTGCTGCTCGGGTTGGGCCAGGCCGTGACCACGCTCGAGTACGTGGCGGTGCGCGACGCCTTCGGCGACCGCGGCATCTACGCCTGGCCGGCGCTGCGCCTGGGTCGACCCGCCCGGCCGCCGGCGTGGACGCGGCTGCGCGACACGGTGTTCGGCCGCTCGGGCACCCTGGTGCTGTTCGGCGTCCGGCTGGTCCTGTCGCTGGCCCTCGCGGTGCTCGGCGCAACGGGAGCCTGGCCGGCGCTCGCCGGTGCCGCCGCGGTCGCCCTTGCTGTGGTGCTCGTCGCCGAGAACGTCCGCATCCCGTGGGGGCGCGAGGGCGCCGACGACCTCGCCGTGCACGTCGCGCTGGGCCTGGCCGTGGTCGCCCTCTGCGACGCGGCGGGCGCGCCGCCCGTCGGGCTCGTCTACATCGCCGCCATGGCGGCGCTGGCCTACGTGACCGCCGGGGTGACCAAGGTGGTCGAGCCGCTGTGGCGCAGCGGCGAGGCCCTGGCCTGGGTGGTCAACCTGCAGTCGTTCGGTGCGCCCTGGGCCTACGACCTGCTCGAGCCCCGGCCCCGGCTGCGCTGGTTCCTGTGCTGGCTCACGATGGTGGCCGAGATGGCGACGCCGCTGGCGGTGCTGCTCCCCGCGCCCGGCTTCGTGGCGGTGCTGGCGCTCGGCTTCGCCTTCCACGTGGCCAACGCGGTGGTCATGGGCCTCAACTCCTTCGTGTGGACGTTCGCCGCCACCTACCCGTCGGCGGCCTTCGTCTGGGCGCAGCTCCACACCTGAGTCGCGAACCGCAGCCCGGGCGCGCTCGGGTGCCGGGACCTGCACGACCCGGCACCCGAGGCTCACCCGAGCGTCACGAGAGGAGCCCGGCGGCGATCAGTGGCCACCACCGGTCACCTCGACGTCGCCCGCCTGGAACAACCCGAGGGCACCCTTGCCCACGTTGGCGAACTTGTGGGTGACGATCGGGTAGAGGCCGGCCTCGTCGAAGCTGAACTCCACGAACCCGCCCTGGGCCGGCTGCAGGTCCAGCACCTGGGCACCCCCCTGACGGTCGTCGGGCTGCAGCAGGTACGTGCCCTCCTTGTAGACGGTGTCGAAGACCGTGCCCACGATGTGGAAGGCCGAGTTCTCGCTGGGGCCCGCGTCGAGCACCCACACCCGCACCCGCTCACCCGGCTCGACCCGGATGGGATGGTCCTTGTACTGGTTCACGTAGCCGTTGAACACCACGGCGTCGAAGTCCTCGTCCTGCATCTTGGTGAGGTCGCCGGGCTGACCTTCGGGGCCCAGGTAGAGCTCGGATTGCACGAGCACGTACTCGTGGTCGACCGGGGCGAGCTCGGGCGGGTCGACGATGATGGCGCCGAACATGCCGTTGCCGATGTGGTGGAGGGCCGGCGACGTGCCGCAGTGGTACATGTACGTGCCCGCGTACTTCGCCTGGAACTGGTACACCAGCGACTCGCCGGGCTCGATCGTGCGCATCTCGTCGTTCCAGGCCACCTTGCTGGCGTGGAGGTCGATGGAGTGACCCATCTTCCCCTCGTTGACGAGGGTGATGGTGAACAGGTCGCCCACCTTGCCCCGCAGGACCGGTCCGGGCACCTTGTCGTCGAAGGTCCACAGCTCCTGGGTGACGCCGGGCGCGACCTCGATCACCGTCTCGGTGGCCCGCATGGTGATGGTGTGCTCCGTACCGCCCGGCGCAGGCTGCAGCGTCGGGTCGTAGGGCGTGAAGCCCTCGGGTGCCGTGGCGCTGAAGTCGATCACGGCGCCGCCGGCTCCGTCGTCGGAAGCGACGCCCGACGCCGGGCCCGCGCCCGTCGCCGACTCGCCCTCGGCGGCACCGCCGGCGACCTCGATGGCGAGGACCATGCCCGCTTCCTTGTGGCCCGGCACGGTGCACCAGGCCTCGGTGCTCTCGCTCACCACGCCCAGGCTGGCGGTCACCTGGCCACCCGGATCGATCATGGGCGTGCCGGTCTCGCCGCCCAGCTTGAGGTCGTGGGGCATGGCGCCGTGGTTCATCACGTTCACGATGACCTCGGACCCGGCGGGTACCTGGATCGACGACGGCTTCACGAACAGGTCGCCCAGCTCGACGTCGACGGTGAACGGCTCGCCGCCGGCACCCGTCGTCGTGGCGCCTTCGGCCTCGTCGACGGCGCGCAGGCCGAAGCCCACGCCCACCACCGCCACCAGCAGCGCGACCAGCGAGGCGAAGATGGCGACGACGATCAGTCCGTCTCGCGCCTTCCCCTCGTCGCGCCGCCCGCTTCGTGGATCGGTCTCCCGTGTGGCGACCATGTCAGACCTCCTCGTCCGCCTCAGAGTATTTCTAGCTTTTCACAGAAATACTCGGAAGGGACCAAAGACCCATCCCCCATGGACCGCATCCCCCTCGAAGCGGGCGCGCCCGACCCGAGGTCGACCGCGTCGCGTCGGTACCCTGCGAGTCGTGGCCGTGATCGAAGACCTCAAGGACCGCGTCGTCGGCTCGACCACGGCCTTGTTCTCCCACGGCCCTGCGCCCCTGGCCCGCACGCTGGACCACCGCGGCGACCCGGGGCTGTTGGGGCCCGACTCGGTCTCGTGGTCGGTCATCGGCGACGTCACCGCCTTCGTGGGCGGCATCCGGGCCCTGCTGGTGCAGACCGCGCACCCAGAGGTCGTGGCCGGCGTCGAGCAGCACTCCCGCTACCGGGAGGATCCCCTGGGCCGGCTGACGCGCACCTCCGCCTACGTGACCGAGACCACCTACGGCGCCCTGCCCGAGGTCGAGGCCGCCGTCGCCGCCGTGCGCCGGGCCCACCGACCGGTGCAGGGACACTCCGATCGGGGCCGCCCGTACCGCGCCGGCAACCCAGAGCTCGCGGCATGGGTCCACAACGTGCTCACCGAGTCCTTCCTGGTGGCCTACCAGGCCTACGGCCCCCGGCGCCTCACGCCCAGGGAGGCCGACCGCTTCGTGGCCGAGCAGACCCGCATCGGCGCGCTCCTGGGCGCCGATCCGTTGCCGGCCACCCAGTACGACCTGTCGTCGTGGATCTGCGGCCACCCGGCGCTGGCGTCGTCGCGTGCCCAGGCCCAGGCCATCGACTTCCTTCGCCACCCCCCGCTGCCCCTGCCGGTCAGAGCCGGCTACCGGCTGCTGTTCGAGGCCGCCGTGGCCACCATCCCCGGTCCCATCGCCTCCGTGATCGGCGTGGAGCCCTCGGACCGCCGACGACCGGCGGGCGCCGCCGCGGTACGCAGCCTGCGCTGGGCCCTGGGCTCGTCGCCGTCCTGGCACGTCGCCCTGGTGCGCGCCGGCGCGCCGGTGCCGTCCGGTCGGTTCCGCCAGCCCTTGCGCACCGAGGCCGGCTAGCACCGTGAGGCCGAGCGGGAACAACGGGGGCGGCGGCGCGCTTGTACGCCCCGAGATGACACGCACCGCAGACTCCCCCACCGAATCCGCGCACCTCGACGGCGTCCTCGTCGTCGGCGGTGGCTACGCCGGCCTGCACGCCGCGCAGGCGGCGCGCCGTGACGGGGTGCCCGTCACCGTCGTCGACGCCACCGGGCGCCACGACTTCGTCACCCGTCTCGCCGCCGTCGCCGGCGGCACCGCCGCGGTGACCGACGCCTCCCAACCCCTGGCGTCGTTCGTCGACCGGGTCGAGGTGGCCCTGGTGCGTGACGTCGGTGACGGCAGCGTGACCCTCACCGACGGGCGGCGCCTGCGCGCCGACGCCGTCGTGGTGACCGCCGGTTCGGTGTCGTCGCGACCACCCGTCGAGGGCATCGAGCACGCCCGGACGCTGCGCAGCGCCGAGGACGCGCTGGCGCTGCGCGACGAGTTGGCCGAAGCGGCATCGGTCGTGATCGTCGGCGGTGGCGCCACCGGCGTGCAGCTCGCCGGCGCGGCGGCCCACGCCCACCCCGGACTCGACGTCACCGTGGTGGAGCTGGCTCCCCGCCTGCTGGCCAACCTACCGGCGCCCTTCGGTGCGGGCGCTCGGCGCATCCTCACCGATCGCGGCGTGCACCTCCATCTCGGCCACGGGGTCGAGCGCATCACCCCCTCCGGGGCCGTCGTGGACGGCGTCCTGCTGCCCGGCCTGACCGTCTGGGCCGGAGGCTTCGAGGCCGATGCCTCGGGCTACGGGCTGCCGGCGTCGCCGGAGGGCCGCGTGCTCGTGGACGACACGCTGCGGGTGCTCGGCTGCGACCGCACGTTCGCTGCCGGCGACCTCGCCGACCATCGCGACGGCCAGGGCCGTTCACTGCCCATGTCGGCCCAGGTGGCGGTGCAGGCCGGCACCGTCGCCGGGGGCAACGCCGCCCGCCTCGTGCGGGGATCGGCGCCCGTGGCGGCCCGATTCCGCCAGCTCGGGTGGGTGTTCGATCTGGGTGGACGGCGCGGCCTGGCCCAGGTCGGTCCTCTCGACCTCACGCTGCCGGGGCTCGACCTGGTGCCGCCGCTGCTGCACGACGCCATCGACGTGAAGAACCTGGTGGAGATCGGCGGCCTGGCCGCGCTGCGCTTCGCCCCCTCGTCGCTGCTCGGCCTCCTGCGACGCGGGGCGGCCCCCTGCCCACACGACCGTCGCTCGGCGGCACCGCTGCCCGCCGCGGCCTGAGGGCCGACGGCCCGACCCGCGACGCCTCACCGGTGCCCGATCGTCGCCCGCCCACCGTGGTGGTCATCGGTGCCGGCCTGGCCGGGCTGTTCGCCGCCCGGGATCTCGCTGCGGCGGGCGCGGCGGTGACCGTCGTCGACAAGGGACGCGGGGTGGGGGGTCGGGTGGCCACCCGACGACTGGGCCCGGCCACGATCGACCACGGCGCCCAGTTCTTCACCGCCCGCTCGGCGAGCTTCGCAGCCGAGGTCGCCGGCTGGCTCGCAGCCGGCGTGGCGGCGCCGTGGTTCACAGGCGTGCTGGGTGCCGACGGCATCGTGGACGACGACGGCGAGACCCGCTTCCGCGGCGTGCCCGCCATGACCGGCATCGCCCGTCACCTCGCGGTCGATCTCGACGTGCGGCTCGGGACCAGGGTCGCCGCCGTCCGAGCCGACGCCGATGCGTGGCACCTGGGCGACGACGGCGCCGGGGCGGCCGGTCCGCCTCCGCGGCGCGCCGACGCGCTGGTGGTGACGGCACCCGCGCCGCAGACCCTGGCGCTGCTCGACCCGGCCGTGCTCGATCCCACCGACCGCCTGGCCCTGGAGCGCATCACCTACGACCCGTGCCTGGCCGTGCTGGCGCTGCTCGACCGGCCGCTGGCGCTGGGCCCGCCGGGGGCCCGACGCCCGTCCGGCGAGCCGCTCGCCTGGTACGCCGACAACCAGGCCAAGGGCGTGTCGGCCGTGCCGGCGCTGACCGTCCACGGCGGGCCGGCCACCAGCCGGACCTTCTGGGAGGCACCCGACGACGAGGTCGTGGCGACACTGGTGGGCGCCGTCCCCGCGGTCGCCGCCGGCGGCGCCCGGGTGCTGGAGGCCCAGGTGCAGCGCTGGCGCTACGCGCAGGCCACGGCGCGCCACGCCGAGGCGTGCCTGGTGCTGCGAAGCGGCCCGCCCGCGGTGGTGGCCGGCGACGCCTTCGGGGAGGGTGGCCGGATCGAGGGTGCCGCCCGGTCGGGCATGGCCGCGGCGACGGCGCTGGCCGAGCGCCTCGGCCTGGGCTGACCCGCCGCGCTCAGGCCGGCGTACCGCTCCTGGACCCGCCGGCTTCCACCCGGAACTCGAGCCCCTCGAACTCGCCCGAGGTGCGCCACCGGTCGATGTGGTCGAAGTACGCCACGGGACCTCCCGGATAGCCGCTCACGTTGAGCCGCTCCCGACGCCCCATGGGTCGGCCCTCGTTGTTGTAGTAGCCCGGTGTGCAGTCCGGGTTGCCCAGCAGCACCGGGTTGCTCCCCTCCAGCAGGGCGATCCAGGCGTCCTCGGCGTCCCAGGTGACCTCGATCTCGGTGGCACCGATCTCGAGGGCGTGGGCGATGACCGCGGCGATCGTCTCGCCCGCCTCCACGTAGTTGTGGGTGATGTTGGAGATCAGGTTGGCGCCCTGGGTGATGCCGACCACGAAGGCGTTGGGGAAGCCGTGCACGTGCATGCCGTGCAGGGTGTGCATGCCCTCGGCCCAGTGCTCGCTGAGCCGCTCCCCGCCGCGTCCCACGGCGTCGAAGCCGGAGCGCCGCGAGTACTCGGTGAAGACCTCGAACCCCGAGGCGAGGACGAGGCAGTCCAGCTCGTAGTGCTCGCCCGCCACCCACACACCGGTCTCGTCGATGCGCTCCACGCCCTTGCCGTCGGTGTCCACCAGGTGGCAGGTGGGCAGGTTGTAGGCCTGCAGGTACTCGTCGTGGAAGCAGGGCCGCTTGCACAGCTGGCGGTACCACGGCTTGAGGGCCTCGGCCGTGGCGGGGTCCTCGACGATGGCGTCGACCCGGGCGCGGATCTCATCCATCTTGTCGTCGTCGCTGTCCTCGTAGGCCCGGACGAGATCGGCGGGCGTGAACGAGTGGTTCGCACCCATGGCCTCGACGATGCGGTCCCGGATGCGCTGGGCGATGTCGGTCCAGCCGTCCTGCACGAGGTCCTCGTCGGCGAAGCCGAGGGTCTGCAGGGTGCAGAAGTTGAGCAGCCACCGCTTCTGCCAGCCCGGTTCCAGGGTGGCGAACCACGCCGGGTCGATGTCGTGGTTGTTGCGCTCGTCGATGGCCGACGGCGTGCGCTGGAACACGTACAGCTCCTGCGCGGAGCGGGCCAGCGGCGGCACGCACTGCACGGCGGTGGCGCCGGTGCCGATGATGCCCACCCGCTTGTCGGCCAGGCGGTCGAGGGGGTCGCCGGCCGGCGAGCCGCCCGTGTAGTCGTAGTCCCACCGGCTGGTGTGGAAGGCGTGGCCGGCGAAGGACTCGATGCCGGGGATGCCGGGGAGCTTGGGTCGGTGCAGCGGCCCGGTGCCCATGGTGATGAAGCGGGCCCGCAGCACGTCGCCCCGATCGGTGCCGATGATCCACCGCGACGTGTCGAGTTGCGCCACGGCCTGCCAGCAGGTTACAGCAATTACCATGCCACGAGCACGTTTCCGCAATATCCCATATTTGTGAACGGATTATGAATTTGAATGCCCCTTTTCGTCAGTTTAGATGACAATCAGGGGAGATTCGTTCCCGGTACCGGAAAAGATTTCCCCACCCATAATCGAGATCCTGGACGCGCTCAAGGAAGGCAAGGCCATGGGGAAAACCGAGAGGACGAACGACGCCCTCGACGC
>JALOLF010000122.1 GCA_025456085.1 Acidimicrobiales bacterium
TCGAGGTGGCCACCGGCGAGCGCCTCGACGCCGACCTGGTGCTGCGGTGGCGGCTGCGCGACGCCGTGGCGGCCGACGCGGACGGCCACGACCCGCTCGACCCGGTGGCGCTGGCGCTGCTGGCGCCCGATGCCGACGGCGACGGCGCCACGCTGCTGGCCACCGTGCTCCCACCACCCGCGGCGGCCGAGGTGCTCGCCCCCCGTGACGTCGTGGTGGTCCTCGACCGGTCGGGCTCCATGGACGGCTGGAAGATGGTGGCGGCCCGGCGTGCCGCGGCCCGCATCGTGGACAGCCTCACCAGCCGCGACCGGGTCGCGGCCCTGGCCTTCGACACCGTGGTCGAGTACGAGCCGTCGGGTGCGAGGGGCCTGCGCCCGGCCACCGATCGCGACCGGTTCCGCATCGCCACCTGGTTGGGCGGCATCGAGGCGCGGGGCGGCACCGAGCTGCACGACGTGTTGAGCCGTGCCGTCGGGTTCTTCGACGCCACAGCGGGGCGCGACCGGTACCTCGTGGTGGTGACCGACGGTCAAGTGGGCGACGAGGACCGCATCGTGGCCGACCTGGCCCCCCGCCTGAACGGGGTGCGCGTGCTGGCGGTGGGGATCGACCTGGCCGTCAACGCCGGTCTGCTGCACCGGCTCGCGGCCCTCGGCGAGCGGGGCCACGCCGAGTTCGTGGAGAGCGAGGACCGTCTCGACCGGGTCCTGCACGACGTCCACACCCGCATCAGCCCGTCGGTGCTCGACGACGTGCGCCTCGAGGTGCGCGGGGCCACGGTGGGCCCCGACAGCGTCGCTCCGGCGTCCGCCGTGACCTGCGTGGCCGGTGCCGCCCTCACGGTAGGGACCCGGCTCACGCTCGAGTCCCCGGCCACGGGCGCGGGTGGCGACCCCGTCGTGGCGGTCGTGGGCACCCGGCCCGATGGGACGCCGTGGACCCGGGTGCTGCCGGTGCGCGTGGTGGGCGCCGACGCGGTCACCCCGCTGTGGGCCCGGGCGCGGGTGCGTGACCTGGAGGACGCCTGGGTGCGCGGCCACGACGGCTGGTCCGTGCCCGACGACGACGGGCTCGAGCAGCGCATCGTGGACACGTCGCTGCGCTTCGGGGTGCTGAGCCGGTTCACCGCCTTCGTGGCCGTCGACGACGAGGCCGCGGTCGTCGACGGTGACCTCCACCGCATGACCCAGCCCGTCGAGCCGCCCCGCGGGTGGGCGGCGGCGACCCTGGTCCCCAGGATCGTGCCGTCCCCGGTGTACTCCGCTCCACCGGCGACGTTCGCCGACGCGTACCGGGTGGCCGACGACAGCGTGCCCCACGAGGCCTTCTTCGGGGGGCCGTCCCTGGAGGTCGGCGCCGAGCCGATGGGGCCCCGGCCCGTGGGTGGCGGCTCCGCTCGTGGACGGCGTGGGGCGTGGTGGCGGCGTCGCCCGTCCGGCGATCCCGCCGCCGAGGCCCGATCCGCCCTGGGGCTGCTCGCCCTGGAGCCGGGTCTGCTCGACTCACCCCACGTGGCGGCGATCGTGGTGCCCCGGATCGCCGAGGCCGTTGCCGACGAGCTGGCCCCCGGCGAACGGGTGACCCGGGATCGCCTGCGGGAGCTGCTCACGGGCTGGTGTCCGGCGCTGCGTGGCGAGGTGGTCGAGCGCCTCCTCGACGAGGTCGTACGGGTCCTCGAGGACGACGGGCTGCTCCGGGCCGAGACGACGGCGGCCGACACCTGGGAGGTGCCGGGCGACTGAGGCGGGCTACTCCGCGGGTCGGTCGGCGGGCCGGCCCGCGGCGCCGACCTGCTGCTGGTAGACGAGCCTCGCCATCCAGAAGCGCAGGAACTCCCCGAACGAGTAGCGCAGGAACAGCCCCATGCCCGTCACCGACACCGACACCCCGATGAGCGCCAGGATGATGGCGTCGCGCTGCTCGAGGGCGCTGTCGGTGTTGTAGGCCAGGAACCAGGCCACGATGCCCAGCACGATGCCGGTCGGCATCAGCACCGCACCGAGGCGCAGCAGCTGGCGGTGTCGGCCGGCCGACTTCAGTCGGATGTCGGCGATCTCGGCGAGGAACTGCTCGGTCGAGGCCTCGTCGCGTGCGGGTTCCATGTCGGCTCGTTGCCTCCTAGGCAGGGGTGTCGGCGCCGAGGTACGTGGACCGCAGCGCCTCCTTGATCTCCGTGGGGGTGCCCGAGGCGGCGATGCGCCCCTGGGCGATCACGACGGCGTGGTCGGCCAGGGCCAGCGCGGCGTCGGCGAACTGCTCGACGACCAGGATGGCCACACCCTCGGCCGCGAGGCGGCCCACCGCGGCGAACAGCTCGCCGACGATGATCGGGGCCAGACCCATGGACAGCTCGTCGAGCAGCAGCAACGCGGGCCGGGTCGACACCGCCCGGGCCACGGCCAGCATCTGCTGCTCGCCGCCCGAGAGGGTGCCTGCGAGCTGGGACTGGCGCTCCTGCAGGCGAGGGAAGTAGCCGAAGGCGGCCTCCTCGACGTCACGGCGCGACAACCCCCGGTGCGTCATCATCCACAGGTTCTCCTGCACCGTCAGGTTCGGGAAGACGCCCCGTCCCTCGGGGATCGTGCACAGCCCGGCCCGGGCCAGGTCGCTCATGGCGGCGCCGTTCAGGCGCCGGCCGCCCACGAGCAGGTCGCCGCGGGTGGGCACCAGCTCGCCGGAGACGACCCGCAGGAGGGTCGTCTTGCCGGCGCCGTTGGGTCCCAGCACGGCCAGCACCTCGCCCCGGTCGACGGCCAGGTCGATGCCGTGCAGCACCTCGATGGCGTCGTAGGCGGCGTGGACGTCGCGCAGCTCGAGCAAGGGGGTCATGGCGCGGCGGCCTCCGTGGTGTCGACCTCCTCGGTGCCCAGGTAGGCGGCGATGACCCGTTCGTCGCGACGGATCTCCTCCGGGGTGCCCCGGGCGATGAGCTGACCGAAGTCGAGCACGTGGATCTGCGAGCACACCCCCATGACCAGCGGGATGTCGTGCTCCACCAGCAGCACGCCCACGCCGTCGGCCGCGATCTGTCGCAGCAGGCCCTTGAAGTGCTCGGTCTCGTCGGGGTCCTGGCCCGAGGCGGGCTCGTCGAGCAGGACCAGCTTGGGTGCGGTGGCCAGCGCCCGTCCCAGCTCCACCAGGCGGGCCTGGCCGGTGGGGACGTTGTGGGCGTGGGTGTCGGCCAGGTGCCCGATGCCCAGGAACTCGAGCAGCCGGGCGGCGCACTCGTGGGGCTTCTCGGCGGTGCCCTTGCGCCGGGCGGCGAGGGCGATGTTCTCGGCCACGGTGAGGGTTCCGAACAGCTGGAGGGCCTGGAAGGTGCGCGACAGCCCCAGCCGCGCCCGCTTGTGCGGGGCCAGGCGGGTGATGTCCACACCGTCGAGCGACACCCGCCCGCTGGTGGGTGCCCCCAGACCGGTGATGACGTTGAACAGCGTGGTCTTGCCGGCGCCGTTGGGCCCGATCAGGCCGGTGACGGTGCCCAGCGGCGCGCTGAGCGACACGTCCCGCACGGCCATGAGCCCGCCGAAGCGCACCGTGACGCCCGTGACCTCGAGCATCTCAGATCCGCACCCGGTCGCCGCGGCCGCCGTCGTGGATCTCCACCAGGTCGATGACCTCGTCCAGCACCGCCACGTCGGTGTCCTGGAAGGGCGCCGTGAGGCCGAGCAGCTCGGGTGGGGCGCTCAGCCGGCCGTCCACCGCCCCGGCCAGGCGGGCGGCATCGACGGCCTCACGGGTCTCCTCGGCCTCCGTCACCGGTGCCGCCGTCGCCGCCCGGCGTCCCGCGACGATCGGCGCCGCGAGCAGCACCGCGAGGCTCGCCACCACGTAGGGGCCGTTGGTGAACAGCTCCGCGGTGCGCATCCCCCACAGCGCCAGCAGCGCGACCAGCATGCCCACCAGCACGACCGGGTCGCGCTTGACGAGGGTGCTCGGGCGGCGCAGGTCGGCGGTGAAGCCGTTGGGGTTCTTGCCCAGACCCACGCCGGAGAAGCCGACCAGGATGTTCTGCCAGCGCTCGAACCCGGGGAAGATGCGCGACATCAGCGGCGAGCCCAGGAAGATCCCGGTGGCGATGGCGGACCCCACGGAGGCCACCCCGCCGATCACCATGACCATGAGCACCGGGAGCCCCGCCACGAAGTCGAAGGTGGAGTTGTTCGCCGGCTCCGCACCCGAGAGCACCGCGCCGCCGACGCCGGCGATGGCGGCCGACAGGGCGAACACCGCCACCTTGGCGGCGTTCACGTCGATCCCGCACGTGGCCACCGCCGCGGGGCCCTCCTTGATGGCGATGAGCCGCTCGCCGAAGGTGCTGCGTCGCACCGCCACCACCGCCAGCAACGCCAGCGCGAACACGATCGAGGCGAACAGGAAGTAGGCCTTCGGCCCCGAGAAGTCGACACCCGGCAGGCGGGGGCGGACCACCTCGAGGGTGCCGTTCTGGAACAGGTCGAACTCGTGGGAGCCGATCGAGAAGGGCGGGAACTGGAACAGCCACCGGTCGCACAGCACCGCGAAGGCGGCGGTGGCCAGGGCGACGTAGATGCCCTTCAGGCGCAGGGCCGGCAGGGCCACGAGAGCGCCGACGGCGCCGGCCACCAGCGCCGCCCACCCGAGGGCCAGGGGGTTGTCCCACTGCAGGTGGGCGTAGGCGATGGCGCCCCAGGCGGCGAAGGTGAGCTGGCACAGCGAGAGCTGGCCGCACAACCCGATGAGGGGAACCATGGACACGCCGATGATGGCCAGGCCCCACACCCTGCCGATGGACACCAGGTCGCTGGTGCGCAGCAGCGGGGTGATCATGGCGGTGCCGATCACCACCGCCGCGGCGAGGCCCAGCGAGCCGCCCCAGCCCGGCTTGACCGAGATCTCACGGCTTCGGGTCACCCCGCCCAGCCGGCTGGCTGGCATGACCAGCAGCACCACGAACAGCAGGATCGCGGGGATGGCGGCCACGAAGCCCCGGAAGTAGGGCTCGAGGTCGTCGGGCAGCTCGGTCAGGTAGCCGATGGCGTAGTCGTTCAGCAGGCCCAGCACGAGGGCCCCGACGAAGGTCATGGGCAGGCTCTTCAGCCGTCCGAACACGGCGGCGCCGTAGGCGTTGATGATGAGCAGCGTCAACGGGATGGCCGACAGGGTGAGCGTCGGCGCGATGAGGATGCCCGACAGCGCGGCCAGCGAGCAGCCGATGGCCCAGGCCAACATGGCGCTGCGCTCGGGACGGGCGCCGTTGAGGGCGGCGAGCGTGCGGTTGTCGACCGAGGCCCGCATGGCCACGCCGCTACGGGTGCGGTACAGCAGGATGCGCAGACCCACCGCCACCGCAGCCGCCACCGCCAGGGCCACGAACTGGTGCCAGGGGATGCGGATGCCGCCCACCTCGACCACGTTGCCGGCGAAGAAGTTGCGCATGGGGCGCCCGACACCGGGATCCCAGATGAACACCGACAGCCCGAGCAGGCCGAGCAGCAGCGCGATGGTGACCACCAGCCGGGTGATCTCCGAGGTGCCCTCCAGGCGCCGCATGACCACCCGCTCCAGACCCATGCCGAACAGGGGACCGGCCACCAGCAGCACCGCCACCAGGGCCACCGGTGTCGGCCAGCCCCAGTCGAAGCGGAGCTGCCAGTACAGGAAGGCCGAGATCATCCCGATCGCCCCGTGGGCGAAGTTGAAGGTCCCGGTGGTCGTGTAGGTCAGCACCAGGCCACTGGCCGCGACGGCGTAGATCGCCGCCGTCGCCAGGCCGCTGACCGTGAGGCTGAGGAAGGTGTCCACGCGGGCGCGTCGGGGGGCGGGCGACTACCGGGGCACCTCGGCCCGGTTCGTGTCGCTGCAGTTGTACGGCCCCTCGTTGGGCTTGGTGAACTCGGTGTCCATCACGAACCCGTCGGGCGTCGCCTTCATCACGATGACGCAGGCCGGGCCCTTGGGCTCGGTGGGGTCGGGGTCGACCGGGGCGTGGAGCCCGCCACCGTCCCACTGCGTGATCGCGGTGGCCTTCTCCAGCACGCACTCCCGGGTGAGCTCCGAGCCGCACTGCTTGGCGGCCTGGGCGAACAGCAGCCAGCTCGACCAGGAGTAGACGCCGAGGAGGGCGGGGTCCTCGCTCCAGCCCGGCACGGTGTCGTCCATGAGGTCCAGGAACTGCTGGGTGGGCGGGTTCTCCGCTGCATCCTCGAAGGGGAAGATGCCGATCTCGACGTAGGTCGGGATCTCGCCCAGGGCGTCGTTGCCCTCGATGAACTGCTTCGCGTAGTGGTTGCCCTGCTGGAGCATCGCCGTGGGCGCGTAGCCCACCTCGACCATGGTGTTCATGAGCGGGACCGTGTACTCCGGCGTGCCGCGGTACTCGAACATCGTGGCGCCGGCGGCGCTGGCCGCCTCGACGTAGGGGCGCCAGTTGTCGACCGTGGCCGGCGGCGGCGGCGTCGTGGCCAGGTACACGACGTCGTAGCCGTAGTCGGCCTCGAGCACCTCCGGCAGGCGCTCCTCGATGGGGCGGCCGGTGCTGTTCAGGTCGGCGGCCAGGAAGCCGAAGCTGGTGATGTCGTCGGGGAACTGCTGGGCGGCCAGGTTGTAGATGCCTACGTTCAGGTAGTCGGGGTAGAAGGGGTTGGCGGCCTGGATCTTGAGCTCCGCCCCCTGGGCCACGGCATCGTTGAGGAAGGCGGGGAAGTCCACCAGCCCGCAGTCCACGCGGGCCTGGACGATGGTGGAGTCGAGCGCCGTCCCGCCGCCCACGAGGGCGAAGTCCTCGGCGCAGGCCTCGGTGATGCGCTGCTGGACCTCGACCAGCTTGGTGTCGCGGGTGGTCAGCTCGAGCTGGCGGCCGTTGATGCCGCCGGCCTCGTTGCACCAGGCCACGAAGGCCTCCGACGCGTCGAACAGCTCCTGGAGCAGGCCCGGGATGATGGTGTTGCCCGGGTCGGCGAGCGTTCCCACCTTGATGGCGTCGTCGGTGACGCCCTGGTCGGTCGACCCCGAGGCGTCGCCCGGACCGCACACCGGCTCGGCCATGTCTCCGAACACACCCGGCGCCGGCGCGTCGACGCCCGCCGTCGTCGAGGAGGAGTCCCCGCCGCCGCCGCCGGCCCCCTCGGCCGTCTCGTCCTCGACATCGCTGTGCCCGCCACAGGCGGCGGCCACCAACACCAGGGCGACGAGCCCTGCCAGAACACGTGTGCGCATGCGAACCCCCTCTTCGGCGGTCATCCTGGCACACGGTCGGACTCCTGTGTGCCCGCCGTCACAGGTCGCGTCCGGCGGGCGACACGGAGCGGCGGGTCAGCCTTCCTCGGCGGCCTCGAGGGCCTGGATGCGGTCCAGGCGGAAGGTGCCCTCGATGCCCACGAAGGACTGCACGTCGGTGTCGGTCGACGTGGTGATCTCGCCGCACACGACCTCGTCGGTGAGCGCGGTGATGGTGATGGTGGCGTCACCGGGGAGCAGCCGTTCCGCACCCAGGTACACCGCGTAGAAGTCGATGCTGCCGTCGGCGGACTCGTCGCTGGTCGAGGGCACGAAGGTCTGATCGGCGGCGATGGCGCCGTCGGGCACGCCCAGGTCGAACGACAGGTACAGGGCATCCTCGGGCAGGGTCGGGGTGCCGACGGGGATGGAGTAGCCGAACTGGGGATCCACCGGGATCTCCGACTCCGAGATCATGCCGGACAACGTGGTGTCGTAGTCCACCGTGTTGTCGGGGTGCGGGCCCTCGTCGGCCCACGCGGTGACCACCTCGACCGGGCCGTCCTCGAGTCCCTCCACGTCCGCGGCCGACGCGTTGACGATCTCGAGGTCGTTGTCGCAGGCCGCGGCTTCGTCGCCGCTCGCTGCCGTCCCGTCCGTGGCGGTGCCGTCCCCGGCCGCCGACCCGGTCGTGGTGGTGGACGCCTCGTCGCCGGTCGTGGACTCGTCGTCGCCGCAGGCGGCCAGGCCGAGCAGCGCGACCATGCCGGCGGCGAGCAGGGTCTTGTGGATCGGGATCATGGGGGTCTCCTCGGTGGGATGGGGTCAGGTCGCGACGGTGGCGCCGGGCTGGTGGGCGCAGGTCGGGTCCTCGGCGAGCGGGTCGCCGGTGACGGCGAAGGCGTGCGAGCGGGACCCGCCGCACACCTCGTTGAACTCGCACCGCCCGCAGCGGCCGCCGAAGTGGGACGGGTCGCGCAGGGCCCGCAGCAGCGGCGAGTCGCGGTAGATCGTGCGGAAGGTCTGGTCGTGCACCGAGCCGGCGCCGAGTGGTAGGAACCCGCTCGGGTAGACCTGACCGAGGTGGTCGACGAAGGCGAAGCCGCGGCCGGCGTTCACCGCGAGCGGGGGACGGGTCGTGCGGCGGGGGCCGTGCAGGCTCCCCAGCAGCTCGACGGTGGCCGCCCGGAGACGGGTGCGCAACGGACCGGGCGGGAAGGCGGTGTCGACGTCGTCGACGGCGGCCCGCTGCAGCGCCACCCGCCGAAAGTGGGGGGCCTCGGTGGTCTTCACCGCCACGTGGTCGGACACGTCGTGGAGCCAGTGCAGCACCTCCTCCACCTGATCGGCGTCGAGGGTCTGGAGCTGACCGCCCCGGCCGGTGGGGACGAGGAAGAACACGCTCCACAGCGCGGCGTCGAATCCGACGACGCGCTGCAGGACACCGGGCAGCTCGTGCACGTTGGCGCGGGTCACCGTGGTGTTGACCTGTAGGCGCAGGCCGGCGTCGCGTGCCGTGCGGGCTGCTGCCAGCGTGGCGTCGAACACGCCGGGCACCCCTCGGACGCCGTCGTGCACCGCGGCGCTGGCACCGTCGAGGGACAGCGACACGGCGTGTGCGCCGGCCGCCCGCAGCTGCCCGAGGGCGGTGGCGGTGAGCTTGGGGGTGACCGAGGGGGCGATCGACATGTGCAGGCCCACCGCCGTGCCGTGGGTCACGAGCTCGAGGAGGTCGCCACGCTCGAAGGGGTCACCGCCGGTCAGCACCACCATGGGACGGGGCGGGCCGTAGGCGGCGAGGTCGTCGAGCAGGCGTCGGCCGGCGTCGGTGTCGAGCTCGCCCGGGTTGCGGTGGTGGATGGAGTCGGCCCGGCAGTGCTGGCAGGCCAGCTGGCAGGCGCGGGTGATCTCCCAGATGACCAGGAAGGGACGCTCGCCGGCGTCGCGGTGCAGGGAGCGGACGGCATGCGGGGTGGTGACGGTCACGGCACGGCCTCCGAGGTGGGTGCGCGCAGGGTGAGGATGGCGTCGGCGGCCCGTTGGCCGGAGCGGATGCAGGCCGCCAGGCCGATGCCGTCGTAGGGGGCACCGGCCAGCACGACGGGGCCGCGGGCGCTGAGGGCCCCGCGCACCGCGGCCAACCGCTCGAGGTGACCGACCTCGAGCTGGGGCATGGCCCGGGGCCAGCGTTCGACGTGGACCTCGAGCGGCTCGGCCCCGAGGCCGGTCGCCTCCGCCAGATCGGCGTGCAGTCGTCGCACCAGCTCGGCGTCGTCGAGCGCCGCGATCTCCTCGGAGCCGGCCCGTCCCCCGGACAGCCGTACCAGCATGCGCTCGCCGTCGTCGAGGAAGGGCCACTTGCGGGTCAGGAACGTGGCCGCCTTGAGCAGCCGGCCGCTGGTGGAGGGCAGCAGCAGGCCGGACGCCCGCATCGCCGGTGCCGCGTCCGCGGCCGCCGCCGGGTAGCTCACCACCGCCGTGACCACCGACGCGGCGCGCCAACCGTCGAGGCCGGACGCCACCTCGGGGGCCGTCTCGGCGAGCAGCCGCGCCGCCGCGTGCGCCGGCAGGGCGAGCACCGCGGCGTCGACGGCGAGGCTCTCGCCGGACGCGGTGCGCAGCTCGCAGCCACTGTCGGTGTCGACGACGGTGAGGGCCTCGACCCGGGTGTCGCAACGCACCGTGCAGCCGGCGTCGGCCTCGAGCGCGTCGATCAGGCGGGTGAGGCCCTGGGGGAACGACACGAACGACGGCGCACCGGCCTGGCTGCGGCCCCGCTGGGCGAGCAGCAGGGAGCGGTGCTGGTCCACCTGTGCGGCCAGGTAGGGGGTGGCGGCCCGCAGGCTCAGGCGGTGCACGTCACCGGCGTGCAGGCTGCCGAGCAGTGGGTCGACGAGACGGTCGGTGACCTGGCGGCCGAAGCGTCGGGACAGGAAGGCACCCACGGCCACGTCCGAGCCGCGGGTCGAGCCGGGGATCAGCGGCTCGAGGCCGGCTCGGACCAGGCCCCGTGGGGACAGGATGCGCGCCTGCAGCAGAGGGCGCAGACGGGTCGGCCCCGCCGGTCCGACGCCGGCCGGGAGGCGTCGCAGGCCCCGTCCGGTCCAGATCCACGCCGAGCCCGGATTGGCCTGCACGAGGTCGCGGCGCAGGCCGAGCTCGTCGAGGAGCGATCCGACGTGGGGTCCGGCGATGTGCAGCGCCTCGGCGCCCACGTCGACGGTGTGACCAGCGAAGGCGACGGAGCGGATCTGGCCGCCGAGACGGGAGCCGGCCTCGAGGACGGTCACCCGGGCGCCTCGTGCGGTCAGGGCACGGGCGGCCACGAGCCCGGTGATGCCGCCACCGATGACGGCGACCGACGGTGCCACCTGCTGGCCTCCCTTCCGCGGTGCACCACCGCTCGGCGTGCACCACCGGCGAGGGTACCGGCCCCGTGACGGGGCCCCAAAATGCCGACTGGGCGCCGATCAGCCGCTGGCGCCGTAGCGGGCCAGCGCCCGACGGGCCGCGTCGGGCCCGATGCCGCGCAGCGCCGGCGGATCCAGCACCCGACCGCCGGTGCGCAGCAACAGGTTCGCCAGCCACGAGGTGCCCACCACCTGCAGCTCGGCCGTGAAGCCGGGCTCGCCGTGGGGTTCGGGCGAGCGCGTCGCCACCTCGCGGACCTCGAGGCTGCGGCGCACCCAGTCCGCCGACTCGGGGAACCACACCATTGCGGTCACCGCCGTCGCGCCGCGGGTGAACATCGCGGTCGAGTCGTCGGCATGCTCGAGCTCGAAGGTCTGGGCGGTGGCGCGGGCCCACTCGAAGCGGTCGAGCCGGAACAGCTTGACCGTCTGGTCCCGGCGGTCGAGGCAGCGGGCGTACCACGTGCCGGCGCCGTAGAAGACGAAGTGCGGCTCGAGCCGGCGGTCCTCGACCGCGTCGCGGTAGGCGGTCCAGTAGCGGCCCTCCACGACCCGCCGGGCGCGGTGGGCGTCGAGGAAGACCTCCAGTGCGGGCGGTCGCTCCAGCTCGACGGCGAGGTCCGCACCGAGCTGCAGGCGCTCGCGCAGCTTGTCCACCGCGGAGGCGAGCACCTCGTCGGGTTGCAGCTCGAGCAGCGTCGCGGCGGCGGTGAGCACGGCGAGGCCCTCACCCCCGCTGAGCCGGCCCACGCGACGGAACACGTCGGGCACGTCCACGAGGAGGGTGTCCTGCTCGTCGTCGAAGACGGCGTCGATGAGCTCGTCGGGGAGCTCGTAGGACGGCACCCCACAGGTGCAGAGCAGGGCCAGGTCGCGGGCGAGGGTGGCGCGCGTGCAGTGGAAGCGGTCCAGCACCTCGGCGACCGGGACCCAGCCCCGGCCCTCGTACTCCACGATGAGGGCCAGCATCCGCTGCAGACGGGCCTCGACGGCTTCACGGGGCATGTGGGCCTCCCTCGGCCCGGTCGACCCCGCCGAGGGCGCGCAGGCGGGCGACGACGTCTGCCCGCACGTCGAGCGGCGCCAGGACCTCTGCACGCTCGCCGAGCCCCAGCGCCCACGACACGAGGACGCCGCGGTGGGTGCAGGCGAAGCGCAGCTCGATGCGGCCGTCGTCCAGCGTGCCCGTCGTCAGGCCCTGTCCCACGTCGGCGGCCACGATGTCGGCCACCTCGGCGTCGACGGCCACCCGCACCTCGAACGACTCGTGGCCCCACCCCCACAGGTCGGCCGGGACGTGGGCGCCGACGTCGAAGCCCGCCGGCACGTCGAAGGCGGCGTCGCCCCCGAGCTCGCGCACCGCACCCTGCACGACGTCGACCCGGAAGACCTTGACCGGGACGTCGTCGCCGACCTCGTGACCCACGACGTACCAGTGGCCCCGGGCGTTGGCGATGCCGTAGGGCTCCAGGACTC
This sequence comes from Acidimicrobiales bacterium, assembly GCA_025456085.1. Classification (GTDB taxonomy): domain Bacteria; phylum Actinomycetota; class Acidimicrobiia; order Acidimicrobiales; family Acidimicrobilacustridaceae; genus JALOLF01. The sequence continues at coordinate 12,087 of JALOLF010000122.1, forward strand.
GGTCGCGCCCCCGGTACCGGAACGTGACCCTGGCCCGACGGGCGCGCGCCCGCTGCAGGGCGGGTAGCGCCGGTGGCGCGACGAACACCGCGATGGTGTCGGTGCCCGAGTCCGGGTCGGCGCGGCCCGCGGCCGTGCGGCGGTTGGTGCCCGCCAGCTTCGCCGCGGCCACGGGTGCCCACAGCACGTCGTGGAAGTCCACCATGCGGGTGGCCAGCTCGAGCGCGCCGCGCTCGTGCGGGCTGAGCTCCACGCCGGGGAACTGGTACTCGAGGCGGGGGATGTACCAACCGGGCACACCCGGCCGCCCGGTGTGGTAGCTGGTGCGCACCGGGACGTCGACGGCCTGGAGGCGTTCCCGGTCGCGTCGGAAGGCCTTGCGTCCGCTCTCCCCCTCGTAGTCGCGGTACTGCGACGCCAGCACCGTCCGGGCCTCCTCGAGGGTGAGCGGTGCGTCCTCGCTGGCGCGCAGCAACAACGCGTAGAGGTTCATCGCTCGTCGGAGTGCGTCGGTCACGGGTCGTCGGGAGCGGGGTCGGATGGCTCCCGACACCACCCTCGCGCCGAACGCGGAGCCGACGCGAAACGAAACCGCTGTTGTTGTCCCACCCTCGTGGATCCTGTCCGTGGAGCAC
>JALOLF010000225.1 GCA_025456085.1 Acidimicrobiales bacterium
CATAGATACACGGCACGTCCACGCCTTCACGCGCGTTCATCCAGGTCACAGCCTGTTTTCTGTGCCCAGACCGTCAACGCAGCTGCGGAACTCCGGATGAGGCCGCCATGTGAATGCTAGATCGGGGGGCACACGGGGTCGGCAAACACGCGACCCTAAGGTCAGCGCCGGGACGCCGACGACGAGTCAGGTGATGCGCAGCGACAGCTACACGTCATGGCCCCGACCAGGACGCTGGCCCGAGGCTGTCCGCTCCGTTCAGCGTCGACTCCGTCCGGCTGGCGGTGGGCAAGTCGACGTGCGCTGGCATCGAGCTTCGGCATCCACACCGTCGGTCATGCCGAATCTCCGTCGCGCAGGTCGATCACGTAATCCTCGACGAAGTGGTCGTGGGTGCTGCGGGCATCGGGCGGGAGCTTGTCCCGGACTCAGTCGCTCACGGCGGGCACGGCGGTATGAACCGCCAGGTCCTGCGGCTCGATCCACCTGACGAGACGCTCACGCGCGCACCGGTCGAACGCCTTCGACAGTGGCGATCGACGGCCGAGGGGGCTCTCGTCGTTGCTGGATCGCAGGCCGAGCTCGCGGGCGAGTGTGATCCTCTCTGCGCTGACCTTCAGGCCGTTCCGGTCGCCGCCGCAATCCCTTGCGCAGATCGTTGGTGGCGAGGAGCCCAGCGTTGGCCATCCTGTGAAGAGCGGTGCCCTCCAGCGCCTCTACAGGTCAGTGAGTCGCTGCCGTGCCAGGAGGCCCGAGGACTGGTCGACGGCCGCCTGCAAGAGTCGCTCGGCCTGGTTCTCCGCCAAGGAACCCATGACCTGGCCTTGGGCGTTCGGGCCGAACAGCCATGCCTGCCCGCATCCTTCGGCGACGACGACGACCGGACACAGCCGCTTGTTGAGCCGAGCGGCTTGGAGGGCGCTCATCGCCTCACGACTGGGAGCTCCCCTGCCGCTCCACTCAGCCTGGGCGACCTCCAAACCCATTGCGGCGACATCCCGTCCGATGGTGATCGCTGCCGGCGTGAAGTCAGCAGGGATCTTGGTAGGGGCAGCCCAAGCGTTCGTCTGCTTCCCCGCAAGCCCCAACGCCACGTTGCTCTCCCTCGTCCGCCGGATCGGCCGGCGCAGCCGGATGCGCCGCTACGCGCGTCGGCAGGCCGTCCCTCGAACGGAGGGTTCTGCCGGACACCGACCGGAAACCAGGAGCGCGTCAGGGCCGCCCGTCGCGCAGGTCGATGACCTTGACGAAGTGGTCGTGCGCCTGGCGCACGGTTTCGGGGAGCGTGTCGCGGACACGGTCGCTGACCGCGGGTACGGCGCTGCGCACACCAACGTGCTGCTCGTCGAGCCATTCGATGAAGTTGACGTGGGCGAGCCGGTCGAGGGACTTGCGGAGCTGGGACCTCCCTCCGAGCGGTTCCTCGCTGGTAGCCCGCAGACCGAGCTCGCGGGCGAGCATGACCGCGCAGACGCTGACTCCACCCGGGAAGGCGACGACGAGACGGTCGAGGCGGCGCGCCAGCATCACGGCCGTCGGTCCGAGCGAGGCTGTGTAGACCAGCTCGACGTAGGGGTGCGACAGCCTGAACGACGGCAAGCCGCTCGCCGGGAGCGGGGTCAGCCAGAGCGCGTTGGGGTCGAGCCCTGGCGCGAGGGCAGCAGTGGTCTTGGCGCGTGAGGGATACGTGTCCATGGTCGGAGCCTGTCGTTGGGTGCGACTGCACGTTCGTGGACCCGCCAATCCTTACCCAGCTGCCCCGCCAGATGCGAGGTCACAATGAGAGACCGGCTGACCGCTGGGCGTTGCGAGACTCGAGGGCGTCGAGCCGCCGCCGGGCACGCTCGGCACCTGGCAGGACCTGTCCGTCGCCCGGCGCGCCGGGTGTCCCTGGCGGCACGTCATCGGCCGGAGCGACCGTGGCGGCGAGGGCCTCGTCGATCTCCTTCTGGCGGCGGCGCAGCCCAACAAGGCGGTCGGTGTGCTCCCACGGTTGGCCGATGCGGGCCTCGGCCCGGGCGGCTTCCGCTCTCGCTGCGTCGCCCCCGGCTCGGGTGGTGGCGAGGGTGTCGGGGAGGCGCTGGAGCTGGCGTTCGAGACGGGTGACGAGCGTGGTCGGGTCGGCGGTCTGCCAGTCGTGGCGAGTGTAGATGTGCTCCACGTGCGCGTCGGGGATGAGGAGGCGGACCTCGTCCTCGATGCGGGTTGACGTCTGTGCGGTGACGGTGAGTCCGCCGAGGGTGCCGACCTCGAGGACCGGCGAGGTCGACTCGGGCGGGGTGGCATCCAGTCGCTGGGCGAGAAGTCCCTAGAGGTCGGTGCCGGCCTCGACCCGTTTGGTGTGCCGTCGGCCGTCGACGGTCATGGCGAACCGGTCGCCACGGGTGTCGATGAGTCGGTCGGGCACCGCGGCCAGTTGCTCGGCCCGGTGGGCACACCGGTCGGCCCGCTGGATGGCGGTTTCGTAGGTACGGCGCAAGCGGTGCTGGTCGTCGTGGTGGGCCCGTTCGAGCCGCGCCAGGCGGGCGACGTCGGCGTCGAGCCCGGCCTTCTCCAGCACAAGCGGATCACCGGTGGCCAGGGCCTTCACCTCGGCGAACGAAAGGGCCTGGTCGCCGATGTCGTCGACGTCACGGTCGGGCAGGTCGCCGCGGGTCACCTGGGCGATGAACGCGGCTTTCCGTTCGAGGGTCTGCCACATGTAGGTGTCGAAGCTTCCCTCGGTGACGTAGCGGATGACGTGCACCTCGGGGTTCTGGTTGCCCTGGCGCAGGATGCGCCCGTCGCGCTGTTCGATGTCGGCGGGTCGCCAGGGGGCGTCGAGGTGGTGCATCGCCACGGCCCGGGCCTGGACGTTGGTGCCCACGCCCATGGTCTCGGTGGAGCCGATGAGCACGGCGACGGTGCCGTCGCGGCGGGCGGCGAACAACTTGGCTTTGGCCACGTCGTTGGTGGCGCTCTGCATGTAGCGGATCACATCGCTCGGTACGCCCCGCTCGACGAGCAGGGCCCGGAGCTCGTCGTAGGCGTTCCACCCGCCGCCGGCCGGGGTGGACACGTCGCAGAACACGAGTTGCAGCGCCCCGGCCCGGGCGGCGGGTTGGCCGTGGTCGTCCGTATAGATGAAGTCCCGGGTGGCGTGGTGGAGGGAGGCGATCCGGGCCGCGGCCGCGGCGAGCTTGCCGCCCTCGGGGTCGGTGTGGCCGCCGACGAGTCGCAGGTCGAGGGCGGCGCGGCGGCCGTCGCCGGTGACCTTGAGCATGTTGTCCTCGGCGGGGTGCACGGCCCGGTTGCGGATCCGTTCCGCCCGTGCTGCGAGGTCGGCCACGTAGGCGACCAGCGCGTCGCTGGGGGCGACGACCACGGTGGCGGGCTTGCCTCCGGCGAGCGTGGGGGTGGGCAGGTCGAGGTCCTCGGTGGTGCGCACGTCGGCGACCTGCCGGTAGAGGGTGAGCAGTTCGGGGACGTTCTGGAAGCGGGCGAAGCGGGTCTGCATGCGGTAGGAGCTGCCGTCGGGTGCCAGCTCGAGGGCGGTGTGGGTGCGTCCGAAGGTGGCGGCCCACGAGTCGAAGGCCCGCAGGTCGACGTCGGCCAGCAGGTCGGGGTGCAGGTAGGACTGCATGACCCACAGCTCGGCCATGGAGTTGGCGACCGGGGTGGCGGTGGCGAAGGTGACGACCCGGGGGCCGTGCGTCCGGCGCAGCGCCCACAGCTTGGCGTCCAGGTCCTGGGCCCGCTGGGAGCCAACGGTGGCCACCCCGTCGATCGACGAATCGACCCGCCGGTTCTTGTAGGCGTGGGCCTCATCACAGAACAGGTAGTCGACGCCGGTCTCCTCGAAGCGCACGCCGTCGTCCTTGGCGTGCTCGGCCAGGAGCCGCTTGTAGGTCTCCTCCAGTTGGGCGATGCGGCGCTCGAGCCGCTTCACGGACAGGCCCTTGCCGTCCTGCGACACGCCGAGCGCCCGGCGGGCGGTGTCGATCTCCTCCCGCAGGTACCCGCGCATCAGCTTGGCCCCCAGGGGGAGGCGGGCGAAGCCGGACTGGGTGAACACGATGCCGTCCCAGTCACCGGTGGCGGCGCGGGCCACGAACTCCTTGCGTCGGTCCTTCGAGAGTCGCTCCCGGTCGGCGACCAGGATGCGGGCGGTGGGGTAGATCTGCAGCCACTCCC